>NZ_JBQFOY010000023.1:0-67412 GCF_056533985.1 Ruegeria sp. E8
CATCGCAGACCCAATAATGCCAAACGCATGCTTGATACCATGCATCTGCAGCGTCTTAACAAAGGCCTCTTCTGTCGTCATCTTCATCGGTTCATTTCCTTCCAAGGTCACTGAAGACCTGATAAAATTACAGTATTTCGTCTCTTAAGTAGTAGCCGACATAGGCCATGCGCTGACCAAGTCGCCGGAACGGGGTCAGGATGCCATGGCTGGGCAAGGGCGAGGTGAAAATCGGCAACTGGAATGCCTTGTCCTTCGCTCCGGCGACGAGCTGCGCCATGCGGCGTCCGGCCTGGGCAGAGTACATGACTCCGTTGCCGCCATATCCCATGGCATAGAACACGCTTTGATCCGGATCGGGTTGGAAAATGCGCGGCATCATGTCGTGGCTGACATCTACCCACCCCCACCAGGAATAGTCGAGGTTGATATCCTCAAGCGCCGGAAACTTTCGAGTGAGACCCTTTTTCAAAAGCTCCAGATGCTTGTCGTTTTCGGCATCACGCCCGGTCACGGCACTGCGGCTGCCGATCTGCATCCGGTTGTCAGGCAGCAAGCGGTAGTAGTGGCGCAAGGTTCGGGTGTCCGTCAGCGGTGATTTCACCTGAATGCCGCATTCGTCCAGCTCGGCCTGGGTCAGCGGCCGTGTCACCATCGAGTTCGAGAGGATCGGCATCAGGCGGTGCTTTGTGCGATTGTTCAAACCCGGAGGAGTGTAGCCAGCGGTCGCCAAAGCCACTGTTTTCGCACGCACAATTCCACCCGGCGTACGCAAGTGATGCACACCGTTCTTGGTTTCCCACCCCATGACAGGGCTGCCGGTGTGGATTTTCACGCCCAGCTTACGCGCCATATTCACATAGCCGAAGGCGAGTTTGCCGGCATGAATGCAAGTTCCGTCGGGTTCCCACATCGCGCCAGCGGCCTCCATGTCGCGCACATGGCTTTCATGCAGCTCATCGCGGGAAATGATACGCGAGCCGTAGCCGAACACGTCGTTCAGAAGCTTGCTCTCTTTCTTGAGCGACGGCATGACCTTTTCGCGGTGCGCGATGTAGTAATGCCCACCCGGCTGTGGATCACAATCGATGTCGTCCGATGCGATCAGATCATTGAACAGCTCGAAAGCTTCGGTGACCTCGGCGTGCATGCCTTTGGCCACATCCGTCCCCCAGCGCTGAATCCACTGCGACCGCTTCAGTCGCCCGGATGAGATCTGGGCCTGCCCGCCATTGCGGGTCGAGCAGCCCCAGGCCACAGTATTTGCTTCAAGAACAATGGCTTGGATGCCATGCTCTTTCGCAAGGTGGATGGCCGTGGACAGGCCGGTATAGCCCGACCCGATCACCACAACATCCGCGTCCATATCGCTGGACACGGGTCCATCATCGGTCGGTGGCGTTCCGGCCGTTCCTATCCAGTATGTGGGCGCGTGGTCGCGATTATGACCCGGACCCGCATCGATGATGGGGTCGTATTTGGGATCGTAGCTGGCCTTGGGCCAGTGACGCGGGATGCTGTTGTCCACCATTCTTGTTTTTCTCCTGGCTGGTGCGCTTGGCGGCAGATCAGGCTTTGAACATCGGGCGCGTCTTGCGAAGCGCTTGTTTTACAACGATTTTACCGTCACGTACTGTGAACAGGTCTGCTCCTTCCGCTTCGATCCGCATGCCGTTTGCATCGGTACCCGAGAAGGTCCATTCCGACACCGCGCGGTCACCATGGACAAAGTGGCTGTGGTGATCCCAATGGGCGTCCTTCATGCCCGCCCAGACGCCCGAGAACGCGGCGGCGATGGCTTCGGCGCCTTCGACCTTGTTGCCGTATTTCTCGTCACCGGCGACGGTGTAGAACACGCAGTCATCGGCGAAGTGAGTCATCACGCCGTCGATGTCGTGGCGGTTGAACGCGTCAAACGTATCCGCCAGATCCTGCGCAGTCAGGGTTTTGCTCATTTTGTACTTCCTTTTCAGAGGGGTTGTTACGTTTCGTCCCGGTATGGAACGATGAGTGTGGGGATATCCGCACGACGCAACACACGCTTGGCGACTGTGCCAAGGAACGTGTGCGAAAACCCGTGGTCGTGAGCTCCCAAAACGATCAAGTCACAATTCAATTGGTGCGCGCGTCGCAGGATCACTTCAGCGGGGTATCCGTCAATGATCTCGATGGTTTCGATCTGATCCTGGATTCCGCGGTCAGCTTCGGGCAAGGCAGCCCAGAACGCCTTTTGCCGCTCGGTCAGCACCGCCTTAACGTGGTCATGGCGTGCTTTTAAGGCTTCGGCACGCGACCCTGTATCCTGCATGAACATGCGTAGAGTAATCAACGCGTCGTCACTTAGGGGTTCGGAGACGTGCAAAACATGCAGCTTTGCCCCTGTTGACGCGGCCAGACTGGCCGCGTGCTTTAAGGCATAGGTGGAGTTTCGCGACAAATCAGTCGCGAAAAGGATCTGCGTAATCGTTTGTTTCATGGTTTCAGTTCCCTTTTCCGTTCATTCGCGCCTAGTAGCCGAACACGCGTGGCAACCAGAGCGATATCTCGGGGAAGAACGCGATGATGAAGATCGCAACTGTGTTGATGAAGGCAAACGGCAGGGCGCGTAACGAAATCTCTTCGATAGAGATTTTCGATATCCCCGACGCAATGAACAGGTTTTCACCCAGCGGTGGTGTCTGGAACCCGATGCCAAGCGTACAAACCATTACCACCCCAAAGTGGATCGGATCGATGCCGACGCTATACGCTACAGGCAGCATCACCGGAACCAGGATCAGGATCGTGGCCAGTGTTTCCATGAACATGCCCACAAACAAAAGGAACAGGATCACAAGTGTCCAGATCACATAGATGTTGTCGGTGAAGGACAGCATACCTTGCGCGATGACAGCCGGTACCTGGTTTTCAACCAGAAGTCGCCCGAACACTGTTGCGGTGAACATTATCAGCAAAACCCGGCCAGTCAGCCAAGTTGTGGTTTCCAATGCACCGAACAGGCTGCTCCACGACAGCTCACGATAGATAAACGCGCCCACGATTAGCGTATAGAAGATCGCAACAATGGCCGCTTCTGTAGGCGTGAAATATCCCGAATAGATGCCACCCAGGATCACTACAGGTGCCATAAGCGCCCAGAAGCCACGATACATCTCGCACCACATATGGCGCGCTGACCAGCCATCGGTACTGCCAGTGTAGTTGTTCTTTTTGGCAAGTATGTAGTTCATCAGCAGCAAACTGCCTGCGATCAGGAAGGCGGGCATAAATCCGGCGATGAAGAGTTTCGGGATCGAAACAGTCTGGAACTGGCCAAATTCTTCAACCGCTTCGGGTGGGGGCGGCATGCCCAATGCTGCAATGCCAAAAATGATCAGCGGGATGGATGGCGGGATAACGATACCCAGACCACCTGATGACGCGGTAATGGCCGACGAGAAGCCCTTTGAATAGCCACGATCAATCATGGCCGGGATCATCAGCATGCCGACAGCGGCGGTCGTCGCCGGACCAGAGCCCGAGATTGCGCCGAAGAACAGACACGCCATGACGGTTGCAGCTGACATGCCGCCCGTGAACGGACCAGCGAAACTTTCAGCGACGTTTATAAGCCTTCGCGACAGCCCCGACGCCTCCATCAGCGCGCCAGCCAGAATGAAAGCGGGCAACGCCATCAGGGGGAAGGATCCGACCGAGGTAAAGGCGATCTGAACGAATTTGATAGGATTTTCACCCAGGTAGAGGAAGGTGATCAGAGTCGAGACGCCAAGCGCCACAGTGATCGGAGCACCGATGAACAGCAGAAACAGAAATCCGCCAAACAACAGTGGGATAATTTCAGCGCCCATTACTTTTCTCCCTCAGAGCTGGAAATGCCATGGCTATGGCTTTCGACTTCGGCTTTGACGGCGTCGAGATCAATCGCATCCGGATCAACCATCTCTTCATCCAGCACGAGTTTTCGGTAGTTCACCTGGATCACGCGGATGGTCATAAGGGTGAACGCGATGGGAAGGACGATATAGACCCAGCTAAGGTGGAACCCGAGGGTCTGCGAAGACTGGAAACGGTTCATCTTGTTGAAGATGAAATCAATCGCCAGATAGACAAAGACGACGTTGAAAAAGATCCAGAAAAGATCCGCGAACGCCTCGATGTATTTGATCGCGCGGGGCGATAAGAACTTGAACTGAAATGTCACCCTGTTGTGAGCGCCCATCTTTGCGGCATAACTGGCGCCAAAGAAGACAAACCAGACGAACATGTAGATCGACAGTTCTTCGACCCAGGAAAACGAGAATGCAAAAAGCGTTCTCACGACAACCTGAAGAAACAACAGACAAACGAATATCGCCAACAATGTGCGACAGATATAGCTTTCGATGTTGTCTACAAATCCCCAAAATTTCGACATCTGACCCTCCCTTACTTGTTGGGGGCACCGTTAAGTGCCCCCATTTTCATTAACCTATTGGTCTTTGATTATTGCGAAACCGGTTCGCGACCGATTTCGGCCAGCACAGCGTTGAGTTTTTCAACACCGCCAATGCTTTCATAGAACTTTGGCCACACAGCGGTGGTTGCCAATTCGATGAACTCAGCTTCGTCGTTCTCAGGGTCAACGATTTCCATGCCTTTTTCGATCAGGAGCTCTTTGATTTCGGCTTCTTTTGCCCGCAGGAAGTCAGCCGAGGCCTGCGTTGCTGCCTTGCCAGCTTCGAGGACAATTGCTTGATCCTCGGCGGACAGTTCCTGGAACACCTGCTCGGAAATGATGAGCGGTTCGATCGAGAAAATGTAACGAATGTTGGTCACATATTTCTGAACTTCGTAGAACTTCATCGCGTTGATGGTGGTGTAAGGGTTGTCCTGACCGTCGACAACTTTGGTCTGCAGACCGGCAAAAGTTTCCGACCATGCCATCGGCGTCGGGCTGATGCCCCAGGCCTTGTAGGTGTCGATCATGATCTCGTTCTTGGGAACGCGAATTACGAGGCCTTCCAGATCGGCAACCGATTTGACTGGCTTTTTCGAGTTGGTGAGGACGCGGAAGCCTGTGTAGGTCCAGGCGATGATGCGAACACCGGCGTCATTGATGGTGTTTTCAGTCAGTTCCTGACCAATTGGGCCCTGGGTCAGTTTCTCGGCGTCTTCAAGGCTAAGGATAACGTAAGGCAGGGTGAACACGCCGACTGTCGGCGAGAACGGGGTGATGTTGTTGATCGCCAGCAGTGACATATCGAGTGTGCCAATGGCTGCGTCGTTGACGGTATCCTGCTCGGATCCGAGCTGGCCGTTAAGGAAAAGAGTTGCCGTATGTTTGCCACCCGATAGCTCTTCGAGGGCGGCTATGAAGCCGAGTCCCGTTGCCTCTTGGCTAGAACCGCCGCTGTCGCCAACCGCGATCTTAAAGTTCTTCGCGTCAGCCGCACCCGCAGCCATCAGAGCCGCGACGGAAACAGCAGCCGTAAAGCCGCCAAGCTTTTTGATAAATGACATGGATTCCCTCCCATATGTCGTGTTTCGAGGTGCGCGCTGACCTGGGGAGAAGTAGGTCAGTCCGATTCTGCCTCGGCGCCATGAGGCTATCTTGCCATATTGGTTTCGACGTTGTTAATATTTGCGTGAAAGGTTTCATATTTATCGAACTATCAGAATGCGACACAATTCACTTGCGACCCGGATCGGGGATACGGACATTCGTCTTTTGCGGGTTTTCAAGACTGTAGCGGAAAGCGGCGGGCTGACCGCGGCGGAGGTTGAGCTCAATGTCGGGAAATCCACGATCTCCAAACATTTGTCAGATCTCGAAGTGCGGTTGAACCTGAAGCTGTGCAACCGCGGCCCGGCGGGGTTTTCACTCACGGAAGACGGCGAAAAAGTGCTGGCGGCTGCGGATGACCTGCTGATTTCCGTTTCGCAGTTCCGAACCGAAGTCAACGAGATCAAACAGCAGTTGGCGGGCAGTATTCGAGTGGCCTTGTTCGACCAGTGTGCAACCAACCCCGAAGCCCGGCTGGCACGCACTATTCACAAGTTCAACGAAGCCGCACCAGCAGTTCATATCGAGCTGTCGCTGGAGCCTCCGAACGTGATTGAGACAATGGTGATCAGCGGGCATCTGGATGTTGGTGTCATCGCATTGCACAGGCCTTCGGCAAGCCTGCAATACACGCCGTTATACGGCGAAGACATGTACCTGTATTGCGGGCAGGAACATCCCCTGTTTAATCGGTCGGAGGCGGAGTTGAAGTTGAGTGATCTTCGCAAACTCAACTACGCGGGCCTGAACGTAAACTCTCCCAATCTTATCGTCGGACAGCAACTTGGCTTTCGACGGGCCGCCAAAGTGCAGAACGAACAAGCTTTGGTGATCCTGATACTTTCAGGCCGTTATCTTGGCTTTCTTCCGGAGCATCTGGCACAGGAATTTGTCGATCAGGGGCTTATGAAGCAGATTTTGCCGCAGGAAATCAAATACCGAACCCGCTTTGCTGCAGTGGCCCGGAAACAACCCGCGCCGACGCGCGTGGCCAAGCTGTTTCTCGAGACATTGGTGAAGGTACATTCTCAGGTATAGCGCGCGCGTTCAGGGTCTTCGGGGTATCCGGCAAGCACCCGTCCCGCGTCTGAAATCAGCGCGCGACGGGTTTGGAGGGCAGATCAATCGCAGGCTGCGGTGACGATCATCTCGACCTTCAGGATATCACGCGCCAGCTTAGCCTCTCCGCAGGCGCGGGCCGGGGCGTGGCCTTCGGGCACCCAGGCATCCCAGACCGCGTTCATTTCGGCAAAATCCGCCATGTCCGACAACCAGATCACACATTGCAGGATGCGCGTCTTGTCGCTGCCGGCCTTTTCCAGCAGGTCCTCGATCTTGGCGAGGATGTCGCGCGTCTGATCCGCAACGGTCGCAGCATCCGAGACCTGACCGCACAGGTAAGCAGTTCCGTTATGTTTGACGATGCGGCTCATGCGCTGGCCGGTTTCGATGCGAGTGATGGTCACGGCTGAGTTCTCCTGTCACGGAAGGGTTGTTCCCGTCGGCGATAGAGTGAATTGGCGCGGACTGCCAGCCCGATGTTCTGGGCGAACACTTCCAACCCATGGGATCGGCCTGATCGGACCGGCATCGCGCGGATGTATCGTGATCAGCCCTTTTGCGGTGACTTGAACAGGTCCTTGCGCAAGGTCATCAAAGCTTTGGGGTCAATTTTCGCCTGAATAACAGTGGCTTCGTTGGACGCGATGGCCTGTTGCAGCGCCGGGCCCATACCGCCGGGTCCATCGACCCAGATGCCCTTGCCGCCGCACAATTCCGCAAATTTGTCGTAACGGGGCGAACGGATTTCGGCCCCCAGCAACCGGCCGCCGTAGAATTCCTGCTGATACGCCTTTTCCGCCCCCCAGGCTTCATTGTCCAGAACGACAATGGTGATCGGCAGGTTGTTTTGAATGGCCGTTTGTATCTCGATCATCGTGTAACCGACCGCGCCGTCACCCATAAGGGCCACCACCGGGCGATCCGGTGCGGCGGCCTTGGCCCCGATTGCGGCAGCGAGGCCAAAGCCGACAAGGCCGAAATCCAAAGGTGTGATCAGGGACATCGGCGCGTAATGCGCCAGCCGGTCCGCAGCCTGAAGGCAGGTATTGCCGGTGTCCAGTGTCACGATGGCGTCTTCCGGCAGGGTGGCGCGGATTTCGGCCAGCGCGCGGCGCGGGTGCATGGGTAGGCTATCCAGTTCTGCTTCAGCCGCGCGCTCGGCTGCGAGGTCGGCCATGTCAGCGCGAAACGCCTCGCGCCATGGATCGCAATCGGGACGTGTCGCGACAGCAGTCAGGGCCCCGGCTGTCAGGCGGGCGTCGCCTTGGGCTGCGATTTCGGCGGGGAAATAGCGGCCCACCGCTGCGCCTTCGATGTCGACATGGGCGATGCGGGTGCCGGCCCCGACATAGTCGTTGGAATGAAAGGTCGAGTTGAATCCCAACCGCGCGCCCAGCACCACCATGACGTCCGCCTCACGCGTCAATTGGCTGGCGACCGTGTTTCCGCGCGGGCCTGCCTGCCCTGCAAACCACGGATGGCCGTGGCGCATCACGTCGGCATGTCCGGTCGAGGCCACCACCGGCACCTCGAGCTTTTCGGCCAGCGCTGTCAGGGCGTCGCGCCCTGCCCCCCATTTGAAGCCTCCGCCAGCGAAGATCACCGGCCTTTCGGCTCCCGACAGCAGCTCGGCAATTGCGGCGATGTCAGAGGGCGCGGCTGGGCCCGGGCGCGCAATATTCACCGGAGCAGGATCGAAATCCGGTATCTCGGCGGCAAACAGATCGCGCGGGACATGCAGAACAACCGGTCCGCGCCGCCCCGTGTTGGCCAGCCGGATCGCGTCTTCCAGCATCGGTGCCAGCCGCGCGGGGTCTGTCACCATGACAGAGCGTTTGGAAATGGGCGCAAACAGCGCCACCTGATCGATTTCCTGAAACGTATCCTTACATTGATCGGCGCGGGTGATCGCACCGGCAATCACCACCAACGGAGAATAGGCAAGCTGTGCCTCGGCGACCGCTGTCACGATGTTGACCACGCCGGGTCCGGCCTGTGCGCCCAGAACCACGCCAGGTTTGCCCGTCATCCGCGCCCAGGCATCCGCCATGTGGCCCGCCGCCCGTTCGTCACGCGCCCCGACATAGGCGATCTGACCGCCCTGATACATGGCGTCATAGAGTTCGAGCATCGAACCGCCCAAGAGGCCAAATACAGTGTCGATGCCATTGGCCTTCAGAACGCGGTAGACGGCTTCGCCGCCATTGATGGTGGTCATGATCATTCTCCGGAAATTTGGCGTTCAATCTGGCGGGCAAAGCGCAGCAGCCGCGCGTCCGATCCTTTGGGACCGGTGATGTGAAGGCCCACGGGCATACCGTCCGAGGACCGGCCCATGGGGATGGAAATCGATGGCAGCTCCATCGGCGGTGTCAGAGTGACGGTGCGCCAGTCCTCGGTGATTTCGCCATCGCGTAAGTCAGCGCTGAACGGTAGCCCGGTAGCGGTGGGCCAAAGGGCGAAATCGTAGCGGGTGAAGAAGGCGGCCACCGAGTTCCAAATCTGACGGCGGGTGGTCTGATAGGCGATCAGGTCAGCCAGGCTTTGCCCTTCACCCTGAGCGCAGGCGGTGCGAAAGCTTTCCCCTGCCAGTGCCATATCGGGGTTCAGGGTCGCGCGAATTTGCAGGGCGCATTGACCGCGGATGATATCGCCATGCGCAAGCAGCGGGGCAAGGTCCGGGGCCGTGTCTTCATCGACCTGCCAACCCAGATCGCGGTACAGATCGGCAACCGGGGCCAAGGCCGCCTGAACGGATGGATCCACGGCGGCGCCGAATGGGGCAAGGCACAGCGCAACAGTCCCGGGCGAGAGCGGAATGTCGAGCTTGGCCGGGTTCACGTAGCTGCCGGTGTAACCCAATGGTTGATTGGACGTCGCGCCCTGCATCACGCCGAGCATCAGGGCGAGGTCCGTGACGGTGCGCGCCATCGGGCATGGGACGGACAGCCCGTCGAACGGGGCCGGGTTCGGGTCCATGGGCACCAATCCCGAAGTTGGCCGCATCCCCACAACGCCACACCACGCGGCGGGCGTGCGGGCGCTGCCGCCCAGATCCGAGCCATCGGCAAGCGCGACCATGTTGGCGGCCAGCGCCGCGGCGGCCCCGCCTGAACTTCCAGCAACCGTCTTCTCCGGGTTCAACGGATTGCGCGTTGTGCCGGACACAAGGTTTGTGGTCTGGCCGGAAAAGGTGAACTCGGGCGTGTTCGTTTTGCCGACGATCACTGCCCCGGCGGCGCGCAGACGTGCGACGTGGAGCGCGTCCTTGGACGGGGCATGCTCGGAAAAGCTGTTTGATCCGTGCGTGGTGCGCAAGCCTACGGTGTCAAAGCAGTCTTTGATCGCGATGGGCAACCCGTGCAGCGGCCCCGCGAACTCCCCTCGGGCGGCCATCTGGTCCAGCTCATCGGCACGGGCGCTGGCGGCGTCCCAATCCAGCGTGACAAAGGCGTTCACCCCGACTGTGTCGTCTTCGATCCGCGCGCGGTGGGCTGCCAGAACTTCGGCGCTGCTCAGGGTTCGGGCGTGCAGATCGTCCGCAAGCTCGGTGGCCGATTTCTGAATGATGGCGTGTGATTGCAGCACGGGTCACTCCTCGGATCGGGGTCGCAGATTCTGCGGGTCGAGAAGCGCATCCTGATGGATGGTTGCCGGGATGTCACGGTTCAGAATTCGGACGCTGAGGCCGATTTGCGGCGTGCCTGTGCGGACGAACAACCAACCCAGTGATTTACCAATGGTATACCCGTAGCCGCCGGAAGTGGTCAGGCCCACGGCTTGCCCGTTCAGCAGTACCGGCTCACCTCCGTGAATGTCGATGTCGTCGGAATGCAGCTCTGCATAGAAGAGCTGCCACGAAGGATCGCGGCTTAGCAGCGCGTCACGGCCCAGAAAGTCACGGCCCTCGCCAACAATAAAACGCTCGAGCCCAACGTCAAGCGGGCCGACATCCGTGGTCAATTCGCCGCTGGCCCGATAGGCTTTTTCCATGCGCATCCCGTTGAATGCGTAGGAACCCAGATCGATCAGCCCGTGCTTGGCACCCGCATCGAACAAGGCGTCATACAGATCGCCGATCTGGTCCAACGGCGCGTGAAGCTCCCACCCCAACTCGCCCACAAATGAGACGCGCAAGGCGTAGCAAGGGATGCCCGCAACGCGGATTTCCTGCCCCGACAGCCACGGGAAAGTGCGGTTGGACAGGTCGGCATCGGTGAGCTCGGACAGGATGCGGCGGGTGGCCGGGCCAGACAGGCCCAGCATCCCCCAGTCTGCCGAGCGGTTGATCATCGTTACATCTTCACCGGGGCGGATATGCGATTTGATCCAATCGAAATCCGGCGTGGCGCGCGCGATGGGGGAACCGGTGAAAAACCGATCTTCGGCAATCCGCCATATGGTGATTTCCGTCTCGAACCGGCCCTGTGAGGTGAGCAGGTAGTTGAGGCTCATCCTCCCGTCCTTTGACGGGATACGGTTGGCGGAAAGCCTGTCCAGCAGAGCGCCAGCATCTTTGCCCGAGATCTCGAACTGGGCAAAGGCGCAGAGGTCGATGACACCGGCGGCACGGCGCGTAGCTTTGGCCTCGGCCATCGCATTTGCATGCCAGGGCTGATGGCCCCAGCCAATGCTTTCGACCTCACCCGCTTCGCCGAAGTATCGCGGGCGCTCCCACCCGGCGATTTCACCGAAAACAGCACCCTTGGCGGCAAGTCGGTCGTAAAGCGGGTGCTTTTTCAGTGGTCGGAGGCTGTGGAACTGCTTGCCCGGACACGGTGTATCGTGGCGGCGCATGAACTCGTCCTTGGTGCGCTCGACAATGAAATTGTCCGAGGCGAAATCCCCATAGCGGCGGGGATCAAAACCACGCGTGTTGATCTCGGCCTCGCCATGCACCATCCAGTCGGCCAGCACCTTGCCCGCGCCGCCACCCCAGGCCAGACCGATGGACGAGCCACAGGACAGCCAGACATTCGGCGCGCCCGAAGGACCGACCAGCATGCCGCCATCGGGGGTGTGCGTGATGGCCCCACGCACGACCCGTTTGATGCCAAGCTCGGCCAGGATCGGCATCTTGTCGAAGGCCACCGTCAGGAAATCGCCAATCGAGTCGTAATCGGCCTGAAACAGCTCATTCTCTGCCGCCCATGGCGCGCCTTCGGGCATTTCCCAGACAGTGGGACAGACATGGCCTTCATAGATGCCGATCAGGCCGGATTTCTGTTCCTGCCGAATGTAGCCGCCATAGGCGTTGTCGCGCATCACCGGCAGTTCCGGGCGGTCCGCAAACTGGGGCACCGTGTCGGTCACAAGGTAATGGTGCAAGCACGACACCGAAGGGATTTTCAGCCCGAACCACTCCCCCACCTGATTGGCGTAAGACCCGGCGGCGATCACCACATGTTCGACCAGCACATCGCCTTTTTCGGTGCGCAGCAGCCACATGTCGCCTTTGCGGGACGCCCCGATCACCCGGTTGTGCCGTTCGATCCGCGCACCGCGCGACCGGGTTGCGGCGGCCAGTGCCATGGTCACGCTAGAGGGGTCGATATGCCCATCCTCATAAGTGCGCACCGCGGCTTTCACATCATCGACCTTGTAGAAAGGATTGACCTGCGCCACCTCCTCGGGGCCGATCAGGTCCATTGGCAGGTTCAGCAGCTTGCCCACGCCCATGATCGACTTCATCCAGTCGACCTCATCATCGGTGGTAGCAATGCGGATGCCTCCGACCTCGTGCCAGCCGATGCTTTGCCCGGTCTCGGCCTGGACGCGTTTGTAGGTCTCGATCGAGGTCTTGTTGATCCACCCCATCAGGCGGCTGCCGACGGCATGGGCGATCTGCCCGGCGGCGTGCCATGTGGACCCGCTGGTCAGTTCCGCCTTTTCGAACAGGATCGTGTCGGTCCAGCCATTCTCGGCCAGCTGGAACTGCGCTGCCACGCCCATGATGCCGCCACCGATGATGGCCACGCGGGTGGTTTGGATCGTGTCGCTCATGCGAAGGCTACCTTTGCGGGTTTGAGAGAGACTTTGCCTGCAAAGCGGGCGCAGGCGATTTCGACTTCGAACCCGGTCAGGACGTCTTGGGTTTCCAAGAGGTCCAGCGGCGCGTTGATCAGTCCAAGCGCCACGGAACGGCCAAACCGGTAGCTCCACGCGGCTGAGGTGATCTGCCCCACGACTTTGCCATCAAAGTAAATGGGTTCATCATGCAGCGGGATCGCAGCGGGATCGTCGAACAGGATCGAAACGATCCGCCGGTTGGGTTGGTGATCCCGCAGGGCGTTTTCACCGACAAACCCAGAGCCCATGGCACAGAACGCGCCCAACCCGGCCTCAAGCGGCGTGGTGCCCGGAGTGAGTTCGTGGCCAAAGGCGCGGAAGCCGCTTTCTATGCGCAGCGACCCGCTGGCATAAAGCCCCGCATGGCTTGCCCCAGCCGCGACCAGCGCTTCGTGCGCGGCCATGGCCATATCTGCCGGGATATAGAGTTCATAGCCTTCTTCGCCGGTGAAACTCAGCCGCCCCGCCCAGCCCCGGGCCAAACCAATCTCGACCGGGGCGAAACTGAACCGTTTGAGATCGGGAACCGGTGTATTTGTCGTGGCTTGCAGCACCTCGCGCGCCTGCGCACCGGCCAGGCCCAATATGGCATAGCCGCTGGTCACATCGGTGAATTCGGCCCGACAGTCACCCCGAGTTTCGCGCATCCGCTGCATCACGCGCACGGTTTCAGCGGCCCCGACAATCAGCAGATAAGCGTCGGGCCCGTGGCGCTGCACCGTCAGATCGCTTTCCACCCCGCCTTTCGTGTTCAGAATCTGGGTGTAAGCGATGCGGCCCACAGGCACATCCATCTGCGCGGCGCAGAGCCGATTCAGAAAGGCGCAGGCATCCGGCCCCTGCACCATGATCTTGCCAAAGGCGCTTTGATCCAGAATGGCTGCGCCTGACCGGCAGGTTTCAACCTCGCGCCCGACCTGTTCGCGCCACACTGGAACGCCAAAGGTCAGCGGCAGATGGGCGGCCTCGCCTCCGAAATGCACGGCGCGCTCCCAGCCGCCGCGCGCTTCGAACCGCGCCCCGGCGGCGACAAGGCCCGCGTGGATGGGCGAGCGGCGCTGACCCCTTGCGGTTTCCATCGAGCGTCCGGGGTAAGGGTTGTCGTAGTGGCGGCCCAGAACCTCGGGGATGCGGGCCTCCAACGCGCCCAGAACGTTCATCTCGGGGCTGAAGCGGCGAATATCGGCCTCATTCAACTCCATCGTCGGTTCGCCGGCGATGATCCATTCGGCCATGGCCTTGCCCGCGCCGCCTGCCAGCGCGATGCCGGTAGAGTTCATTCCGCCCATCAGAAACAGCCCCGGCACCTCTGGGCTTTCGCCCAGCATGAACTGGCTGTCGAGCGTGAAGCTTTCCGGCCCGTTCAGCAACATCCGTACTTCGGCCCGTTCCAGCGCGGGAATACGGCGCAGGGCATTCTCCATCATCGGCATGAAATGGTCCCAATCCTCGTCCAGCAGATCGAACGAGAAATCGGCAGGCAACCGATCCAGCGGCAGCCCTTTGGCATGAGGTTCGAAGCTGCCGACCAGCAGCCCCTCGACATCGTCCCGGGCATAGAGGAACGCATCCTGATCGTTCAGCGTGGGCAGATGCGCGCCCTTTCCCAGCGCCTGAACCTCGGGCAGCGGTTTGGTCAGGATGTAGAAATGTTCGCAGGCATAAAGCGGCATATGCGCCCCGGCCATGGCCGCCACCTCGCGCGACCAGAGACCGCAGGCGATCACCACTTCGTCGGCTTCGATAACGTGGTCACCGACCTCAACACCCGAAATCCGCCCGCCTTTCTTTTGCAGACCGGTCACGCGCGTGTCTTCAAAGATCTGAACACCACGCGCCCGCGCGCCCTTGGACAGCGCCAGGGCCACGTCGGAGGGGTTGACCCGACCATCCGAAGGCGACCAGACCGCGCCGATCACATCGTCAACCTCGGTCAGCGGCCACAGATCCTTGGCGCGGGTCGCATCCACCACCTCGGCCTCAAGCCCGAAGGCCCGGCCCAGCGAGACCTGGCGTTTGATGTTGGTCAGCCGGTCCGGGTTGGTGGCAAGCGTCAGCGAGCCGGTCTGGGTCCAGCCGGTGGCTTGGCCTGTTTCTTGTTCCAGCTCGCCATAAAGGTCAATGGAATAGTTGATCAGCCTGGTCAGCGTCGCCGAAGGGCGCAAGCGCCGCACCAGTCCTGCCGCGTGCCATGTGGTGCCGCTGGTCAGTTTCGAGCGTTCGAGGACAACAATGTCCTTCCGGCCCTCGCGCGCCAGATGGTAAGCGATCGAGCAGCCGATAACGCCGCCCCCAATGATGACGGTGCGGGCGTGGGTGGGCAGGCTCATGTCAGCACTCCGTCGCGGATGAGGTCGGAAATGGTGTCGCGGAAATGTGCGACGGCCTCGTCGATCAGATCGGGTGTGTGCGGCAGGCCGGTGACGCAGGAGGTGAAGGACATGAAATCCACGCCTCGTTCCAACAGCCCGTCACGCAGGCCTTTGACAACCGCGGGCGGGGTTTTGCGGATCGCAGCGGCGTCCAGCCCGTCAATGGACCGACCGCCGAAATAGAGGTGGCAGGTCGAACTGTCGCCATAGGCCAGCGCCTGCACGTCCAGTGCCTGAAACACCGCGTTGAAGCCATCGCGCAGGCGCGCGGCCATTGCGTCGGCGTGGGTCTGAACGTCGCCGGTCGAGAGGATTTCCATTGCCTTGATTGCCCCCGCAGCGACCAAGGGGGCCGCGTTGAAAGTGCCTTTGTGGCTGACCGGAGGCGACAGGCCGTCACGGGTTTCACCGGGGCTAAGCAGTTTCATGATCTCGGCCCGGCCCACAACGGCCCCGCCGGGCAAACCGCCGGTGACGACCTTGGCCAGAGTTGTCAGGTCCGGCGTCACCCCGTCACGCGCCTGTCGCCCGCCCGGAGACCAGCGCAGGCCGGTGATCACCTCGTCAAAGATCAGCACATGGCCAGTTTTTTCCGTCAGCGCCCGCACCCCTTGCAAGAACCCGTCAGGCAGCGGCACTGAGCCGTAATTCGCGCCGGATGCCTCAACAAACACGGTTCCGATCTGGGGGTCGCGGTCCAACAGATCGGTAATCGCATCCAGGTTCGGTGGGGCCACCACAGTCAGATCGGACACGGCCTGCGGTACGCCCATCGACGGGGCGGTGTTGGTGCCGGGTTTGGCCCCCTTGATCAGCATGTCATGCCAGCCGTGGAAATGGCCATCAATGCGCAACACCTTGTCCCGTCCCGAATGCGCGCGGCCCAGCCGCAGCGCCAGCATCGTCGATTCCGTACCGGACCCGGTAAAACGCACCCTCTCGGCGGAAGGGAACAGCCGGTTGAGCCATTCGGCCCATTCAATCTCGAGCGGGTGACAGTCGGCAGTGTAAGGCATCTGCGTCATCTGCCGGGCCACGGCCTCGGCTATTTCGGGGTGGGCGTGGCCCAGAATCTGACTGGCGGCCCCCAGTTTGAAATCGATATAGCGTTTGCCGTCCACATCCCATTTCTCGGCCCCTTGGGCGCGTTCGAAATAGATCGGATGCGGGGTTTTATAGCGCAGCTCGTGGCTGACGCCGCCGGGCATCACCGCATGGGCGCGGTTGCTGAGAGAGTGGCTTTTCATGAGGGTCTGCCGATCTGGTGTCGTGCAAGGCGGATGTCGAAACGGGCGCGCAGCGTCTGGTCGATTTCGTCTGGAATGTGCCGGGGAAAATGGCTGGCCAGAATGTCGCGCGCTTTTTGCCGGGCGATGTCGCCAACCGGATGGCTGCCGTCTTCCTGCCATTCCCGCGGCGTTCTGCGATCCCCGATTTCGGGATAGAAATAGTCCGATTTCATGCGGTTGAACGTGTGCTGCTCGCCCAGATAATGCCCTTCGCCCCGGCAGACGTCGGCAATTACATCTGCGGCAATATTCTCGGGCGTGGCTTCGATCCCGCGCAGGGTGCGCAGGATGTTGCCCAGCATGTCATTGTCACTGACATAAGCGGCGTGGCTGACGCCCAGCAGGCTGGCCTGCATCCCCGCGGCCTGGGTGACGATGTTCGAGCCCGCATGGGCGGCCATGGTCACGGCCAGCGATTTCTCGGCCCCGTATTGTGCATCCAGACATTTGGCGTCGGTAATGCCCGCGATGGACGAGGTCGGCAGGTCGAAATGCCGCCCCATCTGCGCGGCCCCGGCCATCAGGATCGCCTGTTCGCCACCTCCGCCACACATTGAACCCGTACGCAGGTCTGCAACCAGCGGTTTGGGGGCAAAGATCGCTTTGACCTGCGGGTCGACAAGGCGGGCGAACACCAGCCCGGCCAGTGTTTCGGCAACGGCCTGAACCAAAGAGCCAGCGATAGTCGCGGGGCTGGTTGCACCGGCCTGCCCCGCGCTGATCAACTGAACCGGAAAACCTGCCAGAATTGCGGCTTCGAGAACCTCGCACGCTTCTTCGGCAAAACGCATGGGTGGCACGACATGGCAGACCATCACGGTCAGGAACGGGCGGGTGCGAAAGGCGGCCTCACCCCCTGCGATGGCATAGCACAGCTCGGCAATGTCAGAGACGTTGCCCGGTTCGCTGATCGAGATCGACACATGTTTGGCCGTGCCGGTCAGGCAGGCATAGGCGGTGTTGAGGTCCATCACCGCGTTGTCTTCGATATCTCGGGCCACGACCGATCGGCTGAAGTGATGGATATTGTCCATCTGGTCGACGATCCGCGCCGCGTCATAGAGATCGAGCAGCGTTGAGTCCCGATAGTCGCCCGTGTCGAGGTCAAACACTCCGGGAGCCGCGCCGCCGGTCGACATGTGAACGCGCTTTTGACTGATGTGCAGGTCATGCTCCGACGTTTGCCCGCACAGTGTAAAGTCACGTGTGGCTTCAGTGATTGATTTGCGCACGAGCTGTCGCGGAAAAAGCAGCCGATTGTCTTTGGTCACCGAACCGCCGGCGGCAACCACCTTGTCGATCATCGAAGGAATGGCCTGGCTCAGCCCCAGTGTTTCCAGCAGGGACAGCGCGGTTTCTTCGACCAGCGCGACCTCTTCCGGGGAAAGAGGTTTCATACGTCCACCGGAAATACCCGGCCACACGGGCGGGTTCGAAATGGGTTCCGATGTTTCGTTCAGGCGCTGCTTGCGGCCACGCCTGCGGGCTGTTGAGGGCATTTTACATGAGTCCAACTTGCGTACCTTTGATATTTGCAGGCATCATACGCTGTTTACAAATGGTCTTTCCTCAGCGATTAGTGAGTTCAACTCATCATTCAGGCCATCATGTTTCCGTCCCTCTCCGCCTTGCGTGCCTTCGATGCCGCTGCAAAGACCGGTAGTTTTCGCGCGGCGGCCGAGCGTCTTGCGGTGACGCCCACCGCAATCAGCCACCATATCAGAGGCCTTGAGGATCAGCTTGGAACACTGCTGTTTGAACGCGCCGGGCGTGAAGTCCGGCTGACGGAAGACGGGGCGCGACTTGCAGAAACAACGTCGCAGGCTTTTGGCATGTTGGAAGAAACTGTTGGGGCCCTTCGCAGAACATCCCGCAAGGTTGTGCGCCTAGCTGCTGGCCCCATTTTCACGGCCCGCTGGCTGATGCCACGGATCAGCGATTTGTGGCAGAGATTCCCGGGGGTCGAGCTGGAGGTGGTGCCATCCTACCGCCCGCGCATGGATGACCAGACAAAGGCGGACATCGTCATAAGCTGGCAGCGCCTTGCCGACATGCCCCACAGCGCAACCAAACTGCTGGAGCTGCGCCCGGTCGCGATTGCCAGCGAAAAATACATCAACCTGCACGGCCCCATCAATGCGCCCAAGGATCTGCTGGCCAAGCCCATTTTGCATCAGCGGAATCACTGGGGCTGGCTGGATTGGTTTGCCGCTCTGAACGTGCAGCCCGTTTCACCGCTGATGGGTGTTGTGTTCGAGGACGCCAACGTTTTGCTGCGCGGTGCCGCAGAAGGGCAAGGGGCTGTGGTCGGCTGGCTGCCCCTGATTGATCAGGACCTCAGAGAAGGCCGGGTTGTGCGCCTGTTCGACGAAGACATCACGCCAACCCACGGATATTTCGTCGAGGCGCAGGAAGGTGGCCGAAACAGGCGCGAGATTCAGAAAGTGACCGAGTGGCTGGTTTCCCAAGGCATGAACTGAGCGGCACGTAATGCGCTCCAACCTGCCGCGTCGTCGAAAACATTTGCTTCTGTGACAGGATCAAATGGCTGATGGACCTTTTCCCGGGTGTGTCCGGATTGGGATAACGGGGTTCGACGCAAGCAGCGGTACCGTTCAAATTAGTAGCTGGGATACGTACCCCTCAAATCTATTTCCGTCTCTTGTTTCGATCAGAAACCCAAAGCGCTTCCGGATTTGATAGTATCCATCGACACGAAGGTTTTGAACTTTCGAATATTGCTGTTTTCAAAGAACATCCGCCGGGTGAAATCCTCGTAGACCGCCATGCTTTCGACGACCACGACCACCATAAAATCCACCTCTCCGGTCACGTAAAAGCACTGTTGGACTTCCGGGGCGTTCAGCAGAGTTTTCTTGACTGCATCAATCTCGTCCGGGGTTTCGCTGACCAGTTCCAGTTCAACGAATATGGTGAGCTGAAGGCCCACGGCCGCCGGGTCAACAATGGCCACATTGGCGCTGATCACGCCTTCCGCCTCCATCCGGCGGATGCGACGCTGCACCGAGGGTGCAGACAGGTTCACGGCCTCGCCAATCTTGTGCTGCGTGGTTCTGTTGTCTTTCTGCAGGATGCGCAGGATCGCGCGGTCGAAGTCATCTAACTGAGTCATGTGAAAGAAACTTGCATGATTTGCCACAAACTAGAGCCCATTTTTCAGGTTGGTTGCAATAAACTTGTTCCAGTAACTAAAGGCGACAAGTCGAAGAGGGAAAGTTGCCATGACCGCTTTGGCCAAAAGCCTGCGCGCATTGCGCCATGAATTTCATCGCAATCCCGAGCTTGGGTTTCAGGAAGACTGGACTAAGGCGCGGATCGCCGAACATCTGCGAAGCCTTGGCATCGAGGTGCATGAAGGTGTTGGTGTTGTTGGTGTTTTAAAATCGGGCAACGGCAATCGGGCCATCGGGCTGCGCGCGGATTTCGACGCGCTGCCCATCACCGAGATCAACTCGTTTGCCCACAAGTCGCAGAACGAAGGCGTTATGCATGCTTGTGGGCATGACGGCCATACGACGATGCTGCTTGGCGCAGCCGAGCTGCTGGCCAAGGACCCGAGTTTTGATGGCACGGTTGTCTTCCTGTTCCAGCCCAACGAAGAGCACGGGTTGGGTGCCAAGGCCATGATCGATGAAGGCGTTTTGCAAAACTTCCCGATTGATGAGGTTTACGGCGCCCACAATCTGCCGGGTGAGCCTGTCGGGCGGGTAACAACCCGTGCCGGAGTGATCTGTTGCAGCGAAAGCCTGTTCGAAATCACGATCACCGGTCAGGGCGGCCATGCTTCGATGCCCCATGTGGGGCGCGAAACGATCACGCCCGCAGCGGAGCTGGTTCTGGCCTTGCAAACCATCGTCTCACGAAAGCTTGCGCCTTCATCCGGTGCGGTAGTCTCGGTGACCGAGTTCGTCACCGACGGGCAGCGCAATGTTCTTCCGGGGCACACGGTTTTGAAAGGCGATGCGCGGGCGATGTCACCGGAAGACCGCAAGCTGATCGACCGCAACATGCGCCAGATCGCGACGGGTGTGGCCGAAAGCCATGGCGTCGAGGTGAAGGTGGATTTCCGTACCGAATTCATCGAAGCAATCAATGACTCTGATGCCGCTTCCCACGTCGTATCAGTAGCCGCGGCCTTGGGACTGGACGTGGATGGCGACCGCCCTGCCATGTCTTTTTCCGAAGATTTCGCAGAATTTGCCGCTGCAGTACCCGGCTGTTTCCTGCTGATCGGCAATGGCACCGAGGGGTCGAATGGCCGTCCGCTGCATTCGGCGGATTACGATTTCAACGACGAGTTGCTCCCTCTGGGTGCAAATCTCTGGGCGGAACTGGTGCGGCAGCGCCTGCCGCTGAAACCCTGACAGGACATAGGACCATGACAAAAAGCATTACCCATCAGGCGGGTCAACCGGATTTCGGCCCCGCTGCTGAAACTGTTCTGACGCAACAGGATTTCACGCGCGCTACGAATGAAATCATCCGGTGGGAGGGGTATGCGCCCACGCCCTTGCATTCCCTGCCCTCTTTGGCCGCCGAAATTGGCGTCGCAGAAATCTACTATAAGGACGAAGGCCCTCGGTTTGGTCTTGGCAGCTTCAAGGCGCTTGGTGGTGCCTTTGCTGCTTTGCGTGTTCTGCAACGAGAAATCTCGCGGCGGACAGGCAAAGAGGTATCGTTGGAAGATATCCGCACCGGCGGCTGTGCGGAGGACGTTGCCGGGATCACGCTTGTTTCGGCAACCGATGGCAACCATGGCCGGTCTCTGGCCTGGGGATGTCAACGGTTCGGTGCGCCCTGCCGGATTTACATTCACGCAGAGGTCAGTGAAGGCCGCGCGCAGGCCATGCGAGATCTGGGGGCCGACGTCGTGCGTATCGCTGGTGATTATGACGCGTCGGTTGAGCAGTGCCGGCAGGAGGCCGACGAGAATGGCTGGTTTGTGGTCTCGGACACGTCCTGGCCCGGCTACACGGACCCGCCGCGAGATGTGATGTCCGGCTACGGCGTCATGGTGAAAGAGATCGTGGAGGCATTGGACACCGCACCGACGCATGTATTTCTGCAAGGTGGCGTGGGCGGGCTTGCCGGGGCTGTGGCGGCGGCCTTGCGTCAAGCCTGGGGCGATGCATCCCCGCGCGTGGTAATTGTGGAACCGCAACTGGCCGCGTGTTTGTTCGAAAGCGCAAAGCAAGGGCAAGCCGCATCTGTTGAGATTGATGAAGAGACGATTATGGCGGGCCTGTCCTGCGGAGTGCCTTCCCCGATGGCGTGGGAGATATTGCACAGCGAAGCGTCGGATTTCCTGACGATCAGCGATGCGCTGATCCCGCCGACCGTCCGTCGATTGGCGCGTCCTCATGGCGAAGATCCGGTGATCGAGGCTGGCGAGAGCGGCGTTGCCGGACTGGCGGCCTTGATCGAGGCCGCAGGTAGCCCGGAGCTTATGCGGATGCTTGGTTTGTCAGCGCAGTCGCGCGTTCTGACGATCGGTTCCGAGGGCGTGACCGACCCTGAAATTTTCGTCCGGATTATGCAAGGTACCGAGTGATCCGGTCGGATCTCAGCCGGGGTCGATGGCAGTCACAACAGCAAAAAAGCTAATTGAAACGCCTGCTTATCAGGCGGATCTCAAGTTAAGGATTGCTCTGGCTGTACTCCTTCAAACGACATTTCAATGTCGTTGGAGTTGTATACAGGTCTGACCCGCCACAGTAGCCGTTGGCTATGATACGCGCATTAAATGAAAACTGGGCGTTGTTCCTGGGAATGCTCATGCTGATGGTCGCCAATGGCCTGTTGGCGACCTTGCTGACGATCCGGGGGGCCAGTCTGGGCTTCAGCGATTTCACGATTTCCGTCATGCAGGCGAGCTATCCTTTAGGCGCGCTTGCCGGGACGGCGCTGGCTCCGCGATTAGTCGAAAATGTCGGGCACATTCGGGCCTTTTCAGCGCTTGCCTCTCTGGTCTCGATTACCGCCATTGTGCATCTGCTGACCAGTGATGCGATCAGTTGGAGTGTGATGCGCCTGCTGGGCGGGTTCTGTTACCCGGGGCTTTATGTCATCACCGAAAGCTGGCTGAACGCGAAATCCGAAAACAACATGCGCGCTCAGGTCCTGTCGCTGTATTTCATTATCCAGCTTGCAGGCCCGGCCCTTGGCACTGCGATTGTCGGTTTTCCCGACCCGACTGGAAACCTGCTGTTCGGTCTGGTTTCCATTCTGATTTCGCTGTCGATTGTGCCGCTTCTGCTGTCGGGCAACAAAGCGCCCGATTACGCCGCGCCCGAACGCATGTCGGTTCCTGTGCTTTACAGAGTTTCTCCAATAGCCGTCATCGGGATCGTGCTGATGAGTGTCGGCGTCGCGGCCTCATACATCTCGTTGCCGCTTTACGCCCTGCAACAGGGGTTCACCGCAGCACAGGCGTCGGGGGCGCTTGTTGCTGCATTGATCGCGGGTGCAGTGGTGCAATACCCGATCGGATGGCTATCCGACCATATGGACCGGCGCTATGTGATCATTGGACTGGGCATTGTAACGGCCCTTTCCAGCCTTTGGATGGCGATTGATACCTCACCTTCGCATATCGTCTATGGTTTTGTACTGATCGCAATTGGGCTGTATCCTGCCTATTCGATCCTGACGGCACATGCGAACGACCAGCTCAAGCTGTCCCAGATCGTACCCGCCAGCGGCACGATGGTGTTGCTGCTGAATATCGGCCTGCTTGTGGGAACCATGTTGGGGCCGAACTCAATCTCATTGTTCGGTGGGCGGGGGCTTCAGTTTCTGCTGGCAGGTATTGGTGTTGCGGCCGCCGTGTTTGCGTTGATCCGGCGTTTTCAGGTCGCCGCCCCCACCGACACAGGCGATGTGCAGGTCATGGGGATTATCGGCACCGGGCAGCCCGGGGTTCTGCAGGCCGAGACATGGGTTCAGGAAGAAGAGACCAAGGCAAACGCAGACCCTTCTTAAGGGAATTTGCCTCGGCTCAATGTAGCGTCGAAGTTACCCATCGCCGGACGCCATCAATTCATCAATGAGCGCCCGTAAGATTGCGCGCCGCCCTGTTTCCGCGCCCTGCTTCGCGGCAGGTTCGGCCAACACCGCGAAATAGGAATACGGCATCGGAAGCCCGGAAGCACCGATGTAGAAACGACCCGCATCGACAATCCGAGCATCTAAAAGCGTCCTTGGAACCAGCGCAACGCCCGCACCCTGTTCTGCCAACGCACAGGCAATTGCAGCCCCGCCCACCCGCAATCCGCTCCGAACGCTGGGCCTGCGGGCGATCCGAGCGTTACGAAACCAGTTTGCCCAGGTCGGGTGAGAGGCAAATTGCTCACCCCAATCCGTATGGATCAGCAGATGATCGGGGATGTTTTCGATCCCGCCACTCGCAACGTGGTTTTCAAAAAATTGTTTGGTTCAAAATGGATAGGCGGTGTCCTTGAACAACGGAACGTGTTCATGGTGTGGGTAAAGGTGGTTTTCGTAGGTTATGCGCAGATCGGTGCGGGTGTTCTGAAGATTGACGGGATCCGCCTCGATACGCAGGTCTATTCCGGTTTCGGGAAAACGCGCCCGAAGCCGTGCCATGGCCGGCGCAACCCGGTTTTCCGCCAGGGACTGCAATGTGCTGACGGTGATGTGAGACCGCGCCTCAATCTCCATCAGGTTTTCTGTTGCACTGGAGATTGCGGTCAACGCCTCTGAGATCACCGAGTAGTACATCCGGCCTGCGTCGGTCAGAAGAAGGCGGTTGTTCAATCTGCGAAACAATTTCTTTCCAAGATATTCTTCGGCGTTCTTAACTTGCATGCTGACCGCTGCGGGTGACACTCCAAGCTCAGCCGACGCCTGTGTGAAGCCACCCATGCGCACCGTGACTTCAAAGGCTTTAAGCGCGTTCATTGGTGGAAGACGCATTGCATGGTCCTGCCTTGAATCAGAAATTCTTATGCAAGCCTCACATTTTTCGATCTGTAATGACACCCTGGAACTGCCATCATGGGCAAAAATGGGAGTGGCAGATATGGCGCGAATTGAGATCGAATATCTGGGTCAGCCGGAAGTTGACCGGGTGGCGCTGACCAATGATGACATTCTGGATGCGGTCGAGCAGACACTGATCGCCGCCGGTCAAAGCAAGACAGTTATCGAGCCTCGGATGCACCTCACCCCGGATCCGGCTTTTAACGGCCATTTCAACGTGCTGCGCGGATATGTTGAACCTTTGGGGTATGCAGGCGTCAAGATCGTCGGGGATTACGTCGACAATTACAAACAGGGTTTGCCGTCAGAACTGGCGCTGCTGAACCTGTTTTGCCCCCGCACCGGGGCACCGCGCGCGGTCATCGATGCCGCGGGTATCACCGACATGCGGACCGGGGCGCTGACTGCGCTGGGTGCCAAGTGGCTGGGGCCAAAGAATCCGAAAATTCTGGGCCATGTGGGCGCTCGGGGCACGTCCTACTGGAATGTACGGTTGCTGGATCACTTGTTTGATTTCGATGAAATCCGCGTACATTCCCGCCGACCCGAAAGCCGAGAGGCGTTTGCTGCGCGCTTGCGCGAGGACCTGGGTAAGGACGTGATCGTCACCGGCGACTGGCAAACCTGTCTGGACGGTGCCGACATTCTGGTCGAAGCGACCCGCCTGAACGCGCCAACGCCCATGTTCGACCGGTCATGGGTCAGGAAGGGGGCCTATGTCGTCCCCTATGGAACCATGAGTACGCTGCCGCTCGATTTCACCGAAGGGTTCGACAAGCTGGTTATGGATGACCTCGGTCAGATGCGCGCCGGTCATCTGGGCGCGCTGAGACCTCAGATCGACGCGGGGCTTGTCAATGAGGCGTCTTTCTACGCAGAAATCGGCGAGATCGCTGCCGGTCTGAAACCCGGCCGCGAATGCGAAGATGAGACCATCCTGTTCTGGCACCGGGGCATGTCCACAAGTGATATCGCGCTGGGGGCCAAAATCCTCGACCGAGCTCGGGAGTTGGGGATCGTGCAGAACCTGCTGTACCGGGATGCCTGACGTGGAGAGCCTGACACTTGACGGCACGGGGCTGACGGTTGAGATGCTTCAAAGGGCATCGCGGGAAGGTTGGCACATCGCCCTTGATCCTGACGGGTTGCGCAGGATGACCCGGACCCATGCGCTGGTTGCGCGCGCCATCGCTGATAAAACCCCCGTTTATGGTGTGACCACAGGGCTTGGGGCCCGGGCAACCGAAGTGTTGGATGCAGAAGCGCTTGCAGAGTTTTCCGTCCAGACCCTGAGAGGGCGAGCGCACGCCATAGGCCCACCCTTGCCGCGTGAAGCCGTCCGGGCCGGTCTGATCATACGGTTGAACACAATGTTGAAAGGGCACAGCGCCGCTCGAGCCGAAGTGGCGCGCCACATCGCTGGCTGCCTGAATGCGGGGCTTGTTCCGGTCGTGGGCTCTTTGGGGTCAATTGGCGCGGCAGATCTTGTTTTGAATGCCACTATCGGACTGGCCCTGATTGGTGAGGGCGAATTGTACGCGTCCGACGGCTCGGTCGGGCAAAGCGCGGATGTCATGCGCGCGCACGGCTTGGAGCCTTTGCAATTGGCGCCTCGCGACGGTCTGGCGTTGGCCAATCATTCCTGCCCCGTTATCGCTCTGGCGGCGCTTGCGATCTCAAAAGCCGAGCAGGTTTTTGAGGCCTCTCAGACCGCCACAGCAATGTCGATGGAGGGGTTCCGGGCCAATACCGGACCTCTGGACGGTGAGATTCTTGCGCTCAACCCGCATAAGGCGCATGTCGCAGCCGGAGAAGGGCTGCGCAGGCGTTTGGCAGGCAGCGACCTTACCAAGCCTGGTCAGGCACGACGTCTGCAGGACCCGCTGAGTTTTCGCAATGTGGTCCAGATTCATGGCACAACACGCTCCGCTCTGGATCGGGCGCTGAACTGCGTCGAGGCTGAAATGAACAGCCCCAGCGACAATCCTGTGGCCTTGGCTGACGCTGGAAAAATCATGTCCTGCGGCGCGTATTTTTCATCGGAAATCGCCAGCGTGGCAGAGAATTTGAACCGGTCCTTCGTGGCTTTGGCAATGGCGCAGTTGGCACGGTTTTCCAAGCTGCTGATCCCTGAATTCAGCGGTCTGCCCAGTTTTCTGGCGCAGCCCAACAGTTCCTCGAACGGGTTCGCGCCGATCATGAAAGTCGCGGAGGCTTTGGTCGCAGAAATTGCACAGGCCGCCCAGCCGGTACCGGTCTGGCCCAGCGTGAACGCAAATGGGGTTGAGGATTGCCTGACCCATTCTGCGGCCATCGTGGCCGCCCTGGATATGATCAGCGGGCATTTGTCGACGCTGGCAGCGATTGAGGTCATGATCGCCAGTCAGGCGGTCGAGCTGCGCGCGACCAGCGGTCAACTCGGGCCGTTTCTGCGAGACATCAAAACACGTGTAAGGGACGCTTCGCCGCCTTTGGACGTTGATCGCCCGCTGGCCAAGGAGATTGAAGAGTTAGCGCGGGTTGTCTTTGAGCTTCACGATGACCGAAGTCTGCCATAACAATGCATTGCGTGCGTTTCTTCATTTGGCACGGTAAAGCCGGATCAGAAAACGCGTTGGACTTTCCGGAGTCCGCCTCATCCGAACCCGGCTTGGCTGGAAAGGCCGATTCAGACGCGGCCTCGAGAACCGGTGGTGAAGCACGGGTATTCCCTACATGCGGTGGATAGACTGCGCAGCTGTGCCGGAATCTTGATCTTAAATTCGGGAGCGATTCCAAATTTGAATTGCATGAAAATCATTCACCAAAATCTACAAATAATGGAATTGAGCTAAATTTGCACCCTTCCTAAGATGCCGTGAAAAATTCCTCTGCACGGGCATGTTCATGCGGCGAACAAGAAGTAAAAGGGGTGCCGACCCCACGACACCAAAGATAACAGACCCGCCTGTTGGTGGGCGATTCAAACCGTTGGATGACGGCAAGCTGAAGCATATCACGGATACGGCTTTCGACATTCTGGAACGTATCGGCGTATCCGGTGCGCCCGGTGATATCCGGGAGCTTGCTCTGGCAAACGGGGCGACGGTACGTTCGGATGGCCGTATCATCTTTTCGCGCGATCTGGTTGAAGATGTACTTGCAAAAGCTTGTAAACGGGTGGAATTACCCGGGTTCGATCGGGATCGCGGGATCGAGATCGGCGGCGGTCGGGTGCATATCGGCACCGGCGGGGCCGCCGTGCAGGTGCTGGACGCCGCCACCAACACCTTCCGTGACAGCACCTTGCAGGATTTGTACGGTCTGATGCGCATCGTCGATGCCTGCGACAGCATCCATTATTCACTGCGCCCCGTGGTGGCGCGGGATCTCGAAGACCCGCTGATGCTGGATATCAATACCGCCTTTGCGGCGATGAAAGCGACCTCGAAACCGATCGGCACCAGTTTCTTCGAACCCGCCAACGTGGCCCCTGTCGTCGGGATGTTCGACGAAGCTCTTGGCGGCGAAGGCGCGTTTCAGGCGCAGCCCTTCTGTTTCGCGTCGGTCTGCCATGTGGTGCCGCCTTTGACACTGGCCGAGGAAGCCTGTGGCGTGATGCAGGAATGTGTGCGTCTGGGAATGCCGCTGCAAATATGCTCGGCGGCACAGGCGGGTGCGACCAGCCCGGCCTCGCTGGCGGGGGCTTTGGCACAAGGGCTGGCGGAATCGCTGGCCGGTCTGATCCTGGTCAACATGATGCAGCCGGGCTTTCCCTGTATTCTGGCTTTCCTGCCCTTCATCTCGGACCTGCGCACCGGGGCCATGACCGGCGGCTCAGGTGAGGCTGCAGTGGCCAACGCCGCCGCTGCGCAATTGCTGCTGAACCTCGGCCTGCCCTCGACCGTTTCGGCGGGAATGACCGATGCCAAGACGGTTGATGCGCAGTCAGGTTATGAAAAGGGTTACACCATCGCGCTGGCCGCGCAGGGTGGTGCCGACATGATCAACTTGTCCGTTGGCATGCTCGGGTCGATCATGGCTGCCAGCAAAGAAGCGTTGGTGATCGACAACGACATGTGCGGCGCGATCCTGCGCACTGTGCGCGGGGTGGAGATGTTCGAGGATTCCATCGACCTCGACATGATCGAGGATGTCGTGACAGGCGAAGGGCATTTCCTCGGCACCGCGCAGACGTTGGACCTGATGACCAAGGAATATGTCTACCCATCGCTGGGTGACCGTCAGAGCGTCAATGACTGGCTGGAAAGCGGCGCGCAAACGGTCTGGGACCGCGCCATTGCCCGCGTTGCCGAGATTGAGGCGCAGCCTGCGCCGTCCCATCTTCCTGCAGATGTCGAAGCTGCCCTGCGCGCGCGTCTGCCGATCCATCTGAAAGACTGAGTTCATGAAAGACCAAGCCAAAGTAGTGATCATCGGGGGTGGTGCGGTTGGTGTCTCGACCCTCTATCACCTTGCCAAAGCAGGCGTGACCGACACGCTGCTGATCGAAAAGAACGAATTGACCAGTGGCTCGACCTGGCATGCTGCGGGTAACATCCCGACCTATGCCAATAGCTGGGGCGGGATGCGCGCGGGCAACTATGCGTGGCGGCTGTACAAGGACTTGGCCGAGGAGGTTGATTACCCGATCACCTACCGCCACACCGGCGCGTTCTGGCCTGCCCATACGCCGGAACGGATGGACCTGTTCCGCCACCTTGTCGGGATATCGAAGGGGCTGGGCTATGACATGGCGATGCTCACCCCGTCCGAGATGGACGAGATGCATCCGTATTTCAGTTCGGGCGACAGCATCATCGGCGGAATCTATGACCCCTATGAGGGTGATGTGGACCCCTCGCAGCTGACTCAGGCGCTGGCCAAGGGCGCGCGGAATCAGGGCGCGGCGATTGCGCGGTTTACCACGGTCACCGGCATCAGCCGCCGCGCTTCCGGCGAATGGGAGGTGCAGACAGACAAGGGCAATGTTGTCTGTGACATCGTGATCAACGCAGGCGGCTACTATGGTCGTCAGGTTGGCGAAATGGTTGGGCAAAAACTGCCCGTTGTCACGTTGGAGCACCAGTATCTGGTCACGGAAAGCCTGCCTGAGCTTGAAGCCAACCCCGAGAACTTCCCGCTCGTCCGCGACCCGGACATCATGTACTATCTGCGGCGCGAGCGGAACGGGCTGCTGCTAGGCTCATACGGCCACGAAGGCCGCCCGGCGTGGCTGGACGGGATGCCCGATTGCTTTGCCAATCAGCTCTACCCAGACAGCGTTGATGACATTGCCGAAATCCTCGAAGCCGCGCTGGAGCATGTTCCCCTGCTGGGTGAGGCCGGGGTCAGCCGGTTTGTGAATGGCCCTATCCCCTACAGCCCCGATGGCGCGCCGCTTTGCGGTCCGGCTTTCGGCCTGCCGAACTTCTACCACGCCTGCTGTTTTCCGGTTGGCATCACCCATTCGGCGGCGGCGGCGAAGACCCTGACCGAATGGATCACCGAAGGCGAAACCGAATGGGACATGTCCTTTTGGGACCCGCGCCGCTTTGGCGAGGAATGGGCAACGTTCGACTACACCGTCAAACGCTCCAGTGAACTCTATGAGCACCAATACGCGATCCCCTACCCGCACCGCCTTTGGAAATCGGGTCGTCCGGTGCAGACCACGCCGCTTTACGACACGCTCAAGGGCAAAGGCGCGGTGTTTGGGCAGGTCGCCGGCTGGGAACGCGCCTTCTGGTTCCAGACGGATGAGATCAGGGATGACGGCCAACTCAGCTTTCACCACGAGGTCTGGCACGACGCGGTCAGGGCCGAATGCGAGGGCGTGCGTGACAATGTCGGCGTGATGGATCACGGCGGCTTCACCCGGTACGAGGTGGAAGGGCCGAAGGCGACCGAATTCCTGAACGAAGTGTTCTGCGGCGCGATGCCATCAGTCGGTCGGGTCAAGCTGTCCTACATGCTGACGCCCAAGGGCAAGATCTGGTCCGAGGCCACGATCGCGCGGCTGGAAGAGAACAAGTACCTGCTCTGCGGTCCTACGCTGGCCGATCAGCGCGACCATGACTGGATGTCCCGGTTCCTGCCCGACGAAGGCGTGACCCTGACCCGGGGGTCCGAGCTTGACGCGGCTCTGATGGTCATGGGGCCGAAATCCCGCGAGGTGCTGCACCCACTGACCGAGGATGATCTGTCCAAAGAGGCAGCGCCTTGGATGTCGGTACGCGAGATCACCATCGCCGGAGCCTCGGTGATTGCGCTGCGCGTGTCCTATGTTGGCGAGTTGGGGTGGGAACTGCATCTGCGCAGCGCCGATCTGGTCCGTGTTTACAACGCGATCATGGAACAAGGTGCGGATCACGGCATCGTCGAATTCGGCTCTTACGGGTTGAACGCCATGCGCCTTGAAAAAGGTTATCACGGATGGGGCGCGGATTTCGGCATCGAGTACACCGCTTTTGACACCGGTCTGGATCGCTTCGTCAGCAAGAAGAAAGACAGCTTTGTCGGGCGCGATGCGTTTCTGGCGCAGGCCGAGCAGCCGAAGGATTATCACTTTACCGCTTTCGTGTTGGAAGGTCACGGCGCGGATGCGCTGTCTTCCGATCCGATCTGCCGCGACGGCAAACCGGTGGGTTATGTCAGCTCGGGCGGCACCGGGTTTCGTATCGGCAAGCGGATTGCTCTGGGGTATCTGACCGAGGCGGCGCAGCCCGGCGACGTCTATCAGATCGAAGTGCTGGGTGTTCCGGTCAATGCGACCGTGTTCACGGTGCCGTTTTATGACCCCGAAAACGACCGGTTGCGGGGATAAGAACCATGGTAAAACCTCTTCCGACCGACGTGCAGGTCGCCATCATCGGCGGCGGCATTGTCGGCTGCGCAACCGCCTATCACCTCGCCAAGGCGGGCTGGTCGGTCGCATTGTTCGAACGCAAGAAACTGACAAGCGGAACAACATGGCACGCTGCCGGGTTGGTTAGCGAAACGCAAGGCGTACCGGTCATGTCGGCGCTGGCGAAATACGGGCTGGACCTGATGGAGAGCCTTGAGGACGAGACCGGCCAGAACACCGGGTTAAAGCGCAACGGCTCGATGACCGTGGCGCTGTCTGATGCCCGTATGGAGGAGCTGCGCCGCAAGGTCGACTATGCCCATGGCTGCGGTTTGCGCGCCGAAGAAATCAGCCTGACCGAGGCGCTGGACCGATGGCCGCTGCTGTCGACCGAAGGTGCCAAGGGGGCGTTCTGGTTTCCGGGTGACGGTTACACAAACCCGATCGATACCACGATGGCGCTGACCAAGGGTGCGCGGATGCACGGCGCGCAGATTTTCGAGGACACCAAAATCACCCGCGTTGTGATCGAGGGTGGCCGAGCCATCGGCGCGGAAACGGCCGAAGGGCTGGTGCGTGCCGAACATGTGGTCAACGCCACCGGCATGTGGGCGCGCGAGTTCGGCCTGACCCATGGGGTGCAGATTCCGCTGCATTACACCAACCACTACTACGTGGTGACCGACCCAATCGCAGGCGTGACGGGCGACCTGCCCGTCCTGCGGGTGATGGATGAATACGCCTATTACAAGGAAGACGCGGGCAAGCTTCTGATCGGTTGTTCCGAGCCCAACGCCACCCCTTGGCTGCCCGAGGAGGGCCTGCCCGAGATCTTTGAATTCGACGAACTGCCCTGTGACGAAGAGCACCTTTATCCCATCCTCGAGGCAGCAATGGCGCGGGTTCCGGCGCTGGCCAATTCGGGCATCCGCAAGTTCTTCAACGGGCCGGAATGCTTTACCCCGGATGCCAAGCACTATCTGGGCCCTGTCCCGGATGTGACGGGCTATTGGGTTGTGGCCGGGTTCAACTCGACCGGTATCCAGAACGGCCCCGGCGCGGGCAAGGCGCTGGCCGAGTGGATCATGGACGGCCATATGACCATGGACCTAACCGATGTGGACAGCCGCCGCATCGTGCCCGGCCTGAACGCGCGCAGTTATACGGCCACCAAGGCCGCCGAAACACTTGGGCATGCCTATGCGATGCACTGGCCCTATCTGCGCAAAACCGAAGCACGCGGTCTGCGGCGAACCCCCTATTACACCCATCTGCGCGACGCGCAGGCACAATTCGGCAGCGCCAATGGTTGGGAACGGCCACTGTATTACGGGCGCGAGATGACCGACGGGTTCGGGCGCGAACCGTGGTTCGACGACTGGAAGGCCGAGCATCTGGCGCTACGCGGCGATCTGGGCCTGATCGATCTGACCTTTGGCCGTTTCATTGTTGACGGGCAGGAGGCCGAGACGCAGATGCAGCGGCTCTGCGGGGCCAATATGGCAGTCGCGCCCGGTGCGTTGGTCTATACTCATATGTTCAACCCGCAAGGCGGGATCGAGGCGGATGTGACCGTGGCCCGTTTGAGCGGCACGCGCTACATGATCATGGCCTCCGCCGGGGCGGAGCCACAGACCGAGTTCTGGTTGAAGACGCTGCTGGCGGGCGCGGGCGTGTCGGTGATCAATGTCACCTCGTCCGAGGCCACTCTGGCGCTGATGGGGCCGCGCGCGCGGGATTTCCTTACCGGCCTCACAGATGCCGATCTGTCGAACGAAGCCTTCCCGTTCGGCTCGTGGCAGGCATTGCATGTTGGCCACGCACCGGTGCGGGCCCAGCGGATCACCTATGTTGGCGAGTTAGGATGGGAACTGCACGTCCCTTCCGAGTTCGCCCAGCAGGTGTTCGAGACGATCGTGGCGGCACCGAATGCGCCACGCCTGTGCGGTGGTATGGCGGTGGAGTCCTGCCGGATCGAGAAAGGGTTTCGGCATTGGGGCCATGATATTGGCCCCTTCGACAGCCCGGTGGAGAGCGGCCTGACCTTCGCTTGCGATTTCTCAACGAACTTCACGGGAAAATCTGCAATCGAAACTCGCAAGTCCGCAGGCGCAACAAGCCGTTTGTTGTCTTTCCGGCTCGATGATCCGGATGCGTTGGTTTTCGGAAAGGAACCCATTCTATGTGAAGGCCAGATCGTCGGCCGCCTGACCTCGGCCAGCTATGGCTGGACTGTGGGCGGGGCCATTGGCATGGGCTATGTCACCCTCCCCGAGGGTATGGCGATGAAAGCTCTGGCGGATCGGACTTATCAGGTGATGGTGGCTGGTCAGCCTGTCGAAGCGCAGGCCAGCCTGCGCCCGCTATATAATCCTGACAATTCCCGGATGCGCGGCTGAGCGCCGCGCGTCCTATGCTTTCGTCCGCTAAGATCAGCCGTCACCCAGAACCTTGATCGCCCCCAACAGACGGGCGATTTCCTGTTCGGTGTTGTAGTGGCAGAACGAGATGCGGATGCAGTCGGACAAGCCCAGCGGCGTGAGCACGTTACCGGAATAATGATCGGCCTTGCGGGTGTGGGTACGGATGCCCTGTTGGTTCAGGATCTCTACCACATCTTCCGAGGCTTTGCCGTCAACCACGATGGACACAAGCCCTTCGCGCGCCGGGTTGTCAGCCCCGGCCAGAATGGTGACGTGATCCATGTCGCGCAGACCCGGCAGGTTGCCCGTTCCGTTGATCGCGGTATTGGTCAGGTGGGTCTCATAGGCGTGGATGGCACGTCCCGCAGCCTCGATCCTTTTGCGCGGGTCGGTCTCGTCCGACACTTCACTGCCCAGCCAGTCGAAATAGGACACAACATCAGAGACGGTCGCGTAGGACCCGGTGTCACGGGTGCCGAATTCCCAGCCGGTTGCGGGGGCATCGATCAGCATGTCATGTGGCGTGGCGCTCAGCCGGTCAGAGATCCAGGCGATGCCATAGCCGTGGCGCGAAAACACCTTGTAGGGCGAGATCGCATAGCCATCAATATTGTAGGCGTCCAGGTCCATCTGACCGTGGGCCGCGTGCTGAATTCCGTCGACGATGATCATGCAATCCGCCGCCACAGCCCGGATCGCGGCAGAGATCGCCGCCACATCCATGCCCATCCCCGTCACCGGCGAGGCGTGCAAGATCGTTGCCACCGCCACATCCGGTGTTATCAGCGCGGCATAATCCTCGGCCGTCACCAGTCCGATCTCGTTGTCATGGGGCACGTTCACATAGTCCAGCCCGGCGATCCCGGCCCAGCGGCGCGCGGCGCTGCGGGTGGCGGGATGCTCGATGGACGACCCGATTACCTTGCCGCCTTTGGGCGCGGCCAGACAGGCGGTGCGGATCATCCGGAACAGCAACTCGGTGCCGCTTTCCCCGGCAAAGAACTGCCCGGATGAGGCGTTCATGAACACCGCCAGATCGCTCTTGGCCTTGTTGATGACGTTCTGCGTGCCCTGCCCCGCCGGGTTGATCCGCCCCGGGTTATCCGGGATCGCGGCATAAAAGGCCGAGGTTTCGGCCACCGACTTCAACGACAGCGCGCCACCGGCGTTTTCGAAAAAGATGCGCTCGCCCTGAAACGGGCAGCTGTCGACATGGGCGAACCGGTCGCGGATAGCGTTGATGAGGGCGGGATTGTCTTGGATCATGGAAACGTCCTGTAGGTTGTCAGAGTGCGCGGCTCACAATCGTGCGGCACAGCTCGGCCACTGCGATATGGCTTTGGCGGGGGAAACCGTCAACGCTGTCATCGACGATTCCGTGCGTGGAATTGATCAGACCGTTGGCCACCATCGTGTCCAGCAACAGGGCCTCGCGGTCCGGTGTATGCAGCAGTTTGGCGTTGCCCGCGCGGGCGGCCATGGCGGCGGCAATTGCGGTGCAGCCCCAGTTGGAACAGGCCGCTGTCACCAGCACATCGCAGCCCGTGACAGCACCAATCCCACTACCGCAACCGCATTGGCACGTGTCGCCATAGGGCACATGCGCTTTCACATGATCCGCGACCTTGCCCATTCCGATTTCATTGCCGCCGTCACCGACGGCCACAACCGGAATGCCGCGTTCCAGCGCCAGGTCGAACAGGAAATCGACCCGCGCGCGACCCATGCCATAGTCAATGCCGCGCATCGAGTGATAGACGCCAAACTCGTTGCGCCCGACCCGCTCGGTCGAAAACAGCAGGTCGGGGGCCAGGTCGGCCAGAAGCTGTTCGGCCTGCGCCTGCCCGCCTGCGTCGTCCGTGGCGTAGGGCAGCATGACAATCGTGGCGAGGCTTTTGTCGGCCTTCGCAATCGCCGCCTGTTCCAACGAAACCGGAAACAGCCCGGCAGCCTGACAGGTGTTGCGGATCGCGGGCAGCAATGTCTCCTCGCACAGCATCACGCAGGTGATATTGCGCGCCAGAACCAGCGCCCACGCAATCGCTGCCGCGCCCGAAGGGCCGTCGTTTTCGCCCAGTTCCGGGGTGATCCACGCGCGCGAGACCGAGCCGGTGGTCAGCGCCACCGTACCGCCCTCGGGCACCGCCATCAGAGCATCCGCAGCGGCACCGACCAGCGATCCGCCCTGCAAGACACGGGCGGCCTCGAACAGAGGTTCGACCCCGCGTTCGCCCATGTCGATATTCACCAGTTGATCCAACCGGTTATCCAATCGGGTGATCAGAGCCGTATCGGTCATTCAATCGTCTCCAAACAGCGTTACGGCAAACCAAGACTGGTCGCCCAGGTGGGCGGCTGTCTCATGCATCGCCGACATCAGACAGTCAGCCACCGCCATTGCACCACCCGCTCGGGCGACCGCGCCCGAGGTCGGTTTCAGGCGGATCGAAACGCGCCCGCCGGGCTGCCCATGGGTATTCACCGTCACGATCCCCTTGTCCCGCAACATCAGTATGCCGATGGCGGCGGTCACTTCGGCGGGGACCAGATCGATTTTGTCGGTGCCCGCCATATCCAGAACAATCTCCATCGCGTCCTGTTCGTCGATCTTCGGCCCCAGTGCCGAACGGGTCACGCGCCCTGCCCCCAGCGCGGCCTCCAGCGCGTCGGCCAGATCCTGACCGTCCTGCGCCTCTTGCAACAGCAGATCGGGCGTAAAACCCTGCAGGCTGCGCATCGCGCCGACGGCCACGGGCGCGCGGGCTTCAATCCCTAGTTCGCTGGCACGGGCCTGCACCGGAATCAGCGCCGCCGGGTCGCCACAGAGCACGCCGGCACGCGGACCGGAGAGACCAGCCTTGTCCGCATTGGTAACAACCAGATCGGCCCCGAAAGACAGCGATGCGCCGCCGCCGTGCAATACCGGCCGGAACCGCGCGCCGTAGGCATCGTCGAGGAAGGTCACGCAACCCGCCTCTTTCCCCATCGCAACGGCGTCGCGGATCAGTGCATCGCTGAGCATCGACAGTTCCGACGTCACTGGGGTGATCACAAACAATGCCGGTTTATCCTCGGCCAATGCTTGGCTCACAGCATCCAGACCATGCACCTCGTGCACCGGCACACCAGCCAACCGCGCCCCGCGCAGAACCGAGGCATGGCTGCGGTCGCTTTCAGCCACCAGAGACAACACCGGCTTGCCCGCAGAGTGGGCCAAAACGGTCGCCACGATCCCGGCGCTGGTGCGATTGACCACCGCAGCGGCCTCGTGCCCCTGCCCACCGAGATGCGCTATGGCCGCCTGACGCAGCTCCTCGCCAAACAGGCCCGGGCCGATCCACTCCTCGCACAGCAGGTCCAGATCGTCCGGTGTGGCCGGGTAGAACCGCAGGTTGCCCGTGCAGATGGCGATTTTGTCGATGCCTTCACGGGCCACGAAATCAGCGGCAACCCGGCCCGCCTCAGCCAGTCTGCGCACCTCATCCGCCGATCCTTTTAGTAGCTTACCCCGGGCGTAACCCACGCCCGGATCAATGGCGTTGCCGAAGCGGTCTGTGCTCACGCGCCGCCCTCTATGTTGATGGTGACGCATTTGCGGTAGGTATACGCCTCGAGCGCGCCTTCGATGGAATACTCGCTGCCCATGCCGGATTGCTTGGTGCCGCCATAGGACATGCCCGGTATCTGCCCACCGCCCTGGTTGACCTGAATCCAGCCTGCATCAATGGCGCGGGTGAGACGGGTTATCCGGCTGATATCGTGGGTGAACAGGAAGGCCGCCAGCCCGTAATGGGTGTCGTTGGCCATAGCGATGACCTCTTCCTCGGTCTCGAAGGGGATGGCGACCATGACCGGGCCGAACACCTCTTCGCGGGCGATGCGCCAGTTGTTGTCGACGCCGGTGATGATGGTCGGGTTGGGGCAGAAGCCCGCCGGGTCTTCGGCCGGGGTTTCCCCGATCAGGAACTGCGCGCCCTTGGCTTCGGCCTCGGCCACATAGGCACGGATTTCGCCATAACGCTCGGCGTTGACCACCGCGCCCATATCCACATCCGGATCCAGCGCGTCGCCCACCTTCAGCGCCGCCGATTTCTCGGCCACCTTGGGCATCAGTTCATCCCAAATATCCTTATGTACAAACAAGCGCGATCCGGCGGTGCAGCTTTGACCCTGACGCGCAAAACGCATGGCGTTGGCCACCTGTTGCGCCGTGCTGTCCAACCGGCCATCCGCGATGGCGTCGGGGAAGACAATGGTGGGGGATTTACCGCCCAGTTCCAGCGTCAGTTTGGCAATGCGATCCGCAGTGGCCTTGCCGATCAGCTTGCCCACCTCGCTTGACCCGGTGAAGGACACCTTGTCGATGCCGGGATGCGATGCCAGCGCCGCGCCCGCCTCTTCGCCGAGCCCAGTGACGACGTTGAACACACCTGGCGGGAACAATCCATCGGCCAGTTCCGCCAGTTTCAGGATCGCCAGTGGCGCGTCCTCGGCCGGTTTCAGCACCAGACAATTGCCGGTTGCCAGTGCCATGGAAATCTTGACCGCGCCCAGCTGAAGCGGGGAATTCCAGGGGATGATCGACCCCACAACGCCATGCGGCTCTCGGGTGGAATAGCTGAACAGACCGGGGCCCAGCGGCAGGGTTTCGCCTTTCTGCTCGACCGCCACGCCGCCGTAATACTTCAGCACCCCGGCGGCGCCCATCGCCTCGCCCCGCGACTGGGTCTTGATGGCATTGCCACTTTCGGCGGCCAGCACGCGGGCGACCTCTTCGGCGTCGTCTTCAAGCCGACGCCCAAGTTCTGTCAGCAGCTTGCCACGCTCGGCTGCTGCCAAAGCGCGCCACGTCGGCAGCGCGGCACGGGCGGCGTCGACTGCCAAATCAACTTCGGTCGACGTGCCGCGACCGACCTCGCAGATCGGAGTGCGGCGCGAGGGGTTCTCGACCACCAGACGCCCTTCGGGCCAGTGCCAGGCGCCGTCGATATAACTTCCGGCCAGGCCCTCTTGGGGCAGTTTTGGTTCCAGATGTGTCGTCATCCCTGTTCTCCTTGGCAGGCTGAGGGCATCCCAGAAATATGCCGCGCCGTCCGAGGGGGACAGTCGGCGGCGCTGGGATCGGAGCAAAGCTTGCCCGACCCCGGAAAGGTAATCAGATCTTGTCGCGGACAACGGCCCAGGCGTCATCCAGCGCGCCTTTGAACCGTTCCGTGGCGATGTCGATCTCATCCTCATTGATAATCAGCGGTGGCATGAAACTCATCCGGTCGCCGATTGCCCGCAGGTACAGACCTCGGTCATGGGCAAAGTTCTGCACAAGTTCGCCCACTTTCCAAGAGGGATCAAACGGTTCGCGGCCCTTGGCGTCTTGCATCAGCTCGAACCCGCAGAACAGGCCGACACCGCGCACCTCGGCCACCAGCGGATGATCGGCCATGGAATGGCATTTCTCGAGGAACCGGGCCGAGACCTTGCGGACATGACCAACCAGATCGATCTCGTCATAGATGTCCAGCGCTTCCAGCCCCACGGCGGCCCCGACCGGGTGGCCTGCATAGGTATAGCCGTGGCCAAAGGTACCGACCTCGTCCGAGTTCTTCATCATGTCGGCATACATCTCATCCTTGAACATCAGCGCCGAGATCGGGAAGAACGCCGCCGACAGCGCCTTGGCGCACGAGATCATATCGGGCTCCAGACCCCATGTCTGCGATCCCCACATATTGCCGGTGCGGCCAAAGCCGCAGACGACCTCATCGGCCAGGAACTTGATGTCATACTTGCGCAGGACAGCCTGCATCTCGCGCCAGTAGCCTTCCGGCGGCATCAGCGCGCCGCCACCCGAGATCGCGGGTTCGGCAAAGAATGCGGCCACCGTCTCGGGGCCTTCGGCGAGGATCAGTTCTTCGAACTTCGCCGCCATTCGGGCCGAGAACTCCTCCTCGCTTTCTCCATCAATGTGAAAGCGATAATAGTTCGGCAGTTCGGTGTGTTTGAACTCGGGCAGCGGTAGGCCGAACTTGGCATGCATATGAGGCTGACCTGACAACGACACCGTCGCAACCGTATTGCCGTGATAGCCGCGCACCCGGCCGATGATCTTGCGCCGGTTCGGCTCACCCCGCGCGGTGTTGGTGTACCACAGCAGCTTGATCGCAGTGTCGTTGGCCTCGGACCCCGAACACTGGAACATCACCCGGTTCATCTCTTCGGGTGCCATCCCGATCAGCCGCTCGCCCAGTTCCGCCACGCGCGGATGCGAGCGGTTGTAGAAGGTGGGCGCAAAAGGCAGCACGTCCATCTGGCGCTTCGCTGCATTCGACAGACGTTCGTTGTGATAGCCCAGCGAGACACAGCCCAGACCGGAAAACCCGTCAATAATCTCGCGCCCTTCACTGTCATAGATAAACACCCCGTTGCCGTGGGTGATCATGGTTGGACCACTCTCGGAATGCTGGCGTAAATTCGACTGAGGATGCACGTGATGTGCCTTGTCCTGCTCGGTGGCGCGTTTGGCGTCAACGTTCATAAAGGGTGCTCCAACTGAAAGGTTGGGGCGATTTCACATTTATATTGACTGAATTTCAATTTCGAAGTTTTTTCGATTTCGTGAATTTCTTTCAGGCTAAAAACCCATGAAACCTCTGCTGGACCTGCGCCACCTGCAACTGATTCAGGCGATCAACGAAACCGGTCGGATCACCGACGCGGCCAAGAAGCTCGGGGTAACGCCTTCGGCCTTGTCCCACCGCCTGCGCGAGGCGGAGCGCAGGCTGGATGTGCCCCTGTTCACCCGCATGCACAAGAAGCTGCGCAAGACACCAGCGGCGGATTACATGGCGGTTGTGGCTGAGCGTATCCTGACCGATCTTCACCGCGCCGAAGAGGATGTGCGCCGCATGAACGCCAATGTGCAACATGTCGTGCGCCTGTCGGTTGAAGCCTACAGCAACTATCGTTGGTTGCCGTCTTTCATCAAGTTCATGAAGTCGCGCACCGACGGGATCGACATTCAGATCATGGCCGGTGCGCGCAGTGATCCCTTGACCGGGCTGCTGAACCGGCATCTGGATATCGCGATCACCTCGGGCAACGTATCGCAAGCCGGGCTGAGCAGCATGAAACTGTTCGAAGACCCGTTGCTTTACATCATGCCGCCGTCGCACAGGTTGGCGGGGCGTGAATATGTTGAAGGCAGCGATATCGTTGGCGAGCCGTTCATCACCTACACCAAGATACCTGAGCCGGATCGCGAATTCGCGCTGCTGTTCCGCCCCACCGACAGCTATCCGAAATGGGCCGCCACAGTCGAACTGCCTGAAGCGATCGTGGAACTGGTCGCCTCGGACCTTGGCACCAGTGTTTTGTCGAACTGGGCCGTTCGCTCTGCGCTGAAGGAGGGCCGGATCGTTGGCGCGGGTGTGACCAAAGACGGTATTTCGGTCCCCTGGCACGCCGTTCTCAGAACCGAGGATGTAGAGGACGGTGACCCGATCTTTCAGATTGCACAATTGCTATCGGAATGGTGTGAACTGCCGGACAGCGGATTTCACATCACATAGCCACAAATCCCGGATGGGGATCTGCGGCTATGGGTTTTATCCGTCATCAGGCGCAGTCAGTTTGCGACCATCATTCAGCAACGCAGCCTGCTGCCCTGAGGATCGAACGGTGCCTCTGCCAGCACCCGCGCTTTGTGCGGCTTGCCGATCACCTGGATCACGACCTCGTCTCCGGGCTGCGCCACCTCGGGGTTGCGGAAACCCAGTGCCAGAGATTTTCCGACCGAATAGCCAAAAGCCCCCGATGTGACCCGGCCCACGGGCGTGCCGTCGGGGGTAAAGATCGGCTCACTGCCGGTGGCGTCAGCATCTTCGGTCACGTCCAGCTCAAAGATTGAAAGCACCTCGCGCGGGGCATTGTCCTTGACGGCCAGATAGGCGTCTTTGTGCAGGAAATCCTTGTCCAGCTTGATAAGGCCGGTCAATCCAACCTCTTGCGGCCAGTATTCCTGAGAATACTCCCGTCCCCAGGAACCATACCCCTTTTCGATGCGCAACGATCCCAGCGCGCGCCCACCGACGGGGCCACCGCCGCACTCTTTGGCGGCCTCGAGCAGCGCGGTGTAAAGCGCAACCTGATCCCCCTCGGCGCAGTGCAATTCCCAACCCAGATCACCGGTAAAGCTGACACGGATGGCCACGCAATCTACGCCCGCAACGGTGATTTTCTGCGACCGCATGAAGCGGAACGCTTCGTTTGACAGATCGGCATTGGTCAGGCGCGCCAGCGCCTCGCGCGCTTTGGGGCCTGCAATGTTGTACCCGGCGATACGATCGGTGGCGACCTCAAGCGTTGTGCCCTCGGGCATCTCGACCATGTTGAAGAAACGTTGATGATAGCGCTCGGCCATGCCCGAACCGATCATCATGTATTCCTCTTCGGCCAGCTTGGTGATGGTGAAATCCCCGGCCACACCACCACGGACCGAGATCAGCGGCGTCAGGCAGCTGCGCCCCACCTCGGTGGGAACACGATTTGCAACCAGACGATCCAGCCAGTCATACGCGCCCGGCCCCTTGATCACGTAATTGGCGAAGTTCGATATATCGATCACACCCACACTGTCGCGCAGCATCTGCACCTCGCGCCCGACCGGGTCAAACCAGTTCAGGCGGGTATAGCCGATGGTCTCTTCGGTTCCGGACTCATCAGCAAACCACAGCGGATGTTCCCAGCCACAGTTGAGGCCAAAGACGCAGCCCATCTGTTTCTGCATCTCGTAGGCGGGGCGCACACGGGCCGGACGGCCTGCGCTGCGTTCTTCATTGGGGAAGTGAATCTTGAAGCGATGGGTATAGGCATCCTCGACCCGCGCTTTGGTGAACTTCTTGTCGGCCCAATCGCCAAAGCGGGCGAGATCCCAGGCGAACATGTCATATTGCGGCTCACCTTCGATCATCCATTGCGCCGCCAGCAGGCCCAGCCCGCCCGATTGCGAGAAGCCGGGGATCAGACCGCCGCAGAGGAAGTAGTTCTTCAGCTCGGGCACCGGCCCCCACAGCATGTTGGCGTCGGGCGACCAGATCATCGGCCCGTTGATCACCCGTTTCACCCCGGCGGTGGCCGCGACCGGAACGCGTTCGGTGGCGCGGATCACGTTTTCCATGATCCGGTCCAGATCATCGGGGAACAGGTCATGGGCAAAGTCCAGGGGCGTGCCCTCTTCCGCCCAGAACTTCATGTCTTTTTCATAAGCCCCGATCAGCAGACCGTTGCCTTCCTGCCGGAAATAATACTCGCCATCGCGGTCGGCGATCGAGGGCAGTCGACGGCCCAGATTTGCCACTTCATCAATGGTTTCGGTCACGAAATACTGGTGTTCGGTCGGTTGCAGCGGCAGCGTCAGACCCGCCAGCGCCGCCACCTCACGGCCCCAGAGACCGGCGGCATTGACCACCCATTGCGTGTGAATGTCGCCCTTGGATGTGTGCACGATCCAGCTGCCGTCGGGCTGTTGTTCCGTCCCGATGACCGGGCAGAACCGTTCGATGGTGGCACCCATGGCACGGGCACCGGCGGCGTAAGCATGAGGCACGCCGGACGGGTCCACATTGCCGCCATCGGGTTCGTACATAATGCAGCGGATGTCATAGAACTGCGCCAGCGGGTGCAGTTCCTTGGCCTCTTCGCGGCTGACCTCGTGGAAGTTCAGACCGTAGAACCGCGCTTTCGCCTCTTGCAGGCGCAGCTGATGTTCGCGCTCTTCGGTTTGCGCGAGATAGAGCGAGCCGGGCTGGAACACGCCGCAACTTTGGCCGGTTTCCTTCTCCAGCTCCTTATACAGGTTCATTGTATAGTGCTGGATGCGGGTGATGTTGTTGTTGTCATGCAGGCCGTGGATATTGGCTGCCGCGTGCCAGGTCGAGCCGCTGGTCAGTTCGTCGCGCTCCAACAGGATCGAATCCGTCCAGCCGAGTTTGGCGAGGTGATACAGGATCGACGTACCGGCAAGACCGCCACCGATGACAACAGCTTGTGCGTGGGTTTTCATGAATGAGTGTCCTTCGATATGGCGCGGCTCAGGCGGCGATTTCTTTCATGACGGCAAGGAATTTGGCGACTTCGCCAATCGAGTTGTAGTGGCACATCGAGACCCGTACACAGGCGTCATAGCCCAGCGGTGTCAGGATATTGCCCGAATAGTGATCCGCCTTGCGAAGATGCGTGCGGATACCTTGTTCGTTCAGCCGTTTGACGACGTCGGACGAGGCCACGCCTTCGACGCGCAGCGAAACCAGACCTTCGCGCGCCGGGTTGTCGATGCCGCCAAGAACGGTAACGTTCTCCATTTCGGCCAGACCGCTCAGATTGCCGGTGCCGTGGATCATGGCATCGGTCAGCGCCTTTTCCTGCGCATGGATCGCATCCCCCGCCGCCAGAAACTTGCCGCGCCGGTCGGTGGCATCGCTGACCTGGCTGCCCAGCCATTCGAAATAGGACACGACGTCGGACATCGTGGCGTAAGCCCCGGTGTCGCGCGTGCCCATTTCCCAGTTGTCCGCAGGACCATCCAGAAGGGCATTGTGTTCCAACGCGGTCAACCTGTCGGAGATCCACGCCACGCCGTAGCCATGGCGCGAAAACACTTTGTAGGGTGAGATGACATACCCATCGACGTCATAGGCTGTCAGATCAATCCGGCCATGCGCTGCGTGCTGGATGCCATCAACGATGATGAAACAGTCCGGAGCAACGGCGCGGATGGCTTGTGAAACGGCCGCCACATCGACGCCCATGCCTGTCACGGGTGAGGTGTGCAGGATCGTCGCCACTTTGGTATCTGGCGTCACGGCTGCGGCATAACCTTCGGCGGTGACGGTACCGGTGGCATCGTCATGCGGTATCAACACGTGGGTCTGACCGGCGATGCGGGCCCAACGATCACAGGCCGACCGCGTGGCCGGATGTTCCAATGTGGATCCCAACACAACGCCCGCACCACTTCCCAGACAAGCGTTCATGATCAGTCGGAACAACAGCTCAGTGCCGCTTTCGCCCACAAAAAACTGCCCGCCGGTTGCGTTCATGAAATCCCGCATATCCGCCTTGGCCGTGTTGATCGTGGCAACCAGCGCGTGAGATCCCGGATTGTCGCGCCCCTGATTGTCGGGGATCGCCGCATAGCGGGTCGAGCTATCCAGCACCGAGTTCAGGGTCAGCGCCCCTCCGGCATTTTCGAAAAAGATCCGTTCGCCTTGTTCGGGGCAATGATCGATCTGGGCAAAACGGCCTCGGATGTGTTCCAGCAGGCTTTCTGAGATTTGGCTCATGGCAGGTGGCGCTTTTGTGTTGTGTCGGCGAAGGATTGTTTTGCCGAACCTAGGATGGTTGCCTTCACAAGACATGCAAAAAAAACCGTGGCAAAGCGGTCGAAAATTCTGCGCAAGTCGCGTGTTGCTTGGATTGGTATGGCCGTCGGAATACACTCCATCTCGCCAGACTTGCCCATCACCGGTACCAGGCATCCGTGTCAGCGGCGGCTTTCAAGAGCCAGTTCTGAAACAGCCTGACGGCCGGTGTTACGGAATTGTCCCGTAATTTGGCGTAGTAGCCCCAGGGGCTGTCCAGATTCAGATCGAATGGCTCGATCAACAGGCCCTGATCCAAATAGGGGCGCGCCAACGACTTTGGCAGCGCCAAACACCCCAGAGATTTCGCCGCCAGTTCAAGCGCGAGGTTCGAGGCATTGGTGCGCGGCCCCTCTTTCTGGTTCAGGTCCTCCAGCCCGAAATGCGCGGTCACCTTTTCCCAATAGGCGGGCCGACCCAGGATGTGGATCAGTGGCGCGTCGTGCAATTGCTGTGGATCGGTCAGGAGATGATTGTGGACCGAGAAATCAGGGGCGCAGACCACTGTCAGCTTGTCGACCCACAATTGCGTCAGGCCCTCGGCCACGTCGTCAACATGATTGATCGTGATGGAAATGTCCGAAACGTTCGGCTCGACATCCTCCCAGATTGTGCCGTGAACCGTCACGGAAATGCCGGGGTGATCCTCGGAAAAACCCTGAATGACATCGGGGAGCCAGTTCTCGGCCAGGCTGAACGGGCAGGACACGGCCACTGTTTTGGTATGCGGTCGCAGAACAACTGATTGCGTGGCCACGTCGATTTCCTGCAGCGCGTGGCGCACGGACGGCAGATAGGCTTTGCCCACATCCGTCAGCGACAGGGAACGGGGGTGCCGCACAAAAAGCGGACGTTTGATGAATTCCTCCAGCGAGCGCACATGGTTGCTGACCGCAGATTGCGTGCAGTTCAGCTCTTCCGCGGCGCTGGTAAAGCTCAGGTGGCGGGCCGCGGCCTCGAAAGAACGAAGAAAGGAAAGGTGCGGCAGGTTCATCATTTTTGTTTATCCGGTGCGGCTTATACTTCGAGTATGGTGCCCCAGCCCCGGCCTCTTGTACGTTTGCGACATCAACAATGTCACGTTTGCGACACCCGGAACCAGACAGCCACAAAATATCCGGTGCCATTGCCCAAGGATTGTTTTCGTGCCGCCTTCGGTAAAAGCACCTACCTTTTCCGCAAACACCGGTATTCGAACTCTCATCACGCGCAGGCAGGCCATGGCAGGAACATTTCAAAAGGTTGCGGATTTCACCCTTGGCAGCACGGCTGCGGACTTTCCCGAAACTACGCTGAAGGCCGCGGCACGGATGCTGCTGGATACGCTGGGCATCACGATCGGTTCAGGCCCCATGGCCGCCGGGCTGATCGCGCGGGAAAGTACACTGGCGCTTTATGGCGCGGGCGATGAGGCTTTTGCAGCGCGTATGCTGTTTGACGGCCGCCGGGTCAGTGCAGCAGGCGCGGCCTATGCGGCAGCAACCCAGACCGACAATCTGGATGGGCATGACGGGTACAATCCGACCAAGGGCCATATCGGCGTGGCAGTTGTTCCTGCGCTTGCCGCATTGGCTGAAACGGTCGACGATTTCTCGGGGCCCGAGGCGCTGGCGGCCGTGACCATCGGGTACGAGGTTGCCGGGCGAGCAGGTATTTCGCTGCACAATACGGTCAGCGACTATCACACCTCAGGCGCATGGAACGCGTTGGGCGTTGTTGCCGTGGCTGCCCGGTTGCGCGGCTTAACAGCTGATCAGATGCGACAGGCCATGGGCATTGCCGAATATCACGGCCCCCGCAGCCAGATGATGCGCGAGATTGCCAATCCAACAATGCTGCATGACGGATCGGGCTGGGGCGCGCTGGTGGGCATGTCTTCGGCCCTGCTGGCCGAAAAAGGCTTTACCGGTGCCCCTGCTATTACCATCGAGGCTGATGAGGTCGCGCCCTACTGGCAGGATCTGGGTCAGTTCTGGCAGATGGAGCATCAATATGTGAAACCCTATCCGATCTGCCGTTGGGCCCATGCCGCCATCGACGCCACTCGGGCTTTGATGCGCGATCATGATCTGATGCATCAGGAGATCGCGGCGATACACGTCAACACCTTCCGTGAAAGCGCCTGCCTGTTTCAGGGAATGCCCGACGACACGTCCAAGGCGCAGTATTCCCTGCCCTTTGCAGTCGCCACGATGGCTGCATATGGGCGGATCGGGGTTGAGCACATTTCCGGGTCGGGGCTGTCGGACCCTCTGGTGGCGTCGATTGTGGACCGCATTTCCGTTTCCGAGACCGAACGGCACTCCAGCCGGTTCCCCGAAAGCCGCTTTGCGGATGTCGTCATGACGCTGAAAGACGGGCAGGTTCTGGAATCAGGTGATGTTCATGCGCGGGGCGGGCCCGAAGCGCCGATGGATGACGCAGAAGTAGAAGAGAAGTTCATGGAATTTGCCACGCCGTCTCTGGGCGTCGCCCGGGCCGGGGCCATTCGCGACGCGGTTTTGGGGCTCTGCGAGCCGGGGTCCAAATTTTCAGACCTTGGAGCCCTGCTTTATGACGCGCCGGGCAATGTATAGGCAGGACTTTAGGAATGCCATCTAAGCTGCTGAAATTTAGGCCTGCTTACGTGCATTCTGCGAAGTGTCCTCTACCGCAACTTTCGCCCATGCGATCATGACCGCAGGCCAGGAATTCAACAAAGAGGTCACTTCGTGAAATCCCCCGTCACCATTTTGCACACCAACAATCCCGACGCCTCGAAACAGGTGCTCGCGCAGCGACATCCTGACCTCGAGATACACACTTGCGACAGCTATGATGCGCTGCCGGGTATGATCGAAGACACGCAGGCCGAGGTTGTTTATTCGGTTCGCTTCGCTGGCACGCCCGGTTTTCCGCGACAGGCTCTGATCGATGCGCCCAGCGTCAAATGGGTCTCGGTCGGCGGATCGGGTACGGATCACATGACCCCGTGGGATTCGGGCACGTTTACCGTGACAAATGCTGCCGGGGTCGCTGCGGATATGATGGCGCAATACGCGCTGGGTGCGATGTTTCACTTCACGCTGGATCTGCCCGGGTTCAGGGCCGCGCAAACACGGCGGGAGTGGGTTTCCGGCAAGGTTGAACCGATTGACGGCAAGACGGTGCTGATCCTCGGTCTGGGACAGACCGGTATGGCCGTCGCGGCCCGGTCAAAGGCAATGGGCCTGACGACCATCGGCGTCCGGGCCCGTCCCAAGGACACACCGAATGTGGATGAGGTTCACGGCATGGACGCCCTGCCCGACCTCTGGCCGCGTGCGGATTTCATCGTTGTCTGTGTGCCGCTTCTGGACAGCACCAAGGGATTGGTGAACGCGCGGGCGTTTGCGGCGATGAAACCGGGTGCGGTGATCGTCGATGTTTCCCGAGGGGGCGTGATCGACGAAGCCCCGCTTGTTCATGCGTTGGACTCCGGCGCGTTGCGCGGCGCGGCACTGGATGTCTTTTCAATCGAACCGCTGCCCGAGAACCATGTGCTCTGGGGCTTCGATAACGTGATCGTCACGCCGCATTGCTCGTCCGTTTATGAGGGATGGGATCTCAAATCGGTCGAGATGTTCGCGGACAACCTTTGGCGCTACCGCAAGGGCGAAGCGCTGACAAACATCGTCAATCCCGAACGAGGATATTGAAATGCCACGAGACAGACGCAGCACATCCCGAAGCGGTGGCCGACGCGGGAAAAGCGCACGGGCAAGTGCAGAGATTCAGCAGCTGCCCTGGCAATCCATCGTCAATGCGTCGCCCAAGATCGAATTGCTGAACGACGCGCAACTGGATCAGCTACATGCAACCTCGATGCGTATCCTGTCCGAGGCAGGCATTCGCGTCATGGGCGACAATGTGATGGACCTGTTCGAACAGGCCGGAGCGCTGGTGGATCGCGACACCAAGACAATCCGCATCGACGAAAGCATCGTCAATGAAGCCCTGAAGACAGTCCCGAAGACATTCACACTGACCGGGCGCAACCCGGAAAAGCGGATCACGCTGGGTGGTGACCATGTCAATTTCGGCCTCGTTGCCGGACCGCCAAATGTGCATGACTGTGTCAACGGGCGACGACCGGGCAACTATGAAGACTATTGCAACTTCATCAAACTGGCCCATCATTTCAATGCGATCCACCTGATCGGCAATCAGGTGACGGCACCGCAGGAAATGCCCGCCAACAACCGGCATCTGGACACTTACAACGCCAACCTGACCTATAGCGACCTCAGTTTCCACGCCACCGCGATTGGCCGGGGCCGGGCCATGGACGGTATCAACATGATGGCCATCGCGCGCGGCATGACGCTGGACCAGATGCGCGCGGATCCCGGGGTGATCACCATCATTTCCGTGAACTCGCCGCGCCTGTTCGATGACGCGATGGGGGACGGGCTGATCGCCATGGCCGAGCATGGCCAGCCGGTTACGATCACGCCTTTCACCCTGATGGGGGCGATGACCCCGGTCACGCTGCCTGCCGCTCTGGCGCAGCAAAATGCCGAGGCGCTGTTTGGCGTGACCCTGACCCAACTGGTCAATCCCGGCACGCCGGTGATGTACGGGGCCTTCACCTCGAATGTGGATATGCGCTCGGGCGCTCCGGCTTTTGGCACTCCGGAAAACACCAAGGCCAATATGATCAGCGGTCAGCTGACCCGCCGCTATGGCATTCCCTATCGTACGTCCAACGCCAACGCCTCGAACGTGGTTGATTTGCAGGCGGCGTACGAGACGATGATGGCCACTTGGGGCGCAGTGCTGGGTGGGGCCAATCTGGTCTATCACGCCGCCGGATGGCTGGAAGGCGGGCTGACCGTGTCTTACGAGAAACTGGTTATGGACGTGGAAATCCTCCAGAACATGATGGAGTTCCTAAAGCCGCTGAAATTCGACGAAAGCGAATTGGGGTTCGAGGCCATCAAGGACGTCCCGACCGGCGGGCATTTCTTTGGCACCGAACACACGATGGAGCGGTATGAAACCGCGTTCTATGCGCCGATGCTGTCCGATTGGCAAAACCACGGTGCGTGGGAGGCTGCGGGGTCAAAGACCGCGTTGAACCGCGCGACCGAGATCTGGCAGCAGGCGCTGCGCGAATACGAAGAACCCGTCATGGACCCGGCGATCCGCGAAGAGCTGGACGCCTATATCGACAAACGCAAGGAAGAGATCGGTTCAGACGAGCCTTGAAGACAAGGCCGGGTTCTCAACCCGGCCTTTGCTTACAACAGATCGAACAAACGACCCGGAACGGCCCCGTGCCTTGGAAGGCCAAGCGCGCGCATCAGGGCGAACATCATCGCCTGATTGGATGTGACCACCGGTTTGTCGAGCGCGGCTTCGATCCGTTCCACCGCCTCAACCGCGCGCATGTCGGTGCAACTGAGAACGATGGCCTCGGCCTCAGGGTGGTCGGCCTGACAGGCAAGGTCAAACACCTCGTCCGGGGTCAGTTCCCCTTGTCCGTAGTTGCCCAGTTCGCGCCCGATATCGGCGCATTTGACGGTTGTGATCCGGTTTTCAGCCAGAAACTCCATCGCCTGCGTGTTGATCTCACCCAGATAGGGCGAAGAAAACCCGACCTTGGTCACGCCCAGTGTTTTGATCGCGCCCACAAGAGCCCCGGCCGCGGTAAAGGACAGCGCGCCGGATCCAGCCTTGATATCCTGCGCCAGTTGTTCATCGAATGACGGACCGTGGGTCAGCGTGGCTGATGTGCAGCCATAGAGCACAACGTCAGGCCGTACACCCGAGATCATCTTCAGATCATGACTTATGTCCGAGGCGCCCAGTCCCGCCATCTGATCCGAACCGGGAACTTCATCCACATCATAGCCGCCCATACGTTGAAAATGCACCGTCGTATCGGGGCATCGCATCAACATCATGTCGGCTTCGAGGTTGGTGTTGGTGAAGGGCACCAAGACGCCGATCTTCGCCTTTGTGCGGGTTTCAAAGGTCATGACGTCACCTCTTTCAGAACGGCCAGACAGCGGTTCATGATGTCTTCCGAGCAGATCGTGGCGCGCAGGCAATCGTGCAGACCATAGCCCCCCATACCCCGCATCAGAAGCTCTTGCGACCGCAGGGCGGCATCCGCTTTTTGGGCTGCTTCGGCGTCAGAAAAACGGATCAGGACAAAGTTGGTATGGCTGGGCGGCACCAGCAATCCCAACGCCCGGCACTCGTCAGCAAAACGATCCCGGATGGCAGTGGTTTTGGCCACCGCGTCGCGCATATGTGCCTGATCCAGCATCGCGGCCGTTGCCATGGCTTGCGAAGGGATCGACACATTGTTGGGGTTCAACAGCTTGCGCAACTCAGCAGCGATCTCGGGCGGGAACAGGCCCCAGCCCACGCGCGCACCGGCCAGCCCGTAGGCCTTGGAAAAGGTCCGCATGATCACGGTGTCGCCGTGCTCTACCAGCGCGAAGATCTCTGCCGGGTCATTATCCTGATCCGCAAATTCCGCATAAGCCTGATCGATCACCAGCAACACACCGCCTGGCAAGGCATCCCGCAGACGGATCAACTCGGCATTCGGGATCAATGTCCCGGTCGGGTTGCCCGGATTGCAAACAAAGACAATCCGGGTTTCGAAGGTAACTGCAGCCAGAATATCATCCACCGAGACCGTAAGATCGACCTCGTGCGCTTTTACGTAGTCCGCCTGCACCTGAGCCGCTGCCGAGGCCACGTAGGCATAGCCATAATCGGTGCCCAATACGCGGTCGCCCGCCCCAGCAAAAGCTCGGATCAGACAACCGATCAGTTCCATCGAACCGGCACCGCACAGGATCTGCGCGGATGGCACCCCGTGTGTTTGCGCGATGGCCGCGCGCAGGTCCGGCCAGTCGGGATCGGGATAAAGCGGCATCTGATCCAATGCCGCCCTTCCTGCCGCGATGGCTGCAGGGCTGGCCGGAAAAGCACTTTCATTCTGGGCCAGAGAAATTGTATCCGACCCACCAAGATCGGCCAGCGCATAGGCGGCCATGGCGTGGACGTGTTCAATAGCTTGGATCATGATGCACCTCTGTAAGCTTTGGCGCCCTCTTCGGTGATCAAGCCACGCTTCAGGTCCAAATTCAACGCTTCCGGATCACGTTCGACCGGATCACCAAAGCCGCCGCCGCCAGGTGTGTCGAAGATCAGGTAATCACCGCCTTCCACAAGCAACTCCCCTTTGCCCGGAATATCGCCGTCGCCGTCACGGAACCGGATGCGTCCAGGCGCACCGGGTTGGCCGCCCATCCGGCCAAGGGCGGGAAACTTGAGGCGCTCGACCGACAAGAACACGATGAACGGCGCATCGTTGGAGGACGTCATCTCGATCCTTTGCCCCAATCCACCGCGATACTTGCCTGCACCGCCGGAATCCGGCAGCAACTCGCGCCGCCACATGACCACGGGGGCCACGCTTTCGGTGATCTCGACCTGCGATCCGAAGACGCCTGAAGGGTATGCCGTGGCCGAAAGGCCATCCGCATGAGGTCGCGCGCCGGTGCCACCGTTGTGAACCGGTTCGATTGCGAACTCGCGCCCGCCGTTCGCTGCGACTTCGGGCGCGTGGCGCATTGGCAGGTCAAACATGCAGGAGGCCCCTTCGGCGGGCACCTGATCAGGCAAGGCTAGATGCAGGCAGCCCAGCACCAGATCAGGTGTCACCTGCCCCAGCGTATGCCGCATGGCCACGGGAACCGGATGCTGCGCGTTCAGGATGCAGCCTTTTGGGCCGTCCACCGTGAAGGGTTCCAGCGAGCCTGCGTTGTTCGGGATGTCCGGCCCAACGATGCAGCGCAGAGCAAACACGGTGTAGGCCGTGGCATAGTTCAGCGGCACGTTGATGCCCTTTTTCGAACAACCCGACGTGCCGGTGAAATCGACATGCATGCCGTCTTTGGTGACGGTCAGCGTGGCGTGCAACTCAAGCTCGTTCTCATACCCGTCCATGCGCAGCACGTTTTTGTAAACGCCTTCGGGAACGTCTGCGATCGCCTCCAGCGCGCCTTTGCGCGAGGTGTCGATGATATAGCTGCCCAGCGTGTCCAGATCGTCGATCCCGAACTCGTCCATCATTGCGACAAGACGGTTCACACCTGCCTCGCAACAGGCAATCAGGGCGTAAATGTCGCCTTCGTTCGCCACAGGCTCGCGCGAGTTCGCGCGGATGATGTCCATCAGCAGAGCGTTGGGTGTACCGGCCTCGACCAGCTTGCAGGGCGGGATCAGCAAGCCTTCGTCATAGATATCCGATCCCTCGGGGCCCATACCAAGCCCCCCAAGATCCACCAGATGCGAGGTGCATGAGGTAAAGCCCACCACCTTGCCATCCTTGAATGCGGGCATCATCAACAGGAAGTCGTTCAAATGCCCCGATGCCAGCCACGGGTCATTGGTCATGTAGATGTCACCGGGTTTCATGTCCTGCAGCGCAAAACGGCCGCGCAAGTGCAGGACGGCTTCGGCCATCGTGTTGATATGGCCCGGCGTTCCGGTCACGGCCTGCGCCAGCATCCGGCCATTTACATCGAAAATCCCGGCGGAAATGTCGCCGCACTCACGCACGATCGGCGAAAAGGCGGCACGGATCAGGGTCTGGCCCTGTTCTTCAACCACGGCCAGCAGACGGTTCCACATCACTTGCAGGCGGGCGGGGGACAGATCAGCAGTCATTTTGCGCCTCCTTTCTGATCCTGGATCAAGACGAGGTTGCCGATGGCATCCATTTGGGCTGAGAAATCGGCAGAAACGAGCGTGGTGGTCTGCGGCTCATGGATTAGCGCAGGCCCCGGCACATAGTCGCCGTGGGTCAAGTCCGCACGGGCGACGAAGGCGGCCTCTTTCGTTGTACCATCCACATCACAGGTGATCGGCCGCGTCTCGGAAGTATTGAAGGTTTTTCGGTCTGGAGTCGGGGGCACCGCAGGCACAGCGCTGTCCGGCGTAGCGACCCGAACGGCCCAGTTGAGAATCTCAATCTCCATCCCCGGAACCGGGCGTGAGAATTGTTTGCGATATTCCTCTTCAAAAGCGGCTGTGAGTGGCGCGATATCTTCGCGTGTCAGAGCACGATCCGGCAGGGTAATTTCGATCTCATGCCCCTGCCCGTTATAGCGCATGAAAGCGGTACGCAGGATTTCGGTTGGGGCATCCCCTGCCCCTTGGGCGACAACCTCTTTTGCCTCGGCTATCATCGCGTCAAACAGGGCATTCACCCCATCCATATCCATGCTGTCGAGCAGGGAATAACGCGAGCGGACGATCTCGAACGAGACCGGCGCGAACAGAAACCCAACCGCTGAGCCGACGCCGGGGTTGGGTGGAATAACGATACGCGACACCCCTGCTGACCGCGCGACGCGGCTGGCGTGCAGAGGGCCATTGCCGCCGAAGGCAATCATGGTCCTAGGACCAAGGTCTTTGCCGCTTTCAACCGCGTGCATACGCCCGGCGCTGGCCATGCTTTCATCCACGATGCGGCTGACGCCGTCTGCCGCGCCTATCGCATCAAGTCCCAGATTTTCACCTATCACGCGCGTCAGGGCGGCCTTGGACCCGTCGGGATCAAGCTTGATATGCCCCTCGGCAAAGGTGTCCGGGACGATATAGCCCAATGAGATGTCGCTGTCCGTGACCGTGGGATCGGTTCCGCCGCGCATGAAGGCAACCGGCCCGGGTTCCGATCCTGCGGATTTGGGGCCCACGGTCAGACGCCCGAGACGATCAACGCCTGCAATTGAGCCGCCACCTGCGCCGATCTCAATCATCTCGATCACCGGGATACGCACCGGCATGCCAGACCCTTTGATGAACCGCGCCGCGCGGGCGATTTCGAAAGAGCGGGACGTCTGAGGACGCGCCTTGTCGATCAGGCAGAGCTTGGCGGTCGTTCCTCCCACATCGAAGGACAGGACCTGATCCAACCCGGCGCGCGCCGCAATGCGCGCGGCCAGAATGGCCCCGCCCGCCGGGCCGGATTCGACCAGACGAATGGGGAATCGCGAGGCGGTTTCAACCGTGCACATACCACCCCCCGCCGTCATCATCAGGATCGGACAGGTGACGCCCTCGGCTGCGAATTGCTCCACGAACCGGGCCAGATAGCTTTCCATCAACGGCTGGATATAGGCGTTGGCCACTGTAGTGCAAAGCCGGTCAAACTCACGCGCTTCGGGGCTGACATCGGACGAGATCGAGATGGTCAGATCCGGACGGCGTTGAGCCAGAAGATCACGCAAGCGTCGTTCGTGGGCCGGGTTGGCATAGGAATGCATCAGACAGATCGCCACCGCTTTGGCTCCGCTGGCCTCGATCTCGGCCAGCAGCCGGTCGATCTGCGTTTCGTCCAGTTCAATCAGTACCTCGCCTTCTGCCGACATGCGCTCGCGTATGGTCAAAGAGCGTTCGCGCGGCACCAGCAGGTCCGGTTTTTCGAGGTTGATGTCGTATTGGGAATACCGCCGCTCATACCCGATATCGAGGATGTCCCGAAACCCTTCGGTACAGATCGTGGTCACAACCGCCCCGCGCCGTTCGATCAGCGCGTTGGTCGCCAGCGTGGTGCCGTGGATAAAGCCGGTCACTTCTTTCAGTGTCCGCCCGGATTGCGCCATGACGCGCTGCGCGCCTTCCATGGCACCTTCGGCGGGGTTCTGATGCGTGGTCAGGGTTTTGGTCGATGCCAGTATCGTCTCATCACCCGAGACCAGAACTGTATCGGTAAATGTGCCACCGATATCGATGGCAAGGCGCAGAGCAGTTGTCATTTGGTATTCCGTTATCGTCTGAATGCAGGCAGGCAGAACGCCCTACAGGGCGATTATCCGCGCGGCGGCACCAGATCACAGCCGGTTGCACGGCGGTCGAGACGATTGGGAATACACAGACAGTTCATAAGGTTTTTTCATTTACCGCGAGCAAAGCGGCTAGCGATTTTACGACACGTTGGCCTGCAAGCGACAAAATTGTTGCTGCAAGCCAATAAGTCTTAAACCTGAACCTGATAGAGCTTCTCTGGAAAAGACTACAGGCGCACAGTTTCGCCGGTTTCGAGTGCCTGTTGCGCAGCCAATCCCATTCGAACAGCCCATAAGCCGTCTTGCAGTGACACATCCGGTGCGGCCCTGTTCCCCCGCAGCAGGTCCAGAAAACCCTGGTGCTGATAGTAGGTCGAACCGTTGTGATCGCCCGCAGCCAGCAGGCGCGGATCAACAGGGATGTCCTGCGAAACTGGTCCTTTGGGGTTGCGCGGGCTGACAATGACTTGCGGCACCGGTGGCTCGCCCAGATGCGCTGGCCAGAACCGCCCCGGCCCCGGCACAAGCGCCTCGATCTTGGCCTTCGGACCGACGGCCGAGATTTCCTCCTGATAGCGCGCGCCTTCGGCAAACATGCACAGCTCCAGCATCGCCCGCGCGCCGTTGGCGAAATCGACCAGCACGTAACCGTGATCCAATATGTCCGGGGTTTCGCCATCATAGCGTTCGTCCAGATGGTTCAGGGCCTGCCCACCGCTGGCCGTGATACGCACCGGATCAGAATGCAGGATAAGTCGCATCAGATCGAAGAAGTGACAGCATTTCTCGACAAAAGTGCCACCTGTATTTCGGTTGAACCGGTTCCAATTGCCGACTTTCTCCAAAAACGGGAAGCGGTGTTCCCGGATCGACAGCATCTTGATCCCACCCGTGTCGCCAACCTTGTCGATCAAGGTCGCGATGGGTGGCATATAGCGGTATTCCATCGCAACCCAGATTGGGTGAGGGTAATCGCGCTGTAACTGCTCTAGCCGGGTAACGTCATTCGGATCCGTAAACAGAGGCTTTTCCACCAGCAACGGCAGTGGCCGCTTCTCTGCGATCTCGCAGAGCTGGGCGACATGCAGATGGTTGGGGCTGGCGATAACTATGCAATCCAGTTCTTCGACATCCAACAGCTCTTGCACCGAGCTTGCCATGACTGCATCTGGCGCAATGGCCTGTGCTTCTTTTGCCATAACGGCGTCAGGCTCAAAGATCGCAGAAACTCGCGTGCCGTCCAACAAAGCTATGTTATGCAGGTGCTCCTGCCCCATCATGCCGCATCCGATCAGCCCGTAGTGGATGGTCCGGGTCATGCGCGTTTCCTTTTACTTCAGACGTTGGACATAGGTGGCCCGATCCGGGTCGAACCATGTTTTTGAAAACTCGACGGGTTCGGCCTTTTCCGACCAGCTGAACCGTTCGATATATCCCACCGTTTCCCCGGCAGGTTTCGTGAAAGATTTTGGCGTCCAGTCGGGCAGCGACCCGATTGAGACCCTGTCTTCGGCCCGCGCGATCCAGAACCCCAACTGGTGCTGGTAATAGCGGTAAAGCGAATCCGAAAGCTGGGTTTGATCGATTTTTCCGGCGGATGCGTCCAGCCAGATTTCCTCGACCGCGATGATTGTGTCATTCAGATAACGCATCCGACGGACACGCGAGCCGGTGTCAGACAGGCCGAATTGCGGCAGGTCGGCGGGCTTTGTCAGATGATCGACCGACAGAATGTCGGCCCGAGGCAGGCCGCCGCCTTCGGGCAGTTCCAGCCGGAACATGGCATAGACGCTGTTCTGCGTGCCGGTTTCGCGGATGTAGTTTCCGGACCCCTGAATACGCTCCAGCATCCCCTTTTTCTCAAGCTCGGCGAGCGATTTTCGCAAAGTCCCGACCGAGACCTTCAACTCGGCAGCCATCTCACGTTCAGGCGGCAGACGCTCGCCATCCATCAGACGGCCGGCCGCGATATCACGGATCAGCAGTTCCGAGATTTGAACATAGATCGGCAGGGCGTTGGAGCTTCGGGCGTTGACGGTCACTTGAGGCGTTTTACTCGGTCGCGGGAAAAATTGATACACTATTGATCTACATCAATGCGCTTGCTACGCAAGAGAAAAGTAAAAGATGCATGGAGCGCGAATCAAATGACCATCGTCCCCATCACATCCCCCGATCTGGATGCGGCCGAGGTTTCGTGGTTTGCGGCGCTGTGTTCGGATGACTATCAGTTTCTGGGTGTGCCTGATGGCGACCTGCGATCCAGCTGGGATCATTGCTCGGGCATCGTGAAAGAGGCCGAGGCACAGGGGTTTCGCAACATCCTGTGCCCGTCTTCCTATCAGGTGGGTCAGGATACGCTGAGTTTTGTGGCCGGCTGTGCGCCGATTACCGAAAAGATCAACCTGCTGGCCGCCGTACGATGCGGAGAGATGCAGCCGATCATGCTGGCCCGGACCATCGCGACGCTGGATCACATGCTGAATGGGCGGTTGACGGTCAACATCATCTCTTCGGATTTCCCGGGGGAAAAGGCAGACAGCGCCTATCGCTATCAGCGCTCGCGCGAGGTGGTGGAAATCCTGAAACAAGCCTGGACGCGGGATGAGGTCAACCATGCAGGCGAGGTCTATAACTTCTCGGGACTGACCACCGATCCAGCAAGGCCCTATCAGACCGGCGGCCCGTTGCTGTATTTCGGTGGCTATTCTCCGTCCGCTCTGGACCTGTGCGGCGAACATTGTGACGTCTACCTGATGTGGCCGGAAACCAAGGATCAACTGGCTGGGCGGATGAAAGCGGTTCATGCAGTCGCCGAGAACTACAACCGGACGCTGGATTACGGCCTGCGCGTCCATATGATCGTCCGCGACACCGAGGCCGAGGCGCAGGAGTACGCCGACTACATCGTGTCCAAACTTGATGACGAATATGGCCGTGCGATCCGTGAACGGGCGCTGGATGCGACCTCTCTGGGCGTGGCGCATCAGGCCAAGAACCGCGATCTGGCGGATGAGTATGGTTACGTTGAACCCGGTCTCTGGACCGGCGTTGGGCGGGCGCGCTCGGGCTGCGGGGCGGCCCTGGTCGGGTCGACCGATCAGGTCATGACCAAGATCGAAGAGTATCAGAAGATGGGCATCCGTGCCTTCATCTTCTCAGGCTACCCGCACATGGACGAGGCCAAACACTTTGGTGCCCGCGTGATGCCCAACCTCAAAACCTGTTCCCTTCCCGAAGCGTACGGAAGGGTTCCTGCCAATACCCCGGCGACACCGCTGGGCAACGGAGTACGCCGCTGATGCAACGTGTGAAACTATCCGACACGCTGGAAATGAGCCGTCTTGTCTATGGCATGTGGCGACTGGGAGACGACAGCGACACCTCGGCGGCGCATGTCGAGGCCAAGATCCAGGCCTGTCTGGATCAGGGCATTACCACCTTCGACCAAGCCGATATCTATGGTGATTACGGGGCCGAGGCGGTTCTGGGCAACGCCCTGCGCGCCAATCCCGGTCTGCGCGCGAAGATGGAGATCGTCACCAAATGTGACATCGTCGCACCCTGTGGCCGGTATTCGGATGCCAAGGTGAAATACTACGATACCTCGCGCGCGCATATCCTGAAATCGGTCGATACGTCTTTGGCCGAGATGGCGATTGACCATATCGACCTGCTATTGATCCACCGCCCTGATCCGTTCATGGATCATCACGAAACGGGTGCGGCGCTGGACGAGGTTGTGGCCAGCGGCAAGGTCGGCGCGGTCGGTGTGTCGAACTTCCGCCCGTGGGATTGGAACCTGTTGCAATCGGCGATGAAGACCCAACTGGTGACGAACCAGATCGAGATTTCTCTGGGCGAAATAAGCCCCTTTACCAACGGCGATCTCGCGTTTCATCAGCAGCATGGGCATCCGCTGATGGCGTGGTCCCCGCTTGGCGGTGGAATGCTGATGGCCGGAAACCCTCCGGTCGCGGTGGTTGCAGATGAAATCGCGGCCGAGTTCGGCGTTGACCGGGCCGCCGTGGCGATCGCTTTTCTGCTGGCCCATCCGGCAGGCATCCTGCCCGTTCTGGGCACGAACAATCTGGACCGCATAAAGCGTGCGTCCGACGCGCTGAAGGTCACGCTGGATCGTGAAAGCTGGTTCCGCCTGTATACGGCGGCGCTGGGGCATGAGGTACCGTGATGAATGCAATCTCAAAGGACCTGACCCACACATTTGTCCCGCAACGGGAAGATACCCGCACCCTGCGCGATGCGTTCGGCAAGTTCGCCACCGGGGTCACTATTGTCACCTGCGACAGTGACGACGGACCGATCTGCATTACCGCCAACAGCTTTTCGTCCCTGTCCCTGGACCCGCCACTGGTGATGTGGGCAGGTGACCGGAATTCTCGTCGCTTCCCCTATTTCCAAAAGGCGCGTCATTTCAGTGTGCATGTTCTGTCTGCCGGGCAAACTGAGTTGTGTTTTGACTGTTCGAAAGACGCCTTTGCGCTGCGCGACATCGCGCATGATCGCTGTGAAAACGGCACCCCCGTGCTGCCGGATTGTCTTGCCCGGTTCGAATGCGAGCAGCACGCCTATCACGATGCGGGCGATCACGTCATCGTCGTGGGCAAAGTCCTGAAGGCCAGCATGGCAGACGGGGACGCTTTGACGTTCTACGCCGGAAAAATCGGCCAATTCGCGCAAAAATAAGCGCGATATGACGACTGCCGGAAAAACCGGCAGCTGACACAGTGGGAGGATCCGCATGGGCGGATTAACGTCGGTGCTTGCGCCGATTGCATTCGTGAATGAAACCGCGCTGCGACTGGGCCGCGCGGTTGGTATCGTTGCCATTGCGCTGATGGTGATCGCAATTCTGATTCAGGTCTTTTTCAGGTACGTTCTGGGCAGCGCGTTACCCTGGCCGGACGAGGCCGCGCGTTTCTGTATGCTGTGGATGACCGGCCTTATGGCACCGACCGCGTTTCGGCGCGGAGGGTTCGTGGCCATCGACATGCTGGAGCGGTTTTTACCACGCCTGCTGGGGCAATCGCTGAACCTCTTCCTGTTGCTAATTTCGCTGGCGGTCTTGTTGGTCGCTGTCAACATCGGCTGGTCCGAAGTCACCGGCTTTGGCGGCAAGTTTGCCACCGCAGCGCTTTATCTGCCCACCTCCTTTGGATTTGACGAATGGTATCGTATTCCGCGCAGTTGGATGATGGCTTCGCTGTTGGTCGGGGTCATCCTGCTGATCTTAGTCAATATCGAGTTGATCCTTCGCGCCTTCATCACTTTGATCGGCGGAGGGCATCTGTTGCCGAAAATCCCTGATGCTGCGGTGGGGGCTGAATAGATGCTGATCTGGTTCCTGCCCACTTTTCTGGTCTTCCTGCTGATCGGCCTGCCGGTGTTTTTTGCCCTGCTGGCAGCGCCCGGCATCCTGTTATGGCTCAACGGACAGACAAACGACATCACCCTGCTGTACCGCAACGTCTATAACGGCATGGACAGCTTCCCGCTGATGGCGATCCCTTTCTTCATGCTGGCCGGAGAGTTGATGAACCGGGGCGGCATCACCATCCGCCTGGTCGAGTTCAGCCAGGCCCTTATGGGCCATCTGCGCGGCGGGCTGGCGCACGTGAACGTGCTGAGTTCGATCCTGTTCGCGGGTCTCTCGGGCTCTGCCGTGGCCGATACCTCGGCCTTGGGTTCGATGCTGATCCCGGCGATGGAAAAGCAGGGCTATACCCGTAAATTCGCCGCCGCGATCACGGCAGCCAGTTCGGTGATCGGGCCGATTATTCCTCCGTCAGGCATCATGATCATCTACGCCTATGTGATGGGTGAAAGCGTCGCCGCGCTGTTCCTTGCTGGTATCGTGCCCGGTGTCATGGTTGGCGTTGGTCTGATGTTGATGATCAAGGTCATGGCCGACCGGTACGACTTCCCTGTCGCCAGCCGCAAATACACATGGCCGGAACGGCGTCAGGCCAGTCTGAAGGCGTTCTTTCCGCTGATGACGCCCGTGATCATTCTGGGGGGTATTCTGGGCGGCATTTTCACCCCGACCGAGGCGGCCGCGGTGGCTGTGGGATACGCCTTTATCATCGGATTCTTCGTGCTGCGTACCTTAACCTTGAAAGAAGTGCCCGAGGTTCTCAGCAACGCGGGCATGACTTCGGCCGTTGTCCTGCTGCTGGTGGGTGCGGCCATGGCGTTCAAAACGGTGGTCAGCCTCAGCCACGCACCCGAGCAGCTGGCATCCTTGATCCTCAGCCTGTCGGAAAACCCGCTGATCCTGTTGTTCCTGATCAACCTGCTGCTGTTCATCGTCGGCATGTTTCTGGATGCGGGTCCGGCGATTATCATCCTTGGTCCGATTCTGGGGCCGATCTTCACCAGCCTCGGCGTGGACCCGATCCATTTTGCCATTATCATGAGCGTCAACCTGACCGTCGGCCTTGCCACGCCCCCCATGGGCCTGGTCCTGTTCGTGGCCGCCGCCGTGTCGCGCGAACGGGTCGAGACCATCGCCAAGGCGATCCTGCCGTTTCTGGCGGTCGAAATCATCGTGATCTTTTTGATCACCTATATCCCAGCACTATCCATGACGATCCCGAGGATAACGGGATTTGCAAACTGAACTGAGTATCACAGGGAGGAAACGCATGCTCAGAGACTTCATAAAAACCGCAGCGGTGGCCACGTCGCTTGTGGCGGCGTCTGCCATTGCCGCAACCGCCGCCGATTACACATTGCGCGCAACCGCGAATTCGAACGAAAACGATGAAGATTACGACGGCCTGATCGTCTTCAAGAACTACGTCGAAGCAGCCTCGAACGGCGCTATCGAGGTCGAGCTGTTCATCGGCACGCAACTGTGTTCGAACGGGGCGGAATGCCTGCAGGGCGTGGCAGACGGAACCATCGACATCTACATCTCCACCTCTGGAGGGGCCTCGGGCATCTTCCCATACGTGCAGGTTCTGGACCTGCCCTACCTGATGGCCGATGACCGCATTGCCGAGCACGTCCTGTCCGGCGATTTCACTCGTACCATGCGCGATATGGCGTTGGAAGATTCCGGTGGCGCGATCCGCCTGATGACCATCGGCAACACAGGCGGGTGGCGCAACTTTGCCAATACGCAGCGTCGTGTGGCCGAGCCTGCCGATATGGAAGGTCTGAAAATCCGCACCGTGGTCGCTGACCTGCCGCAAGAACTGGTGAAAGCACTCGGTGCATCACCGACCCCGATCCCGTGGCCGGAACTGTTCACCAGCTTCCAGACCGGTGTGGTTGAAGGTTCGAAAAACGGTATCACCGACATCATGGGCATGAAGTTCCCGGATGCGGGCCTGCAATATGTCACGCTGGACGGCCACGCTTATATGGGCGCGCTGTGGTGGATGAACAACGCCAAGTTCCAGGAGATGCCCGAAGATCTGCGCCGTGTCGTGGTTGACGGGTTCTATGCGCTGCAGCAGGCCACTTTTGCCTCGCCCAAGCGCAAGTCGATTCAGGCGTATGAGGACTTTGTTGCCGGTGGCGGTGACCTCTATGTCCCAAGCCCCGATCAGAAGGCCGCGTTCAAGGACGCCGCGACGCCGGTCTACGAGTGGTTCCAGACCAACGTAGCGCGCGGGGATGAGGTGTTCACTGCACTGACCGAAGCCGTTGCTGCGGCCGAGGCCGATGTGAACGCCGCGCGGGATGCGGACCTGAACTAAGCTACAGGGCTGGGCCTTGTGGCCCGGCCTTCACCGGAACGGGTACATCCACCCTTTATAATCGTTGACCAGAACATGCGCCTTTTCGATCTGCTCCGGCGACATTTTCTTGATCACTTCCTCAAGGCTGATCGCCGCATCGGGGTCGCCACCAATGGCGCTGAGCGTGTACCACATATAGGCGCGCACCAAATCGGGCGCGGGCATGCCGAGACCCAGTTCATAGTACCACCCCACACCCGATTGCGCCCCGGGATGGCCCTTCATCGACGCGCGGAGATACCATTCGAACGCTCTCTCATAATCCTGCTCGACCCCCAACCCGAGACCGTACATCACGCCGATCAGTTCCTCTGCCTCGGCGTTGCCCGACCGGGCGGCTGGCAGCAGTTCCTCGCGCGCGGCTTCAAACGCCCCGGCCTCCATCAGATCGCGGGCCTGTTCCAGTTCGGCCTGCGCCGGGGACGCAAGAAGGCAAAGGGCATATACAAACTGACGCATGGGTTTGTGTTCCTTTTGGTCGGCACCGCCGCGGCGCAGGACTTGCCGCGTCCACTGACAGATGATGATTTCATCCCCTTTGATATGGAACAGGCCGCAATCGGTCATCAACTGTTTTACGACCCGATCCTGTCGGGCAACCGGAACATCGCCTGCGCCCATTGCCACCACCCGGATTTTGGCACCTCGGATGGTTTGTCGCTGGGCATAGGCGAAGGCGGGAAAGGGCTGGGTCCTGATCGAACACCCGGCACCGGGGCCGACAGGATACGCAAACGCATCCCGCGCAACTCTCCGGGCCTGTGGAACCTTGGGGCGAAAGACATTCACACCGTCTTTCACGACGGCAGGCTGAGCCTTTCGGATGATTACGGCAACGGCTTCAATTCCCCGGCGCAGGAGTGGTTGCCCGAAGGGCTGAATTCTCTGCTGGCGGCACAAGCTCTGTTTCCTTTGACCTCGCAATTCGAGATGGCGGGCAATGTGGCCGAGAATGAGGTCACGGGCGCGGTGCATGACCGTATAGACAAGGGCTGGCCGATCCTCGCCAAGCGTGTTCGTACCGCTCCCCGCTATGGTCCGGCCATCGTGGCCGCCTTTGATGAGGTCGAGACCACCGAAGACATCACGATCACGCAAATCGCCAACGCTCTGGCCGCTTTCATGGCGATCGAGTGGCGCAGCACCGACAGCCCGTTTGACCGCTACCTCGCGGGCGATACGAGTGCCCTTTCGCTGGCCCAGAAGGACGGGATGAACCTGTTCTACGGCAAGGCGCGATGTTCCACCTGCCACGCTGGCCCGTTGATGTCAGATCAGGATTTCCATGCGCTGGCCCTGCCGCCATTCGGTCCGGGCCGCACCCGGCAGTGGGACCCCTTCGTCCGCGACGTGGGCCGCATGGGTGAAAGCGACCGGCTCGAGGATGCCTACCGCTTTCGCACACCGATGCTGCGCAATGTCGCCCTGACTGCGCCCTATGGCCACAACGGAGCTTTCCCCGATCTCGAAAGCATGATCCGCCACCACCTGAACCCTCGCGTCAGCTTTAAAAAATGGACGCCAGAGCTGGCATCGTTGCCCGAAGTTCACTGGTTGGAACGAGCCGATTTCATTGTGTGGGAAGATCGCTTTGAAATGGAGCGCCAGCGCAACAGAATCGATATCACCCCGGTGAACCTTACGGACTCCGAAATTGAAAGCCTCGTTGCGTTTCTACAATCGCTCACCGGAACCAGCGTGGACACCCCACCATTTGGAGTACCCCACGGGTTTGTTCCCTGACTATACGCTTCATTCCCGGCATAGCGTGCCGAAAGAACCAGCGCTCTCAGCTTCAGAAAAAGCTACTGAGCAGATTCGATATGGCTGCCCAGCCAGTGTGCTGCCTGTTCTGGAAACCTGTCCAGAATTTCCGCTGCGATCTGGGTGCCAAACATCGGTGCAAGGTCGCCTGATCCCCTAAAGCCCTGCAAAAGAGCGACCGTCAATCCGGAACATCCTTGTTGAGCAAAACCCAATCCCTCACCCGCTTGGCCGTGTCAACGAGCGGCCTGTTCTCAGACCAGACCAAATAGAATCCAAGCCCCGTCTCCCAGCTCCAGTCCTCCAGTGCAACAAGCAGGCCCCTTTGTACCAATGGTGCCGTCAGATGATCCCACCCAAAGGCAAAACCCTCACCAGACAGGGCTGCCTGCAGAACAAGCGCGTAATCGTTCAGCCTGAGACCCGAAATCGGAGGCGCCTCGGTCACACCGAAATGTTCGAACCACTGGTTCCAGCTTGGACGTTCACGAACAGGCTCTTCCAGATGGATCAGCTTGCAATCCAACAAATCCCGCACGGATGTCAGGGTGCCCGCCGCGTCCATTTCCGCCGGGCTGGCGACCGGATAGATGACCTCTTTTGCGATGAGTTCCGATTTGTACCCGTCCCACTGCCCAAAACCGCGGCGAATTGCGAGGCTGATGTTCTCGGAATCGATATCAGGTTCGCGGTCGCTGGATTGCAGCCTGAGATCGATGTCAGGATAGGCTGAGTGAAACTGCTGAAGCCTGGGCATCATCCAATAATAGTTGAACCCGGATGACGCGTTGAAAGTGACATGGTCATTCTTGGTAAACTGTTTGATCGAGTTCACCGAAGCCAAAATCTGATCGAATGAACGTGATACATCCGAGTAAAGCTTTGCGCCCGCAGAAGTGAGCGTTATCCTCTTGTGCTCTCTTCGGAACAGCAAGACATTCAAAGACTCTTCCAACTGCTTGATGGCCGCACTGACGGCTGGTTGTTTTACGTTCATTTCGTGGGCTGCGCGAGTGATTGATTGTAGTCTTGCGGCGGCTTCGAAGTAGACGAGGTGTTTTGATGATGAGACGTTTTTCCAGAGGTTGTGCATAAGTTAGGATTATCCAAAGCATTATCTTTTTCAACCGTCACGGATGGGTTTCATGCGGTTATTGTGCCGTTTCAAATGACCCAAGGAGTGGCTCAACATGGCGCGGCGCGCACGACAGTCCCGCTTACGCGGCACGGAGGCCGGATCGGTACCGGCGTCCCCCTATATTCAACGTAAACTGGCCTATTTCGACCCTTTGAATGAAGAGGATCTGGTGCGGATCGAAACCCAGGTAGACTGGATTTTCGAAGCGGTCGGCATTGCGTTCCGGGATGACCCCGAGGCGCTGGAATTGTGGCGGCGTGAAGGGGCGCGGATCGACGGCGACATTGTGCGTGCTGATGCGAGCTGGATCCGCGATCTGTGCGCCAGGGCGCCGAAGAAGTTCACCCAGGTCGCCCGCAACCGGGATCGCTCGGTTGTGATCGGGGACGGCAATCAGGTCTTTGCCCCGGTCTATGGCGCGCCTTTCGTGCGCGATCTGGAGGGCGGCCGCCGCTATGGCGACATCGAGTCCTTCGAGAAGCTGGTCAAGCTGACCTACATGCACCCCAACCTGCATCATGGCGGCTTTGTCACCTGTGAACCCTGCGACGTTCCGGTCAGCAAGCGGCATCTGGACATGCTGTTCACCCACATGACCGCCAGCGACAAACCGCATCTGGGCGCGATCACCGAGATGAGCCGGGCGCAAGACAGCGTCGAGATGGCCGAGATCGTCTTTGGCGCGGACTTCATGGAAGACAATTGCGTCATCATGGGCAATGTGAACACCAACTCGCCGCTGCTGGTGGACCGGGTCGTGACCGAGGCCGCACGGGTCTATTCGACGCGCGGTCAGGGCATGATCGTGGTGCCGTTCATCCTGTCCGGCGCGATGGGTCCGGTCAGCACCGCCGCCAGCGTCGCCCAGGCGATGGCCGAGGCGA
>NZ_JBQFOY010000024.1:0-62415 GCF_056533985.1 Ruegeria sp. E8
CTGCGGTCAGCGTCGTTTTACCATGGTCAACGTGGCCAATCGTGCCGATGTTGACGTGCGGTTTTGTACGCTCAAACTTTTCCTTTGCCATGATGGCCTCCTTTTTCGGTAATGAAGGGAGCCCCTGACCGGAGCTCCCTCAAATCTTCGCTTATGCGTATTTCGCCTGAATCTCGTCCGAGATGTTCTGCGGAACCGGATCGTAGTGGTCGAACTGCATGGTGAACTGGGCACGGCCCGACGACATCGAACGCAGAGTGTTGATGTAGCCGAACATGTTCGCCAGCGGAACAAACGCGTCGATCGCGATCGCGTTGCCGCGCGGTTCCTGACCAGACACCTGGCCACGACGCGAGGTCAGGTCGCCGATGATACCGCCGGTGTATTCTTCCGGGGTGATCACTTCGACCTTCATGATCGGTTCCAGCAGTTTCGCGCCAGCTTTGCGCATGCCTTCACGCATACACATCCGCGATGCGATTTCGAACGCCAGAACGCTCGAGTCAACGTCGTGGAACTTACCGTCCAGCAGGGCAACCTTGAAGTCGATCACGGGGAAGCCAGCCAGCGGGCCGCTGTCCATGACCGAGTTGATGCCTTTTTCAACACCGGGGATGTATTCCTTCGGAACGGCACCACCAACGATGCGGCTTTCGAACGAATAGCCTTCGCCCGCTTCGGTCGGCTGGATCTCCAGCTTGACTTCCGCGAACTGACCCGAACCACCCGACTGTTTCTTGTGGGTGTAGGTGTGCTCGACCGGCATCGAGATGGTTTCACGATAGGCCACCTGCGGCGCACCGATGTTCGCCTCAACCTTGAACTCACGCTTCAGACGGTCAACCAGGATGTCCAGGTGAAGTTCGCCCATGCCCTTCATGATGGTCTGACCCGATTCCAAGTCGGTTTCCACACGGAAGGACGGGTCTTCGGCGGCCAGACGGGCCAGACCCTGGGACATCTTCTCTTGGTCGCCCTTGGTTTTGGGCTCAACCGCGATCTCGATCACCGGATCGGGGAAGGTCATGGTTTCGAGAACCACCGGATCCTTCGCATCACACAGGGTGTCACCGGTGGTGGTGTCTTTCAGACCCGCCAGCGCGATGATGTCGCCTGCAAACGCTTCTTCGATTTCTTCCCGGTTGTTCGAGTGCATCATCATCATACGACCGATGCGCTCTTTCTTACCTTTGGTCGAGTTCAGGATCGAGTCACCCTTGTTCATGGTGCCCGAGTAGATCCGGGTGAAGGTCAGCGAGCCAACGAAGGGGTCGTTCATGATTTTGAACGCCAGACCCGAGAAGGCCATGTCGTCGTCTGCACGACGGGCGATGTCACGAACTTCTTCCTCGTCGCCGGGTTTGAAGCCCATGTAATCAACAACGTCCAGCGGGCTGGGCAGATAGTCGATCACAGCGTTGAGCAGCGGCTGAACGCCTTTGTTCTTGAACGCCGAACCACCCAGAACCGGAACGAACGCGATTTCCAGGGTACCTTTGCGCAGCAGGGCGCGCAGGGTCGGAACGTCAGGCTCATTGCCTTCCAGGTATTCCATCATCGCGTCGTCGTCCATTTCGACGGCCGCTTCGATCATCTTGCCGCGCCATTCGTCAGCCATGTCTTTCAGGCTGTCGCGGATCGGAGCTTTGATCCAGCTTGCGCCCAGATCTTCGCCCTGCCACAGCCACTCTTCCATGGTGACCAGGTCGATCAGGCCTTCCAGCTCGGACTCGGCGCCGATCGGAATACCAACCGGAACAGCGCGTGCGCCGGTGCGGTCTTCGATCATGTTGACGCAGTTGAAGAAGTCAGCGCCGATCTTGTCCATCTTGTTGACGAAAACCATACGCGGAACCTTGTAGCGGTCAGCCTGACGCCACACGGTTTCGGTCTGGGGCTCAACACCGGCGTTTGCGTCCAGAACGCAGACGGCACCGTCGAGAACCGCCAGCGAGCGTTCGACTTCGATGGTGAAGTCAACGTGGCCGGGGGTGTCGATGATGTTCAGGCGGTGCTTTGGAGTTTCTGCGGTCTGACCGTCCTCGGTGCGTTCCCAGAAAGTGGTGGTCGCAGCCGAAGTGATGGTGATGCCGCGTTCCTGCTCCTGCTCCATCCAGTCCATGGTGGCTGCACCATCGTGCACCTCACCGATGTTGTGGGATTTACCAGTGTAATACAGGATACGCTCCGAGCAGGTGGTCTTACCTGCGTCGATGTGCGCCATGATACCGAAGTTACGGTACAGTTCGAGCGGATATTCGCGTGCCATTGGTCTAAGCCTCTCGGATTACCAACGATAATGGCTGAAGGCTTTGTTCGCCTCGGCCATCTTGTGGGTGTCTTCGCGTTTCTTGACGGCAGTACCGCGGGACTGAACGGCGTCCAGCAGCTCGCCTGCAAGGCGCTCTTCCATGGTGTTTTCGTTACGGCCACGCGCAGCAGTAATCAGCCAGCGGATGGCCAGTGCTTCGCGGCGCTCGGGGCGCACTTCGACCGGAACCTGATAGGTTGCACCACCAACCCGACGCGAGCGAACCTCGACCGACGGTTTGATGTTGTCGAGCGCTTCGTGGAACACTTCGACAGGTGCGCGCTTTACCTTGTTCTCAACGCGGTCAAACGCGTTGTAAACGATGCGCTCTGCGACCGACTTCTTGCCGTCGATCATCAGGTTGTTCATGAATTTCGTCAGTACCTTGTCGCCAAATTTGGCGTCAGGCAGGACTTCGCGTTTTTCGGCGGCGTGACGACGTGACATATCAGCCTCTCCTTCTTACTTGGGACGCTTCGCGCCGTATTTCGAACGACGTTGCTTACGGTCTTTGACGCCCTGAGTATCCAGAACACCGCGCAGGATGTGGTAACGCACACCGGGAAGGTCTTTTACACGGCCGCCACGGATCAGAACAACCGAGTGTTCCTGCAGGTTGTGGCTTTCACCGGGGATGTACGAGATGACCTCGAACCCGTTGGTCAGGCGCACCTTGGCAACCTTACGCATAGCCGAGTTCGGCTTTTTCGGTGTGGTGGTGTACACGCGGGTGCAGACGCCGCGCTTCTGCGGGCACTGCTCCAGGTGCATGGACTTCGAGCGTTTTACTTTGGGCTGCCGCGGCTTGCGGATCAGCTGTTGAATAGTTGGCATTCCGGTTTCTTCCCCGTTTTGCAACACACATGACATGCACGCGCGCTGCGTGCGGTTAAACTTGCTGCACTTATGCGTCCACAAGCGCAAAACCCGCGAACGTTCCCATTCCGAGGTGAACGTCGCGGTTGGTTTTCAGAGGGCGCGAACTGCAAAATTGTCCGGGCCTTGACCAGCTCATTACTGGAATCGGTTACGGGGCGGCCCCCGATACCGAGATGTCGCGCGTAATAGGGGGAGTCGGCCCAAGTGTCAACAGCACTATACCGGGGGCCCTCGGCCTGAGCGGTTCGAGGCGTAGCAGATAGCCTCGCAACCCACCATCCCCGTTGCGACCAAAACGCGGCGGAGGCATAGTTGCGCTGAATACCTGCCTATGGACATCAAATGCAAGTGATTGGCCTGTGCCGCTTTTCCTATCCCGCGCTTGGCGGCTTTCGGCTGAACCACGAGACCATCGATGATCAGAGGCGATTTCTGTATTCCGCTGACCGGATGGAAAAACGCTTTCGCCTGTTCGAAGCCATCACCCTGCCCGGCTTTCGCGCCCAGACGGATGAGGCCTTTGAGATGTTGGTGTTAACAGGAACGTGCCTGCCCCAGACTTACGTGGATCGGTTAAGGGATTTGACCGCCGGGATCAAACAGGTCCGTATCATCGAAAGAAACCCTGCAAATCATAAACGAGTAATGCGAGAGGTTCTGAATTCTGCCCGCATGGACCCGGACAAACCCTGCCTGCAGTTTCGGCATGACGACGACGATGCCATATCGGTCGACTTCATAGAAAACCTGCGCTCTGCAGTTCATGAAAACGCGGGGCTGGCGCATCAAAGCGAAGCACTCGGAATAGATTTCAATCATGGCTACATTGCCCGATGCGATGCGCTTGGGCTTCAGGCGGCACCGGTTTACCGATCGCTGCTGGGGGTTGGGTTAGGAATCTATGTTCAGGGTGGCAGCAAGCGGACAATCTTTGACCGGATACACAACAGGCTGGCGCGGTTCATGCCCGTCGTCAGCTATCCGGACGCGCCGATGTGGGTTCGAATGCTGCATGGGTTCAACGACTCGGGCCACGCACGTAAGGACACCAGTGAATTATCGACACCTACGCCAGAACAGGAAACGGAATTGCTGACGCGGTTCGCCATCGACCCGGACACGGTCAAAACGATGTATGCAGAGGGATGAAAAGATGCAGGTCATCGGTCTTTGCCGGTTTTCTTACCCTGCCATCGGCGGCTTTCAGACCATGCATGCCTCTGTCGAAGAGCGTCGGCAATTCCTTTATCAGCCTGACAGGTTGGAAGAACGGTTTCGCTTGTTTGAATCCATCGCCCTGCCCGGCTTGAGAAAACAATCCGACGAAGATTTCCACCTGTTGATCGTGGTTGGCGATTGTCTGCCCAAACCTGCATTTGAACGTCTAAACGATCTGACCGCTGACCTGAAGCAGGTGCGCATTGTCGCAAAGGCGCCGCAACGACACCGAAAGGTCATGCAAGAGGTCCTGAATTCGGCGCGAACCGATCCGGATCAACCCTGCCTGCAGTTTCGCCATGACGACGATGACGCCGTGGCCGTGGATTTTGTCGAACGGTTACGCAGATGTGTCAGGGAAAGCGGTGGTTTGTTTCAAGCTCGTTCCATGGTCGCTGTTGATTTCAACTGCGGCTATCTGGCCCGTGCCAATACCGAGGGTATTCAGGCCACACGCGTACATCGCCCTTTGATGACAGCCGGGCTTGGAGTTTATGTGCAGGGTGGCAACCGGAAAACGGTCATGAACTTCACCCATAACCGGATCAATCGTGCCATGCCGGTCATAACCCGACCGGATGCGCCGATGTGGGTACGGGGGATGAACCGGTTCAATGACTCAACCCGAACCAGAAACATGAATGTCGACCTTGTCTCTTTGACCTCACAACAGGAGAGCGAGTTTCAGTCTCGTTTCGCTATTGACCAAGACACCGTCAGACGGGTTCACGCAACGCCCTGACGCGCGCGCTCCCGGAACAATGTAAACAATCCGGCACCCACGATCAGGACCACACCCAGCGTCGTCAGAGTGTCCGGCCATTCGTCGAATACTGCCCAGCCAAGTCCAAGTGCCCAGACGAGGCTGGAATATCGAAACGGGGCGATAAATCCGACATCCCCCTGGCGCATGACCATGACACTGAACAAATAGCCCAAAAGTACAAACACTGCCGCCGCGGTGACCAAAGAACCGGTCGCCGCCGAGACCGGAACCCATCCTTCAAATACCGAGACGATCGCTGCCGCCCCGGCGATGGATACCGACGTCGCCAGCGTAACAACCAATGACGGGACATCTGCAGACATGCGTCGGGTGACAAGATCGCGAACCGTAATCGAAGCCACTGCAATCAGGGCATAGATGGAATACAGGCTGAACCCGTCCGGTCCGGGTCTGACGATCAGCAACATCCCGACGAAACCGACGGCAATGGCAACAGCACGTCGCCAGCCAACCTGCTCTGAAAAGACCAAAACCGCGCCCAATGTCACCGTCAGAGGGAGTGCCTGTAAGACAGCCGTGACATTGGCAAGCGGCATATTCTTGAGCGCCGTGAGAAAAAAGAACGTTGCTGACAATTCGGCAAAGCATCGCAGAACAATCAGCCATCTATCATGGCTTGAAAAATTCAGATGCAACGTTCCCAAGGACCGGGCCAGGACATACACCAGAACAACTGCCAAAAACCCTCGCATGGCCACCAGCTGAAACAGGGGCAGGTCCTGCAAGGCGACCTTTACCAGCGTGTCATTCAGGGTAAATGCCGCCATGCTGCCCATCATCAGCAAAGCACCTTTGGTGTTTGGGGTCATACTGCGTTGGGCTCCGGGGTTAGAAAACACCCCGCATTGGCCAAGGAGAGGTGGTGGATGTCAATATCGCATTGACCGATACCCTGACCATCAGCCGAACGGGAGGATAGTGCCGAACAGATTCAGGCTGGAGGGTTCGGTCGTGTCTTTGACGAAATCCACCCAGTCTTTTCCGTACGCATGTTCGAAAAATACCGGGTATTTCCAGACGAGATTATGAAAGGTGAAAGTCGTCAGCAACGCTCCGACGGTAAGGGCACCTGCAAACTCTCGCAGCTTTCCTTTCAGAAAAAGCATCACCATCACACAGGCTCCGCCTGCAAGGCCAAGGCTGACAAAGTCCTGTGTGTCCACCTGCCTGGCCACCGGAATACCGACCGATTGATATTGGATAAAGCGGGTCAGAAAGACGGCAAAAATCCCTAATACAAAAGCACCGAGAAACGCGGCAGGATAACCCAGACGTTGCCAGACACTCTCGGTTCTGGGCGGAGGAGCCTTGCCTGCATTTTCTTCCGAGCGCTGTTTGATCCGCGCTACGCGGTCTTCGAAGGAATTGTTTTCAGTGCCCATAGGTCAGCCCAAAGTCATTTGAAAATCACCGAAAGAGCTAAACAACAGATAGAAGAACTGCAAGCATTTGACACCCAAGACGCCCACAGCTCGTCCGGGGTGCCGATTGTGGGATGTGGTCAGGTAAACTGATCGTAAAAAGGCGCGTGAATGACATAGTTGGGCCGTCAATCCGACGTTGCAATACCTCTGTTGGTATAGGACGGTTTTGACCAAAGCCGAGTTATGCATGTCGCGCCCGTTGCAGTGGCAAATCCGAAACACCAATACTCTGCAAGTGAGCAAATGATAGGTGTACAGATGATCAGACACGCAGGAAGCTGCCATTGCGGTGCTGTGCGGTTTACATTCTCAGCCCCTGAGATCAAGGAAGCCATGCGATGCGACTGTTCCATCTGCGCCCGCAAAGGCATTTCGATGTCGACCACTGTGATACCCCCGGAAGACATTGAGATTTTGGCGGGAGAAGGTTTTCTTTCAACATACCAATTCGGTTCGCTGACGGCCCGGCATCACTTCTGCAGCATATGTGGCATTCACACTTTCGTCGAAACCCGCCTGAATCCAGGCCACTATCGCATTAACCTTGGCTGCGTCGAAGGTCTCAATGCTCTGCGCCTTCCTGAGATCATCTACGATGGGCAGTCGCTCGACTGAGAACAATCGAAGCTAGCACTTTTCGCCCTTGACAGAAGTGCACATAAAAAAAAGGCCCCGCGAAATCGCAGGGCCTTTTTCAATTCCTAAAGACGAGGCTTATTCGCGGCTTTCCGGTGTTTCCACCAGAACGTCCAGCTCGTCTCCGACCAGATCGTCTTCCATGATCGGCGCGGCCAGGGCAGCGGCCGCTTCGGCCTCTTCCCGGCGGGCTTCGATCACCACGTTGTCACGCGACTGCGCGATGTGGCGGACGGCCTGAGTTGCACCACCGGTACCGGCGGGGATCAGACGACCGACGATGACGTTCTCTTTCAGGCCAACCAGCTTGTCTTTCTTGCCCTGAACCGAAGCTTCGGTCAGCACGCGGGTGGTTTCCTGGAACGACGCCGCCGAGATAAACGAACGCGTCTGCAGCGAGGCTTTGGTGATCCCCAAGAGGATCGGTTCGCCCTGAGCCGGACGGCCACCGCGGGCGATGGTCTTCTCGTTGGCCGCGTCGAACTCCTGCTTGTCGACATGCTCGCCTTTCAGCAGGGTGGTGTCGCCTGAATCCAGGATCTCCCACTTCTGCAGCATCTGGCGCACGATGACCTCGATGTGCTTGTCGTTGATCTTCACGCCCTGCAGGCGATAGACGTCCTGCACCTCGTCGATCATGTAATCCGCCAGCGCTTCGACACCCATGATGGACAGGATGTCATGCGGAGCCGGGTTGCCGTCCATCAGGTATTCACCCTTCTGGATGAAGTCCCCTTCGGCGACCGGGATGTGCTTGCCCTTGGGCACCATGTATTCGATGGTCTCCATGGACTCGTCAGCCGGTTCGATGCTGATGCGGCGCTTGTTCTTGTAGTCGCGGCCAAAGCGCACGTAACCATCGGCTTCTGCGATGATCGCGTGATCTTTCGGACGGCGGGCTTCGAACAGTTCGGCCACACGTGGCAGACCACCGGTGATGTCCTTGGTCTTGGCACCTTCGCGCGGGATACGTGCGACAACGTCACCGGCTTCGATGGTCTGGCCATCTTCGACCGACAGGATCGCATCCACCGACATCGGATAGTGAACCGGGTTGCCCGCATCGTTGCGGACCGGCTCGCCATCTTCGCCGACCAGAATGATCTCGGGCTTGAGGTCGCTGCCTTTCGGGGCCGCGCGCCAGTCGATCACGATCTTCTGGGTCATGCCGGTTGCTTCGTCGGTCTCGTCGCGGACAGCAAGGCCCGAAACAAGGTCGACGTATTTCGCGGTACCGGCTTTCTCGGCGATGATCGGCAGGGTGTAGGGGTCCCACTCGAACAGCTTGTCGCCACGGGCCACCTTGGTGCCATCCTTGACGAACAGCTTGGAGCCGTAGCCCAGCTTGTGGCTGGCACGCTCTTCGCCGTGTTCGTCCTTGATCACCAGCTTCATGTTCCGGCCCATGACCAGGCTTTCGCCTGCGGCATTGACCAGAATCTGCGGGTTCTCGAAGGAAACGACACCGTCCTGGCTGGCTTCCTGGAACGACTGCTGACCACCTTGCGCAACGCCACCAATGTGGAATGTACGCATCGTCAGCTGCGTACCGGGTTCACCGATGGACTGGGCGGCGATGATGCCGACAGCTTCACCTGTGTTCACCATGGTACCGCGTGCAAGGTCACGACCGTAGCAGGTGGCACAGACGCCTTCCTCGGATTCACAGGTCAGAGGCGAACGGATGCGCATCGACGCAACACCGGCTTCATCGATGGTGTCGGCCATACGCTCGTCGATCAGCTGACCAGCGGCAACGATCACCTCATCCGTGCCCGGACGCAGAACATCGTCAGCTGCCACGCGACCCAGCACACGTTCGGCCAGCGAGGCTACAACCTCACCGTCGTTCACGGCGGCTTCGGCAGTAATCGCACGCTCGGTGCCGCAGTCGATCTCGCGAACGATGCAGTCCTGCGCCACGTCCACCAGACGACGGGTCAGGTAACCCGAGTTCGCCGTCTTCAGAGCGGTATCCGACAGACCCTTACGGGCACCGTGGGTCGAGTTGAAGTACTCGAGAACGGTCAGACCTTCTTTAAAGTTCGAGATGATCGGCGTCTCGATGATGTCGCCGTTCGGCTTGGCCATAAGGCCACGCATCCCGCCCAGCTGTTTCATCTGAGTAACCGAGCCACGCGCGCCCGAGTGGGCCATCATGTAGACCGAGTTCGGTTCCTGCTCGGAGCCGTCCTCTGCCCGATCCGAAGATGAGATCGTGCTCATCATCGCTTCGGTCACGCGGTCGTTACACTTCGACCAGGCATCGACAACCTTGTTGTACTTTTCGCCCTGAGTGATCAGGCCGTCCATGTACTGCTGTTCAAAGTCCTTCACCTGACCGCGGGTGTCATCGACGATGCCCCACTTGTCATCCGGGATAACCATGTCGTCCTTGCCGAACGAGATGCCCGCCTTGAACGCTTCTTTGAAGCCCATCGACATGATCTGGTCACAGAAGATGACCGACTCTTTCTGACCGCAATAACGGTAGACGGTGTCGATCACCTGCTGCACTTCTTTCTTCCGCAGCAGGCGGTTGACCAGCTCGAACGGGGCTTTGTTGTTCATTGGCAGCAAGGCACCCAGACGCAGACGGCCCGGAGTAGTCTCGTAACGCTTCTGAACTTCGTTGCCTTCGTCGTCGATCTGCGTGATCCGCGCGGTGATCTTGGTGTGCAGGTGCACTTCGCCGGAATCCAGCGCGTGCTGAACTTCGTCGATCGAACCAAACACCTTGCCTTCGCCCGGCATGCCTTCGCGTTCCAGGGTCACGTAGTACAGACCCAGGATCATATCCTGCGACGGAACGATGATCGGCGCGCCGTTTGCAGGCGACAGAACGTTGTTCGTCGACATCATCAGAACACGGGCTTCCAGCTGCGCCTCAAGGCTCAGCGGGACGTGAACGGCCATCTGGTCACCGTCGAAGTCGGCGTTAAAGGCCGAACAGACGAGCGGGTGCAGCTGGATTGCTTTACCTTCGATCAGGACCGGCTCGAACGCCTGAATGCCAAGACGGTGCAGCGTCGGCGCACGGTTCAGCATGACAGGGTGTTCGCGGATCACCTCGTCGAGAATATCCCACACTTCGGGGCGCTCTTTCTCGACCAGTTTCTTCGCCTGTTTGACGGTCGAAGACAGACCCTTGGCTTCAAGGCGCGAGTAGATGAACGGCTTGAACAGCTCCAGCGCCATCTTCTTGGGCAGACCACACTGGTGCAGCTTGAGTTCCGGACCGGTCACGATGACCGAACGGCCCGAGAAGTCGACGCGCTTACCCAGAAGGTTCTGACGGAAGCGGCCCTGCTTGCCTTTCAGCATATCCGACAGCGATTTCAGCGGACGCTTGTTGGCGCCGGTGATCACGCGGCCACGACGGCCGTTGTCGAACAGAGCGTCCACGGATTCCTGCAGCATCCGCTTTTCGTTGCGGACGATGATGTCAGGTGCACGCAGCTCGATCAGACGCTTCAGACGGTTGTTCCGGTTGATGACGCGGCGATACAGATCGTTCAGATCCGAAGTCGCAAAACGGCCGCCATCCAGCGGAACCAGCGGACGCAGTTCCGGCGGAATGACCGGGATCACGGTCATCACCATCCATTCCGGCCGGTTGCCCGACTCAAGGAAGGATTCAACAACCTTCAGACGCTTGATGATCTTCTTAGGCTTCAGTTCGCCGGTCGCTTCGGCCAGATCAGCGCGCAGCTGCTCAGCTTCGGCTTCCAGATCGATCTGGGCCAGCATCTCACGGATAGCTTCGGCACCAATGTTCGCGGTGAACGCGTCCATGCCATAGGCATCCTGCGCGTCCATGTACTCTTCTTCGGTCAGCATCTGGCCGTAGGTCAGGTCGGTCAGACCGGGCTCGATGACGACATAGTTTTCAAAGTACAGAACGCGTTCCAGATCGCGCAGCGTCATGTCCAGCATCAGACCGATGCGGGACGGCAGCGATTTCAGGAACCAGATATGCGCAACGGGCGCGGCCAGTTCGATGTGGCCCATACGCTCACGGCGGACTTTCTGCAGGGTGACTTCCACACCGCATTTCTCGCAGACAACGCCGCGATATTTCATCCGCTTATATTTGCCGCACAGACATTCGTAATCTTTGATCGGGCCAAAGATACGCGCACAGAACAGACCGTCACGCTCGGGCTTGAACGTCCGGTAGTTGATGGTTTCGGGTTTCTTGATCTCACCATAGGACCAAGACAGAATCCGTTCGGGCGACGCCAGCGAGACCTTGATCTCGTCGAAAACCTTCGGGGGCGTCAGCGGGTTGAACGGGTTGTTGGTGATTTCCTGGTTCATTTGTTACCTCAAATCTTGCGGAAGGGGGGACGGGAGAAAGGGCAGCGCCCTTACTCCTCAACCTCCGCATCCAGGAGTTCCATATTCAGGCCGAGGCCACGGACTTCTTTAACCAGAACGTTGAACGATTCCGGTACGCCCGCTTCAAAGTTATCCTCGCCCTTGACGATCGACTCATAGACCTTGGTACGGCCGGCGACGTCATCCGATTTCACGGTGAGCATCTCCTGCAGGGTGTAGGCGGCGCCGTAAGCTTCCAGAGCCCAGACCTCCATCTCACCAAAGCGCTGACCACCGAACTGCGCCTTACCACCCAGCGGCTGCTGGGTAACCAGGCTGTACGGCCCGGTCGAACGCGCGTGGATCTTGTCGTCCACAAGGTGGTGCAGTTTCAGCAGGTACTTGATGCCCACGGTCACCGGACGTGCGAATTGCTCACCGGTACGACCGTCGAACAGAACCGACTGACCGCTTTCCGAGAAGCCCGCACGCACCAGCGCGTCGTTGACGTCAGCCTCTTTGGCACCGTCGAAGACCGGGGTTGCGATCGGAACACCGCGGGTCACGTTGCCCGCAGCCTCGATCAGGCCATCCTCGTCCAGACCAGTGATGCCTTCTTCGTAGACATTCTCGCCATAGGCCAGCTTCATCGCTTCGCGCACCGGGGTCAGGTCGCCGGAACGGCGGTATTCACCCAGAGCCTCATCGATGTTCAGACCCAGACCGCGCGCGGCCCAACCCATGTGGGTTTCAAGGATCTGACCAACGTTCATACGCGAAGGCACGCCCAGCGGGTTAAGACAGAAGTCAACCGGAGTACCATCGGCCAGGAACGGCATGTCTTCCATCGGAACAACCTTGGAGATCACACCTTTGTTCCCGTGACGACCGGCCATCTTGTCGCCCGGCTGCAGCTTACGCTTCACAGCGATGAAGACTTTGACCATCTTCATCACACCCGGCGGCAGGTCGTCGCCACGGCGGACCTTCTCGACCTTGTCCTCGAAACGAGCGTCCAGAGCGCGCTTCTGCACTTCGTACTGCTCGTTCAGAGCCTCTACGATCTGTGCGTCCTGCTCACCTTCCAGCGCCAGCTGCCACCACTGACCACGGGTCAGGGTTTCCAGCAGTTCCTCGGTGATCACCGAGCCAGGCTTTACGCCTTTCGGGCCTTTGACTGCGGTTTTACCAAGGATCAGGCCCTGCAGACGCGCATAGATGTTGCGGTCAAGGATCGCCAGCTCGTCGTCCCGGTCACGGGCCAGACGTTCGACTTCCTCACGCTCGATCTGCAGCGCACGCTCGTCTTTCTCGACGCCGTGACGGTTGAAGACGCGGACCTCAACGACCGTGCCGTAATCACCCGGCTTCACGCGCAGCGAGGTGTCGCGCACGTCAGATGCTTTTTCACCAAAGATGGCGCGCAGCAGCTTTTCTTCCGGGGTCATCGGGCTTTCGCCCTTCGGAGTGATCTTGCCGACCAGAATATCGCCCGGCTCAACATCCGCGCCGATGTAAACGATGCCCGCCTCGTCGAGGTTGCGCAGCGCTTCTTCACCGACGTTCGGGATGTCGCGGGTGATCTCTTCCGGGCCCAGCTTGGTGTCACGGGCGGCGACTTCGAATTCCTCGATATGGACCGAGGTAAAGACGTCATCACGCGCGATACGTTCCGAGATCAGGATCGAGTCTTCGTAGTTGTAACCATTCCACGGCATGAACGCGACGACCACGTTCTTACCAAGGGCCAGTTCACCCATATCGGTCGACGGACCGTCGGCAATGACTTCGCCCTTCTGGACGGTGTCACCCACCTTGATCAGCGGACGCTGGTTGATGCAGGTGTTCTGGTTCGAACGCTGGAACTTGCGCAGACGATAGATGTCAACGCCAGCGTCGCCCAGTTCCAGATCCTCGGTGGCGCGGATAACGATACGCTGGGCATCGACCTGGTCGATGATACCGGCGCGTTTCGCCTGAATCGCAGCGCCTGAGTCGATCGCAACCTTTTCTTCGATCCCGGTACCGACCAGCGGCGCTTCGGCGCGCAGCAGCGGAACCGCCTGACGTTGCATGTTCGAGCCCATCAGAGCGCGGTTGGCGTCGTCATTTTCAAGGAACGGGATCAGCGATGCAGCGACCGAGACCAACTGTTTCGGCGACACGTCGATCAGGTCCACATTCTCGCGCGGAGCCAGAGTGTAGTCACCGGCCTGACGGGTCGACACCAGATCGTTGATGAACTTGCCATCAGCGTCCAGAGTCGCGTTCGCCTGCGCCACAGTGTGACGCATTTCCTCGGTCGCGGACATGTAGTGAACCTCATCGGTCACCTCGGCGTCTTTGACAACGCGGTAGGGTGTTTCGATGAAGCCATACTTGTTCACACGGGCAAAAGTGGCCAGCGAGTTGATCAGACCGATGTTCGGACCTTCCGGCGTTTCAATCGGGCACATCCGGCCATAGTGGGTCGGGTGTACGTCGCGAACCTCAAAGCCCGCACGCTCACGTGTCAGACCACCGGGGCCAAGCGCCGAGAGGCGGCGTTTGTGGGTAACCTCGGACAGCGGGTTGGTCTGGTCCATGAACTGCGACAGCTGCGACGAGCCGAAGAATTCGCGGACAGCAGCCGCAGCCGGTTTCGCGTTGATCAGGTCTTGCGGCATGACGGTGTCGATTTCGACCGACGACATACGCTCTTTGATCGCGCGCTCCATGCGGAGCAGGCCAACGCGGTACTGGTTTTCCATCAGTTCGCCGACCGAACGGACACGACGGTTGCCGAGGTGGTCGATATCGTCCACGTCGCCTTTGCCGTCACGCAGCTCAACCAGTGCCTTGATGCAGGCCACGATGTCTTCGCGGCGCAGGGTGCGCAGGGTGTCCGGCGCGTCCAGAGCCAGACGCATGTTCATCTTCACACGGCCAACGGCGGACAGGTCATAACGCTCGCTGTCGAAGAACAGAGTGTCGAACAGGGCCGACGCAGCCTCGACGGTGGGCGGCTCGCCCGGACGCATGACGCGGTAGATGTCCATCAGCGCGCTTTCGCGGCCCATGTTCTTGTCCTGCGCCATGGTGTTGCGCATGTACGGACCAACATTGACGTTGTCGATGTCCAGAACCGGGATGTCGGTGATGTCGGCATCGATCAGTTCTTTCACGGTGCCGCCGATCAGGTCGCCGTCCTTGTCATATTCCAGGGTCAGTTCATCACCGGCTTCGACGTAAATCGCGCCGTTTTCTTCGTTGATGATATCTTTGGCGACGAACTTGCCGACGATATTGTCGAACGGTACCAGCAGGTCGGTGACGTTGCCTTCGTCGATCAGCTTCTTGACAGCGCGAGGGGTGACTTTCTTGCCGGCTTCCGCAATCACTTCACCGGATTTCGCGTCAATCAGGTCATAAGTCGGGCGGGTGCCGCGCACACGCTCGGGGAAGAACGGCGTGATCCAGCCTTTCTTCTTGTCCAGCTTGTAGGACACGGTGTTGTAATACGCGTCCATGATTGCTTCCTGGTCCAGACCCAGCGCGTACAGCAGGGTTGTCACAGGCAGCTTACGGCGACGGTCGATACGGGCATAAACGATGTCTTTGGCGTCGAACTCAAAGTCCAGCCAGCTGCCGCGGTACGGGATGATGCGGCAGGCAAACAGCAGTTTACCCGAAGAATGGGTTTTACCCTTGTCGTGGTCAAAGAACACGCCGGGTGAACGGTGCATCTGCGATACGATCACACGCTCGGTGCCATTCACGACGAATGTACCGTTCGGGGTCATCAAAGGCATGTCGCCCATGAAGACATCCTGTTCCTTGATGTCTTTGACCGATTTCGCGCCGGTGTCCTCATCGACATCAAACACGATCAGACGCAGGGTGACCTTAAGCGGCGCGCTGTAGGTCATGTCGCGCTGCATGCACTCTTCGACGTCGTATTTGGGTTTTTCCAGATCGTATTTCACGAACTCCAGAACGGAGGTTTCGTTGAAATCCTTGATCGGGAAAACCGACTGGAACACACCTTTGATGCCTTCGCCGTCGGTGGGCTGCTCTGCATCGCCGGAGCGCAGGAAAAGATCATAAGAAGATTTCTGCACCTCAATGAGGTTCGGCATTTCCAAAACTTCGCGGATTTTGCCGTAATATTTACGAAGACGTTTCTGGCCAAGGAACGTTTGAGCCATGTCAGATGTCACCTTTCGATGTTCTCAGCGGGCAAAGACACCGTCGGGCCCCGGCATCTTGCACAATCGAGACAACACGTCCGGATCAATTCATGGCCACCGTCCCGAAGGCAGCCTCCCGATCCGAAAACCGTGTCTTAGAAAACGCCCCCGTCGATGAGGCCCTTTCTAAGACAGGTTCGGCTGGACCCGGATTTCTCCGGACCCAGCCAAATTCTGCGGTGCATCAGAGACGCACCAGACAACGGGCTTAGGCCAGTTCGACCTCGGCGCCAGCTGCTTCCAGCTTGCCTTTGATCTCTTCGGCTTCGGCTTTGTCGATGCCTTCTTTGATCTTGCCGCCAGCTTCGACCAGCTCTTTGGCTTCTTTCAGGCCCAGACCGGTGATGCCGCGAACTTCTTTGATCACGTTGATTTTCGAAGCACCGGCGTTCTTCAGAACGACGTCGAATTCGGTTTTTTCTTCCTCAGCTGCGCCGCCGGCGTCGCCAGCTGCTGCAACCATTACGGCGCCGCCAGCTGCGGGCTCGATGCCGTATTCGTCTTTGAGGATGGTTTTCAGTTCTTGTGCTTCCAGCAGGGTCAGACCCACGATGCTTTCTGCGAGTGCTTTCAGATCAGCCATTTTATCAGCTCTTTCCGTTTACAGTGTGTGTTCCAACGTCAGGGTATTCACCCTACGCAGATCATTCAGTGCCAACCGCTTACGCAGCTTCCGCCTTCTCTTCGATGGTGGAAAGGATGCTTGCGATGTTGCTTGCAGGTGCGCCAATCGCGCCGGCGATGTTCGAAGCAGGTGCGCCAATGCAGCCCACGATCGAAGCAATAAGCTCCTCGCGAGACGGCATTTTCGAAACTGTTTCGACGCCATTGCGGTCCAGAGCGTTCTCACCCATTGCACCACCAAGAATTTCAAAATTCTTGTTTTCCTTGGCGAAGTCCTCGGCCACCTTGGCTGCTGCCACGGGGTCCTCGGAATAGGTCAGAACGGTCATCCCTGTCAGCAGGTCGGCCATGCTTGCACACGGCTTACCCTCAAGGGCGATTTTGGCGAGCCTGTTCTTGGCAACACGCACGGCACCACCCGCGTCACGAGCACGTGCGCGAAGGTCCTGCATCTCGGCAACTGTCAGACCGGCGTACTGAGCAACCACTACGACGCCAGAGCTTTCGAAGATTTGGCCGAGTTCCTCGACCACTTTCTCTTTCTGGGCTCTATCCACAGTTCTCTCCAAGTTTGGGATGTCGGACATCCCGGCTCATATTTGCCGCGGTCGAAACCCCGGCGTTCAGGTCCGTTGTTACGGGATTGGCCAAAATGCGCCCGAGGGTTGGACCCTCAGAATTCTTTGGTCTTACCCGTCTCGGGCAGGGAATTAAGGGGCCGGATGGCACCACCCACCGTCTTGGACGAAACAAAATAAAGCGCACGACGAATCGCACGCTTTATTCCGTAGCCCTACTTAGGGCAGATGGCACCGGTTTCCAAGGGGTAAATTGCACGCTAACAAGATCAATGTTTCACGCTGACGGACTGCATCTGCGCCGCCGTCCGAACCATTGACACAGCACCTATGCTCTTGTCTTGTCAGTCCCGCCATCGCAACGAAAAACCACGCAGTCCTGCAAAACAATGCCAGCTCTTACAATTTCAGAATACGAAATGGCAACCCGTTTTGCCAACGAGTTTGCGCGGCACGCGATGATCGAACGCATCAAGGGGCTTCACTGCGTCTACAGATCGCATGACTTCCCCGAAACCCGACTGGTTTTCAAAGTCGAAGCACCGTCACAGGATTTTGCACTGAAAATCGATACGCTTTCGCCTGAATCCGGGCGTCTGGCCAGTGAATTTCAAACTCTCAATCGGGTTTATGAGCATTTCAAACTGCACGAAGCGGCGCGGGTGGTGCGCCCTGTCTTTCTGTCACCCTGCGGAGCGGCGATGATCACCGAATATGTCGACCGTCCGACGGCCGTCGATATGATTTACAACGGCACGAACGACAAACAGGTCGCACAGGTGTATCGCCGCGCAGGGTCCTGGCTGCATCATCTTCACAGCATTCAGAAACCAACCAACTATGCGTTTCGGCCACGATGGATGACAGACAGCATCCGCGATCTGGTCACGTCGCTCCCGCCCCACATCGACCGGATGAGCCGCCCCATGGTCGAGGCATTTCTGGTCGAAGCCTCAAACCTCCGCGGCAGGCCGGATATACGCGTGTTTTCTCATGGGGATTTTCATGGCCTCAACCTGATCATGGGTCAGGGCACCACAATCGGTCTGGATTTTACCGAGGCCCGGGACAAGTTGGCCGTATACGACATCGTGGATTTCCTCAAAGCCGATATCTTCCGCGAGGGCAACGCCCATGATGTTGATCGAAGCGGCATTCTCAAAACAAACAAAGAGATGTTTTTTCGGCTCTACCGCCATCCGATAGACGTCGACATCCTCGACTGCTGTCTTCGCGGTCGCCTGTTGAAAGACTGGTTACGCCTTTGGCAGACGGATTTCACCTGCAGCCCGTTTGAAGAACGCAAACGCGACAGGCTGGAGACGCGTTTGAAGCAAGCGTTTCTGTAAGCTTCACAAAAAAGAACCCGGGTGGTTTGCACCACCCGGGTCAATTCCTAACGACATGCAGTCAGGCTTATTCGCCCGAAGCCTCTGCAACATCGACAGTTACGCCGGGGCCCATGGTCGAGCTCAGCGCGATTTTCTTCATGTAGGTGCCTTTGGCGCCCGACGGCTTGGCTTTGGCCACAGCCGAAACGAATGCACGAACGTTCTCGACCAGCTTGGCTTCGTCGAAGGACGCTTTGCCAACACCGGCGTGCACAACGCCGCCTTTTTCAGCTTTGAACTGAACTTCACCGCCCTTGGCTGCTTCCACGGCCGCTTTCACATCCATGGTCACAGTGCCGACTTTGGGGTTCGGCATCAGGTTGCGGGGGCCCAGAACCTTACCCAGACGACCGACGATCGGCATCATGTCCGGGGTGGCAATGCAGCGATCGAATTCGATGGTGCCGCCCTGGATGGTTGTCATCAGGTCCTCTGCGCCAACGATATCTGCGCCCGCTTCCTTTGCCTCGTCGGCTTTGGGGCCACGTGCAAATACAGCAACGCGCATAGTTTTACCGGTGCCGTTGGGCAGGCCGACAACGCCGCGAACCATCTGGTCTGCATGACGGGTGTCAACGCCCAGATTCATCGCGATTTCGATGGTCTCGTCGAATTTCGAGGTTGCGTTGGCTTTGACCAGGGCAACTGCTTCGTCCACCGACAGGTTTTCCTTGCCAGCGACAGCTTCGCGCGCAGCGCGGGTACGTTTACCGAGTTTTGCCATCTTACTTCACCTCGATGCCCATAGAGCGGGCCGAGCCCAGGATGATCTGCATTGCGCCTTCAACGTCGTTGGCGTTCAGATCTTTCATTTTGGCTTCGGCGATTTCACGAACCTGCTTCGAGGTCACGGTTGCCACGGTCTCACGACCGGGGTTTTCCGCGCCACGGGGGCGGTTACGCTTGCCGACTGGCTTCAGACCAGCTGCTTTTTTCAGGTAGTAAGACGCGGGCGGCGTCTTGATGTCCATGGTGAAGGACTTGTCCTGATAGTAGGTGATCACAGTCGGGCACGGAGCGCCGGGCTCCATGTCTGCGGTCTTGGCGTTGAACGCCTTGCAGAATTCCATGATGTTGATGCCGCGCTGACCCAGCGCCGGACCAACTGGCGGCGACGGGTTCGCCTGACCTGCAGGAACCTGCAGTTTCATCTTACCAGCAAGCTTCTTGGCCATTTGGTTTTCCTTTCAACTAAGGTGAAACGCGTTTCACCCAGACTATGTTGCGTGGTCCGATCCGGGATCGCGATCCCAGCAACCTCCCACGAGAGAATCTCGCCCGAAGACGATAGAGGCGGCGTTTATAGGGGAATGGTGGGGTTGGCAAGCGTTTGGTGCCCCAATCCGGAGATATCGAATCGAACTCCGGCAGGCTTATCGCCGACAAAAAGTATCCCGACCAAGATCGGTGCGGTGGAGCGCGGCTTTAACAATATAATAACGCAGCAGAATCCAGCGATACGCCGCTCATCAGGCAGATGTTTGCGCCTGTACGGCAACAAAATCCAAGGCTGTGCTATACTCAGTTAAAATAGTGATTTTTGGTGGAGGTTGATTATGATCATTCGTTTAATCTTGACTCTTGGCATCGCTGTTTCCCTTGCTTTGACAGCCCCCCAGACCGCGCGGGCTGACGCAGGTGATTTTCTCGGCGGTGCCGTTGTCGGCGGGGTTGTTGGTTACGCAATCGGCAAAGACCAACAAAGGAAAAAGTCGCGCTCAACGACCACAACAAATCGGACTTATCGGTCGGGCATTCCATCGACCACACAAGGCGCGCAAACCCAGACCGCGCTCAATTATTTCGGATACAATGCCGGACGGGTCGATGGCCAGGTCGGTCGCGGCACCCGGTCGGCGATCGAACGCTATCAGGCCTCGATGGGCTATCCTGTCAATGGCTATGATTTTCAGCCCTATCAGTACGACTTTCTGATGCAGGCCTATTATTGGGCGACAAGCGGTGGACAGACGGCCACCCAGCTTTCCGGCCAACCGCTATTGATGGCATATCGCCGCCAAGTACACACAGGGTCTGCCGTGGCTGTGGCCCCCCAAGCCCCGGCGCCAGCCGTACCTGTTGCTACGCCTCAGGAGGTCGAGCTGGAACCGGACGTTACTGAAACAATGTCTGCCAGCCTGCCCAGCCTGTTTTCCGGCGGTACCGGAGGTACCGGAGGTCCGTCGCTGGCCAATCGCTGCAGCGGTGTGATGCTGCAAACATCAACCAATGGCGGCTACACAACCCTGTCGAACATGTCCGATCCTGACTTTGCGCTCAGCGAGCAGTTCTGCCTTGCACGCAGTTACGCGATGGCGCGCGGCGAAGATCTGATGCAGGACATTCAGGGTCTGACGCCGGATCAGGTCAGTGCCCAATGCGACTCGTATGGTGAAATGTTGGCGCCACAGGTTGACGCCCTGTCGATCAGTTCGAAAACAGAGGCAGAAACTCAGATGCGCAAACTTGCGCTGGACTCCGGGCTAAGCCCCGAAGATCTTGCCGCAACAAGCAAGGTTTGCCTAGCGATTGGCTACCGTCAGGACAACATGGATTCCGCGGTTGGATCAGCTCTGATGTTGGTGGCAATGGGTGAACCCGCCTATGGTGAGTTGATTGGTCACCACCTGCGCGAAGGCTTCGGCGTGCAGGAGCGCCGCGATCTTGCGATGCAGTGGTATGACGCGAGCCTTTCGGCACTCGACGCCGGGTCGCAAGCTGTGTTCTTGCCGTCCCAGACCGACCGTCCGCAACTGCTGCGAGCTGCCATGGTTCAGGCGCAATAGTCCGATTGAGCAAAGACTTATAATCTGAAAGTCTGTATCAAAGAACGTCGCGAAGCCTGTAGCTTCGCGGCGTTTTGCATTTGCCCTTAGCTTGGCGCACTAAGCAGAGCTCAGGTTGATCCAAGCTTCTTTCTGCCAGAGAGGTTTTCTGACGGCCATGACATCGACAAAGATACCGGACCGGAGACGTTGGAAAGAGGTCGGTAAAACCAATGATCAACCTTTTTGCTCTGATCTGACGCAAACGCCTGTACTTGCCTTCGAAGAAAAAAGAAATTCAGATACTTATATTGATTAAGAACCGCTGACGGGTATCTTTAGGCAGTTTTGTTACAGAAGGGACGGTCTGGGATGGCACCATCTCGACTAAACAAGGGGCTATTTATTTGCGTTCTTTTTGCAATGTTGCCCGGATGCGGCAGCAAAGCGCAAGATCAGGGTGCAGTGTCCGAGACAGTTACCCAAACCGAAGTGTCCCAGAACGCCTCTTCGCTCAACACGGCAGGAATCGATCCCGCCACCTATGCCGGTCGCTTTCAAGTCAAATTGACCAAGGAAGTTCCACTTCGTGACATTCCCGTGCCCTTCACCGTCTACGGCGGCCTAGAGGAATCCAGCCCAACCCGTCTGCGATTGCGCGCATTCATGGATTTGCGTGGATTGCAGGAAAAGGCCCCCCAGATTCTGACTGGCCCGTTGGAAGAAACCTGCAAACGCCAGATCTACCTTGAGATCCGAGATGTCACCGCCATAGGTGAAACCGTAAAGGTTGAGGGTTCAGCCCGTGCCCAATTCACGCGGTGCAAACGGAATGAACAGCGCGGCTTTCAGTATTTCGGGGCTACCGTGGATGCGATTGCTGTCGCCAAGGCAGAAGTTAAGGGCCAATGCCTTACATTCAGCATCGAAAGCGCGGACCTCAGCCCGCGCGGTTTCATCGGAGCCGTTACCAACCTTTTCGGCCTGACCAACCACATCAACGAAGCGGTGCTTGAAAAGGGTGGCGCGTTTTTGGCGGACAATCCGGTTTGTCCGCCTCTACCTGAAGAGTTCTCTGTTCTTGATCCGATTTACGAGTCCGGTGGAACGCGCGAAATTGCGCCCGGAGGAATGGGGGCCGCTGTTGTCGGATCGGCCGATGTAAGTGCCGAGACAATAGTCAAAGTCCTTGCAGGGTTGAAAGAACTTGGCGTGCTGGAGTTTGCGGAATGAGACTTTGGTTTATTCTCCCGGCCGTTATGGCGGCAGTTCTGGGCGCCCGGGCACCCGGGGCACAACAGGTGGATTTTGTCATAGACGCGACACTACCCGTTCGCGATACAGAGTTGCCATACACGCTTGATCTGAACCTCACTGCTGCTGCTCCTACTCGGATCGGGGTTGGCGCCCTTCTCGATCTGCGCGAAATTCAGAAAATTGTGCCTGAGCAGTTGGCAGACAATGCGATCGTCGACAATTGCGGTCTACAAGTGCGGCTCGATGACTTGCGCTTTGAAGCCGAAAGGGATGTGATAGATCTGGATGGCGATGTAACTGTCACGATCTTCGAATGCAGCCGCACCACCGAGCGCGACTTTCAGCGCGGTGAACAAAAAAGAGCCATCTTGGCCAAGATGTCTACCGAAGCGACTGTAGAGCTTCGTGAAAACTGCGCCTATTTCAAGCTGATTGATCTGACACTCACGGCCCCCGAAGAACAACGCGAGCAATTGCTGCAAGACGACACTTTGGACTCTGTAAAAGAGTTGATGTTGGCTGCGGTGGATCTTGTCCTGAACGAAACCCCTTTATGCCCTGAACTCCCGCCAGAGCTCGCGTCACTTGATCCAGCCTACGACAAAGGCGGTCCGCGTGAGATCGGAGAGGGGGGTCTTGGCGTTTTTCTGGACGGTTCCGTCGATGTCAGCCCCTCCACAATTCTCGACATCCTGACTGTTCTTCAACAGCAGGAGCTTATTCCGGGTCGACCGTAGCAAAGGCTGTTCCCTGCACTTGAGCCGCAAGTTCGAAAATTGGTTTCGCCAAAACAAAAACGCCGCGTTGCATATGGCAACGCGGCGTTGAAAACAAATGGGAAAAACCCTTAGCTCTGCTTGGTCACCTGCGTAAAGTCCAGCTCGACCGGCGTCTCGCGGCCAAAGATCGAGACCGAAACCTTCAGCTTCTGGTTCTCGTCGTCCACGCCCTCGACCATGCCATCGAAATCCTCGAACGGGCCATCGTTGACCTTGACCTTCTCGCCAACTTCGAAGGTGATCATCAGCTTGGGCGCTTCTTCACCTTCCTGAACGCGGTTGAGGATCTGGTTCACCTCGGCGTCGCGCATCGGCATCGGGCGGCCTTGCGGGCCGAGGAATCCGGTGACGCGGTTGATCGAGTTGATCAGGTGATAGCCCTGATCCGACATTTCCATGTGTACCAGTACATAGCCGGGCATGAAGCGGCGTTCGGTCGTGACCTTCTTGCCGCGGCGCACTTCGATCACCTCTTCTGTGGGCACCAGTACTTCGTCGATATCGTCCTCAAGGCCCTGCTCGGCCACCGACGTGCGGATCTGCTCTGCGATCTTCTTTTCGAAATTCGAAAGAACGCTGACCGAGTACCACCGTTTCGCCATGAACCTGTCGTCCTTGTTTATCTTCGGGGCATCGCGCTTGCCGGACGCACCCGTCATTGAAATCCTGTCACGTCATCCGGAATAAAAAGCGGCGCGCAGCCCGAATCGCCACACGCCCATTCCGAATAGTCCCGTGTGAACTACTCTGACATTCCGCGCTGTGCAAGGGGGCAGCGGCGTTTCCGGAGCCTTGGCCGATTAGCTGAACGCACCAAGGATCAGTTGCAGCCCACCGCGAATACCCAGATCAACCAGTGCAAAGAACACAGCTGTCAGCGCCGCCATGATGAAAACCATAACCGTGGTCAACAGCACCTCGCGCCGGGTCGGCCAGACGACCTTGGAAACTTCGGCACGGACTTGCTGAATGAACTGGATCGGGTTGGTGGTGGCCATGAGGCTTGGTCTCTCTGCTAGCGGATGGGCCGGACATAGCCGGGCATTGCGGCAATTTCAAGGGCAGTTGGATCAACTCTGCCCATATCGGGCGTTTGATCAGGGTTTGGGTTTGTCATCCCATTCGTCACTCAGGATTCTGCGCGCATCGCCTTCGGGGTCTTCGTACTGGTTCGAACGAACGGTATAGACAAATGCGACCAGACCAACGCCCCCCAGAAACAGGGAAATCGGGATCAGATAGGCAAGCACTTCCATTTGGGTTACCTCAGCCGCAATGCGTTGAGTGATACGGTAATCGACGAGGTCGACATCGCCAAGGCCGCGATCAGCGGTGTCGCCAATCCTATAACCGCCAGGGGAACGGCAATCACGTTGTAAACCGTCGCGATCTGGAAATTCTCGCGGATGCGCCTGGTGGCTTTGACAGCCGTTTCGCAGGCATCTGCAATGGGTGACAGGTCATTGCCCAGCAGCACAATATCCGACGCCACCCGTGCCGCATCCAGCGCCGAAGCCGGTGAGATCGACACATGCGCTGCCGCCAAAGCAGCAGTATCATTCAGCCCATCGCCGACCATCAGAACATTGCGGCCCTGATCGCTAAGCTCCTGAATGCGCTTCGCCTTGTCCTGCGGTAAAGCCTCGGCGATCCAATCCGTGATCCCCAGCTTTTCCGCCAATGCGCGTACGGCACCCTGCGAATCTCCGGAAATCAGCAGCACATGCTTGCCGGAAGCGCGCAGAGCGTCGACGGCTTCTGCCGCGCCGGGGCGCAACGCGTCTGAAAACCGGAACGCCACGGGCGCGTCCTCGCCGATTGCCAGCCAGGCCGAGGTATCCTCGCCCTGATCCGCACAGACCCAGACCGCACGCCCTAAGCGCACGCGTTGTCCACGATATTCCCCTTCTGTGCCATATCCGGGCACTTCGGTAATACCTTGTACATTCGCTGGCTTGATCCCTGACTCGCGCGCTGCTTTGGCCAGTGACATGGATAAGGGGTGCGCAGAGGCCTCGGCCAACGCCAGTGCAACCTCAACCTTCGCCCGCGCGTGTTCCCCCAGATTAACCAGTTCCGGGGCACCGGATGTCAGGGTGCCAGTCTTGTCGAACACAACTGTATCGGCCTCGGACAGCCGCTCCAGCGCGGTTGCGTGTTTGATCAGCATACCTTTGCGGAACAATCGACCCGATGCGGCTGTCGTCACCGCCGGGACAGCCAATCCCAAAGCGCAGGGACAAGTGATGATCAGAACCGCCGCAGCGATGTTGAGCGCGGTACGCAAGTCGCCGGAATAGATGTACCACCCAACAAAGCTGAGCGCCGACAGGATATGGACACCGGGCGCATAAAGCTTGGCCGCCTTGTCCGCCAGCGAGGTATAGCGGGACCTGCCGGATTCAGCGATGGCCACCAGATCGGCCATGCGGTGCAAGGATGTGTCTTCGCCCACAGCCGTCGCCTGAATGGTCAAAGGCCCGGTCAGGTTCACTTCGCCCGCGCTGACAGCCTGTCCGGCTTCTGCAAAGACAGGCACTGTTTCACCAGTCAAAAGGGATCGGTCCAATTCTGACTGGCCGGACACGATCTGACCGTCCACGGGCATACGCCCACCCGGACGCACAAGGATCAAGTCTCCGACGCGCAACTCGGCAACGGCAATCTCTGCTTCTGCCCCATCCACAATCCGAATGGCGCGGGGAACTTCCAAAGCCGTCAACTCTTCGGCTGCCGATCTGGCCGCGGCACGGGTGCGGTAATCCAGATAGCGACCTGCCAGCAGGAAGAAGGTCAGTGTCAGAGCCGCATCGAAATAGGCGTGCTCACCGCTCAGCGCGGTTTCCCATAGGGATGTGATCAGCGCCAGCAGGATCGCCAGCACAATCGGCACATCCATGTTCAGCCGCCGCACACGCAGCGCGCTCCAAGCATTGGCAAAGAAGGGCTGGGCCGAAAACGCAATCGCTGGCAACGCAATCGCAGCTGATATCCAGTGGAACATGTCGCGCGTCGCATCGGTCGCACCCGACCAGACCGACACCGACAAAAGCATCACATTCATGGAGGCAAACCCGGCCACCGCCAACCGCATCAGCAGGTCGCGCCCTGCCTTGTCTGTCTGAGTGGCCGACAAAGCGCCGGGGTCAAGCTCATGCGCCTCGAAACCCGCCTTTTCAAGCACAAGGATCAGATCGACTGCTCGGGTTTCCGGAGCGGCTTTGATCATCGCGCGTTTCAGGGTCAGGTTCACCCGCGCGTCTTCCACGCCGGGATGCGCGTTCAATTCACGCTCGACCGTTGCGATACAGGCCGAACAATGAATGCCCGGCAGCGACAAGGCAATCTGCACGTCTTCCGGCATGGGCCGGGCCGGTTCCGCCGGGGCCGCAAGACAGCCCGAGCAGGCTGCCGTGCCGGAAGAAAGCTGCGCCGTCATGGCCTACCCCTTCACATACAGCGGGACACGCTGTGAAAACTCGGCGCCACTGCTGTCACGCGCGACCAGTCGGATATTCCAGTTGCCCTCTGCCAATGTTGCGGGCGCGGCATAGGCGATGCCATCGAACGTGAAATCCGGTGTAAAATCGTCGCGCACATGGGTCGCCCGGCCAACAACTGCCTGCAGCTCGCTGACTTGAACCGGCGCACCGCTTTCGTCCGTGATATGCAGGATCAACAGGCCGCCTTTGGTTTCCGCCCGAACGGTCCAGCCCAGAGCCTGATGTTCTTTCAGACGCTCATTAAACTCCTGACTGGCGACATAAGAGTTTTTGACCTCCAACCCGGGAAAGGTTTTCACCGCGTTGTAAGCCAGCACAAGGTTCACCGTGATGATCACGCCAAAGGCACCGACAAACACGGCCAGAGCGTGCTTTCCAGTGAATTTACGTTCAGCCATGATCAGTTTCCTCGTCCGTTAAACGTGGTGTCCTTATAGGCGCGCTCACCGCTATTGAGGTCTTCCACCCAAATCCGCACCGGTGTCGCGTCTGCTCCGGCCGGGCCCGAGTTGGGTGACGCAACAACATAAACACGGGTCAGTTGCGCGGTATCTGCCGGAACGTTCACAGTATGAAGGTTGGTTCCCTCGATTTCCAGCCGCATGGCCGGATCACCGGTCAGGGACAGTGTGAACAGGCGATCCTCACCATACTTGTTGCGCAGGCGCACGTCATATGTGTTGCGAATTGTACCGTCTGACAGTGTCACGAAGGTGGGGTTACGCACCGGCGCAACAGTCAGATCGATGTCGGACCGGATAAAAAGGGCGAACAGCAGCGCGAAACCCACCAGTGACCACATGGCGGTGTACATGATGGTGCGGGGCCGCAAGATGTGTTTCCAGACGCTCTTGGCTGGCAAACCAGAGCGTTCATGCGTTTCATCGCTGAGCGCCATGTAGTCGATCAACCCGCGCGGTTTGCCGATCTTGGCCATCATGTCGTCACAGGCGTCGATACACAGGGCGCAGGTGATACATTCCAGTTGCTGACCATCGCGGATGTCGATGCCGACAGGGCAGACGTTCACGCAAGCCATACAATCGATGCAATCCCCTAACTCGGACTCCGCCGTCCGCTTGCCCTTGCCGCGCGGCTCGCCCCGCCATTCGCGATAGCCAACGACCAGCGTGTCTTCGTCCATCATTGCGGCCTGAATGCGTGGCCAGGGGCAAGCGTAAATGCAAATCTGCTCTCGCGCGAACCCGCCAAAGAAGAACGTGGTGCCTGTCAGGATCAGCATGGTCGTATAGGCAACCGGGTGGGCATTGCCGGTCACAAGATCACGGGCCAGTGTCGGTGCGTCTGCGAAATAGAACACCCAGGCACCGCCCGTCGCCAAACCGATCAGAAACCAGGCGGCCCATTTGGTCACCCGCAAGCGGGCCTTGCGGAGATCCAGTTTTTCCTGACGATGCAGGCGCAATCGGGCGTTTCGGTCTCCTTCGATCCAGCGCTCGACCAGAATGAACAAGTCCGTCCAAACTGTTTGCGGACAGGCATACCCGCACCACACGCGCCCCAGAGCCGATGTAAACAAAAACAGACCCAAGCCCGCCATGATCAACAGACCCGCCACAAAGTAGAACTCATGCGGCCAGATCTCGATCCAGAAGAAATAGAAACGGCGGTTGGCCAGATCCAGCAGAACAGCCTGATCCGGCAAGCTGGGGCCGCGATCCCACCTGATCCAGGGCGTCACGTAGTAGATGCCCAGCGTAACGATGAGAATGATCCATTTCAGGTTACGAAACGGCCCGGAAACGCGTCTTGGAAAGATGGGTTCTCTCGGGGCGTAAAGGCTGGGGGCGGGATCGGAATCGCTCACTGGCTGGCTCCACAAATGGGTCTTCTGAAGGCGTCTTGTTCCAGATCATGCACGGATGAACTTTGACATGGGTCAAAACGCGCATCGAGCAATCATCTTTTGCGTTTCAGAGAGCTGGCGGTTGGAGAAATTCAAACGCCCAAGCCTCTGCCACACGGTTTTCGGCCCGGAAATAACGTGTTTTTCAAGCAGGCCAGTGTGATGAAGATAGTACAAACATCGGCTTCCGACCAATTGTCGCAGCGGGGCTAACTGCAAGGGAAACACTCAACTGAACCCGCAGCATCCCGAACCCGGTGGCAAAGCAGCCGGAAATTGGCTAAAAAAGCACCGGCTGTTCAGGAAACGCGCGAACAGATGGAACAGCCGGTGCCCAAACCTTCGGGCGGCGAACCGTCCGAAGGTATTCCTTGATACTTACTGACCACCACCCAACTGGTGGACATAGGCGGTCACAGCGCGGATTTGCGCGTCGGTCAGACGATTTTCCCATGCAGGCATCACGCCAAAGCGGCTGTAGGTAACCGTTTCAGTCAGTGCCTCTTCGCTGCCGCCGTATAGCCAGATGGCATCGGTCAGGTTCGGCGCGCCCTGAAAGACATCGCCTTTGCCGTCTTCGCCGTGGCAGGACGCGCAGTTGGTTTCAAAGACAACCTTGCCTGCCTGCGCTGCCGCGTCATCCGACTGCGCATTGGTCAGCGACATGACGTACTGAACCACCTGGGTAATCTCTTCCTTCTCAAGAATCTCACCAAAGGCCGGCATCTCGGAATAGCGCGCATCGTCGCTTTCCTCGTTTCGAATACCATAGGCAACGGTGAACTCGATATCTTCAAGCGTACCGCCCCACAGCCAGGCGTCGTCCAGCAGGTTCGGAAAACCCGGCGCACCCTGCGCACCCGAGCCGTGGCATTGCGCACACCAGGTGCGGAATACAGCGCCGCCGGAGTTTACCGCATATTGCTGCAGTTCCGCGTCTTTCGAGATATCCTCAAGCGACGTTTCCACCAGCTTGGCGTTCCAGGGCGCATTCGCTTCCTCAAACGCAACCATCTCTTGCTGCACCTCACCGCGCGAGGACCAGCCCGTCACGCCGGCGGTCGCCGACTGAACCAGAGGCCATGCCGGGTACATGATCGTATAGATCACGCCCCAGAAGATCGTGACATAGAAGGTCCACAGCCACCAGCGCGGCATCGGGTTGTCAAACTCTTCGATACCGTCCCAGCTGTGGCCCGTGGTGTTCGGATCGCCCGGCTGTTTTTCAGGTGTCTTGCTCATTGCCGCGCCTCCTTGGAATCAGATTTGGCGGGTTTGTCGTCGCCCCGCAGGGGCGCTGGTGCATCTGCGTGCCGGAAAGGGATGTTGGCGGTGTCCTTGTATTCCTTGCTGGCACCGGGGCGGAAAACCCAGATGATAATGCCAACAAAGAAGACAAACAGCACAAGCAGCATCCAGCTATCCGCGAATTGCCGTAAGAGAGTGTATTCTTCCATCACACCCTCCCTAGCGGCTCGCGTCCGGGGTGAAGGTCGAGAAATCGACCAGCGTTCCCAGCATCTGCAGGTAAGCGACCAGCGCATCAGCCTCGGTCAGCTCGGGCTGACCGTCGAAGTTGCGAACACTGACCTTGTCGCCATAGCGTTCCAGCAGACCGTCATAGTCGCTGTCCGGATCGGCCTGTGCCCGGAAATCCGCCTGCGCGTTTGCCAGCATCTCTTCGGTATAGGGCGTGCCCACGACCGCATTCGCCGCCATGATGTCACCAATATACTTGCCGTCGATCTTGCGGTGTTCGAGGAAACCATACTTCGGCATCACCGATTCCGGCACCACCGATTGCGGGTCCCGCAGGTGATCTACGTGCCACTGGTCCGAGTAGCGGCCACCAACACGTGCCAAATCAGGCCCGGTGCGTTTCGATCCCCACTGGAACGGGTGGTCATACATCGACTCGGCTGCCAGCGAATAGTGGCCATAACGTTCAACCTCATCCCGCATCGGGCGGATCATCTGGCTGTGGCAGGTGTAGCAGCCTTCGCGGATGTAGATTTCACGCCCGGCCATCTCCAGGGGGGTGTAAGGGCGCATGCCCTCCACCTTCTCGATGGTGTTCTCAAGATAGAACAGCGGGGTGATCTGCACGATGCCACCGATGGTCACGACCAGAAAGCTGAAGATCAGCAGGAGGGTCGCGTTGGTCTCGAGGATCTTATGTTTGTCGAGAATTGCCATTGCTCCGGCCCTCCCTCTATTCAGCCGGGACCGCGACGGTCAGGCTGGCCTCTTTGGCCGGCGCTTTCCGCACAGTCATCCACAGATTGTAGCACATGATCACAGCGCCAGCGACGAACATGACGCCACCCAAAGCACGCACCACATACATCGGGAACTTGGCCGCCACGGTGTCGGCGAACGAGTTCACCAGGAAGCCGTTGGCATCCACTTCGCGCCACATCAGGCCTTCCATGATACCGGTGACCCACATCGACGCGGCGTAGAGCACGATGCCGATGGTGGCGAGCCAGAAGTGCCAGCTGACCATCTGCAGCGAGTACAGGCGTTCACGCTTCCACAGGACAGGCACCAGGAAGTACAGCGCACCAAAGGTGATCATGCCGTTCCAGCCCAGCGCTCCCGAGTGCACGTGACCAATGGTCCAGTCTGTGTAGTGGCTGAGCGAGTTCACCGCACGGATCGACATCATCGGACCTTCAAAGGTGGACATGCCGTAGAAGCCGACCGAGATAACCATCATCCGGATCACGGGGTCAGTACGCAGCTTGTCCCATGCACCCGACAGGGTCATCAGACCGTTGATCATGCCACCCCAGGACGGCATCCACAGGATCACCGAGAACACCATGCCCAGCGTCGAAGCCCAGTCAGGCAGCGCGGTATAATGCAGGTGGTGCGGACCGGCCCAGATATACAGGAAGATCAGCGCCCAGAAGTGGATGATCGACAGTTTGTACGAGAAAACGGGACGTTCGGCCTGCTTTGGGATGAAGTAATACATCATGCCCAGGAAACCGGCGGTCAAGAAGAAGCCCACAGCGTTGTGGCCGTACCACCACTGGATCATGGCATCCTGAACACCTGACCAGACGATGACCGATTTGGAACCCCAGATGCTGACCGGGATGGTCATGTTGTTGACCAGGTGCAGCATGGCAACGGTGACGATGAAGGCCAGATAGAACCAGTTTGCCACGTAGATATGGGGCTCTTTCCGCTTGATGATCGTGCCCAGATAGACGGCCAGATAGGCCACCCAGACAATGGTCAGCCACAGGTCGACATACCATTCGGGTTCGGCATATTCCTTGGACTGCGTTCCACCCAGCACATAGCCGGTAGCGGCCAGCACGATGAACAGCTGATAGCCCCAGAATACGAACCACGCCAGATTGCCGCCCCACAGACGCGCGGCGCTGGTGCGCTGCACCACGTAGAACGAGGTCGCGATCAAGGCGTTACCACCAAAGGCAAAAATCACCGCCGAGGTGTGCAGCGGGCGCAAACGGCCGAAATTCAGATACCCCTGCGCCCATTCGAAATTCAGCACCGGAAAAGCCAGCTGAAAAGCGATAAAGGTTCCTGCCAGAAACCCGATAACGCCCCAGAACGCCGTTGCGATCACGCCATAGCGGATCACGTCATCCATGTATTCCGCCGAGCGATCTACAAGAATATCTGGCTCATCGGTGTTTCGAAGCGTCCAGATGAACAGGCCGCCGGCGATAAGCATCACCAGCAATGCATGTACCTGATACGCCAAATCGCGTGCATAATTGGTGCCGATCGCTGCGAACAGCGCGACCAGCCCAAGCACGATCAGCTTGATGTAATTCGACATATTGCGTCCCTTTGCCATGCCCCGCGCGTTTTTGATTCTTATGACGCGCGAAACCCATTTGACTGGCTGCCGTTCTGAAGCACGGCGACCACTACTGCTTTGATCTGTATCAAGACAGTTCTGCGTTTTCTGTGACACGCATTGTAGAGGAAATAGGCCAACTGGTCACATGAGACTAATTGCCCGAAACATGAGGTCGCAATGGCGTACAAAACTCTTCTCACTGTCATGACCGAAACGCAGACGGCTCCGGCTGCTCTGGCGCAGATGGTGGCGCTGGCAGAGGCTCAGGATGCCCATGCCGAAACACTTTGCCTTGGCGTCGACCGCAGTCAGACAGGCTACTATTATGCCGGTGCGAATGCGCTGATCGTTCAGGAAACACTCAACCGGGCCAATGCCGAAGCAGAAGAACTGTTGAGCTTTGCCAACGACTATCTTGGCAAGTCCGGGGTTCGGTGGTCCGCCGAACATGGCGTCGCCCAGATCGCCGATATCGGACGCCATGTCGCGCATCGGGCCCGGTTTTCAGACCTGGTGATTCTGCCGCATCCCTATGGCAAAGATCGCGGAGCCGAGGCCGAACCCATCATCGAAGCAGCCATGTTCGAAGGGCATTGCCCGGTTCTGGTTGTTCCGGACGAGACTGAGCCTCTGAAGGTCCCCAGCAACATCATGATTGCCTGGAATGAAAGCGTGGAAGCGATGTGCGCCATTCGACACGCCCTGCCCTTCCTGAAACAGGCTGAGCTGGTCCGGATCGTGGTCATCGACCCGCCCCGGCATGGGCCGGATCGGTCTGATCCGGGTGGGATGTTGTCGCAGATGCTGGCCCGTCACGGTGTGAAATGCGAGATTGATGTGCTCAGCAAAACCATGACGCGCGTGTCGGATATCCTGAACCGACACGCCTCCGATACGGAATCGGATATGATCGTGATGGGCGCTTATGGCCATTCCCGTTTTCGCGAAGCCATTCTGGGCGGCGCAACCCGCAATATGCTTGAACAATCCACGGTGCCCGTATTCCTGGCACACTGATCCGGTTAATAATGTCAGAAGCCGCCTGAACCGGCGGCTTTTGTCATCCTTTGCGAACAAGTCCGATCACGAACAGCAGAATTACCGCGCCGATTGTCGCAAAGAAGATCGACGACAGCAGGCCACCACCCACGGCGAACCCAAGCGCCGGGAAGATCATCCCTGACAGAAACGCGCCGACGATCCCGACGATTACGTTCCCCAACAGGCCGAACCCTCGGCCTTCCATGATCTTGCCGGACAGCCAACCGGCGATTGCGCCGATAAACAGCATCGCCAACACACTGCTGAATTCCATGCCATGCTCCTGAGTTAGAGTGTTCCGCAACCAATCGCTGCGGCAATTGTCACGCGTTAAACGCAGGTTAAATCAGAAAACCGCCATCCGAATCATCACCCGCCTCTTCCATCAGGCGGCCCAGATCGGGGATGGTTACGTGACGCTTGCCCTCCAGCGTAATAATGCCGTCCTTTTTAAGGGCCGAGATCTGGCGGCTGACGGTTTCCAGCGTCAGGCCGAGATAATCCGCCATGGCCTCTCGGGTCAGGGGCAGGTCGAACACCATGGGCCCCGACAGACCCTTTTGACTGATCGATGCGTCCCGACGGGCGATGATCGACAACAGGCTGGCAATCTTCTCACGCGCTGTCTTGCGCCCCAGGACCAGCATCCACTCACGCGCGGCGTCAAGCTCATCCAGCGTCATCTGCAAAAGGCGATGGGCGATATGCGGGGTGTGATCCATCAACTCTTCAAACGGCTTCTTGCGGAAGCAGCACATCACGACATCCGTGGTCGCCTGAACATCGTAGGGCGCAATCTCGCGCCCCGGGCGTCCCACGAAGTCGCTGGGCAGCAGCAGGCCGACCATTTGGGTCCGGCCATCTTCCATCGTCTGCGTCAAAGTCGCGATCCCAGCCACGACCGAGCCGACAAAATTCATCTGATCCCCAGACCAGATAATAGTCTGCCCCGCCTCAAAACTGCGGTAATATTTAATGCTTTCAAGCTCTTCCAGCTCATCAGCATCACAACTGGCACAGACAGCACGATGTCGAATCGGGCAGTCTGTGCAATTGGAATGGTCAAACTGTGCTTTTATCGTCATGCGCGTTTCCACTTGATCTCCATCAAAGCACCTAGGTCGCCTGCCCCTTAAGGGTATCGCTATGATAGTGAAACCACAATTGGCAAAGCTTGGACTTTTTGACGCGAAAGTTCCGCGTTACACCAGCTATCCCACAGCCCCTCATTTCAGCAATGATGTGGGGGCCGATCTGTTTGGCGACTGGATATCCGGCATCAAACCCGGCAGCGCCATTTCCCTGTACATACATGTCCCGTTCTGCCGCAGGCTGTGCTGGTTCTGCGCCTGTCGGACGCAGGGAACGCAAACCGACAACCCGGTGATCGCCTATGTGGATGTCTTGAAGGCCGAGCTGGACCTTCTGGCGCAAAGATTGCCCGAGGGCGTGGTGCTGTCGCGCCTGCACTGGGGTGGTGGGACACCGACCTTGCTGAATGCCCAGCTGATGCGCGATCTTGCGCGGCACATTCTGGGCATCGTCCCCCTGGGGCCCGATGCCGAATTCTCGGTCGAGATCGATCCGAACGAGGTTGACGAGGCTCGCCTGGATGCGCTGGCAGATGCCGGCATGAACCGCGCCTCGATCGGGGTACAGGATTTCGATGACGAAATTCAAAAAACCATCGGCCGCATTCAAAGCTACGACACCACCCGCGATGCCATCGACATGATCCGCGCCCGCGGCATCACCAGCCTGAACGCCGATATCCTTTTTGGCCTGCCCCATCAGACCAAGGCGCGCATGACCGAAAGTGTGCAGAAACTCCTGTCGCTCAGCCCGGATCGCGTGGCGCTTTACGGCTATGCTCATGTGCCGTGGATGGCCAAACGCCAGCAGTTGATTCCCTCGGACGCCCTGCCCACGCCGGAACAAAGGCTTGAGCTGTTCGATACGGCCCGGCGGCTGTTTTTGTGGGATAACTATGCCGAAATCGGCATCGACCATTTTGCCACGCAGGATGACGGGCTGACCCACGCTCTGCGTGCGGGCCGTCTGAAGCGCAACTTTCAGGGCTATACTGACGATCAGGCCGATGTGCTGATCGGTGTCGGGGCCAGTTCGATCTCGCGCTTTCCGCAGGGCTATGCGCAGAACGCACCAGCCACATCCGCCCATACCAAAGCCATCCGCAACGGGCAGTTTTCAACCTCTCGGGGGCATCTGTTTAAAGGTCAGGACGTCCTGCGCGCCCGCCTGATCGAGGCGCTTATGTGCGATTTTCAGATCAACTCGGCGGAAATTCTGCGTGACCACGATGTCTCGGCTGCCGCGCTGGACGAGATGTATCGCGCGGCAAATGCCTCTTTCGACGGGCTGTTGCAGATCACCGAGGATGGGCTTTACGTTCCGCCCGAGGCGCGCGCGCTGACCCGGATGATCGCCCGCAGCTTTGATGCCTATGACCTCAGCAAAGCCGGGCACAGTTCGGCGATCTGACCTTTTTCTGCGGGCAACATTTGGCCCGTGCAGCGGAAAACACATCAGGGGCTTGACGCACGCCTGCGGTTTTTCCCACACTTGTGTTGTGGGGTGATGTTTCACCCTGCTGTCTGAGGCGGGCAAAATACAGACACTCCTTGTCGGCGCGAATGCGTCGGTCGGTCCCTTTCGTGCAACCATTCTGCAACCTGAAAGAGGGACAACACTCATGCGCGTCTTCACCGTCCTAGGGCCCAGCCAATCGGGCAAATCTACTCTGGTCGAGGCCATCAGCCGCCTCGACGGGCGCCCCACCACATTCGATGTTTCCGGAACCGTGCATTTGCACGGTTTTTCTTACTTGGACGAGCCCTGGTGCGCGATTGACGTTGATGGGGGTGGCGATGCGCTGGCCTATGTCGGTCCCGCAATGGCCATCTCAGATGCGGCCGTCGTGGTCGTGCCCCCCGACCCAAATGCCGCCGTTCTGTGCGCGCCTTATCTGCGGTTGGTCGAAGAGGCCGGTATTCCCTGTTTTCTGTTCATCAACAGGATGGACAACCCCAACGGCCGAATTCGCGACATCATCGCAGCGCTGCAAACATACTGCACCAATCACATCGCGCTGCGGCAGGTGCCCATCCGCGAAGGCGACACGATCATCGGCGCGGTTGATCTGATTTCGGAACGGGCCTGGAAGTATCAGGAAGGCCAACCCTCGGCCCTGATCGAACTGCCTCAATCCGTGGAAGACCGCGAGCAGGAAGCCCGGACCGAGTTGCTGGAAACCCTATCCGATTTCGATGACAACCTGCTGGAGCAGTTGATCGAAGACAAGCAGCCGCCAAGTGACGAGGTTTATGACCTGGCCGCGCAGGTCCTGCAAAACCATCAGTTGATCCCAGCATGTCTGGGGGCCGCGAGCCACGGCAACGGGCTGACGCGACTGATGAAGGCCCTGCGGCACGAAGCACCTGAGTTTGATATCGCTGCCGGACGGGACGAGGCCGCGGACAGTGCCCGCGCCATTGCTGGTTTTGCAGATGTCAAAAAACACATCGGAAAGATCGTCGTTTTGCGCGGTCTTGGGGACGGTGTGCAAGCCCATGAGGCTTTGGGCGGTGAGACCGTCGGTAACCTGACAACGCTGGATGCCAAGACCCAAATCGCCACGCTGGACGCCGGGCAGATCGGGCTGGCGGTGAAATCCGATCACCTCAACCCCGGCTACATCTACGACAGCAATTCAGCGACGGAACTGCCGGAATGGGCAGCCTCGCATCCGGTCGCGCATCGCCAGATCGTCTCACCCGCGCATGAGCGGGACGATGTACGCCTGTCCAATGCCCTGAGCCGTCTCGTCGAAATCGACCCCGGTCTGCACGTGCATCAGGATGAGTTGAGCGGTCATTCGATCCTTGGATCGCAAGGACCGCAGCATATGCGTCGGGTGACTGCCAAGCTGGCCGAGGATTTCGGGATCGAGATTGAAGCGGACCAAGTCGAAACCGCCTATCGCGAGACCATCCGCTCGCCCGTCGAACATCGCCATCGCCATCGCAAACAGTCCGGCGGTGCCGGGCAATTTGCAGATGTGGTAATTTCCGTCGCGCCCCTGCCTCGCGGATCGGGCTTTCAGTTCGAAGAGGTGGTCAAGGGCGGCGCGGTGCCCAAGAACTACATCCCGTCCGTGGAACACGGTGCCAAGGATGCGCTGGAACAAGGCCCCGAGGGCTTTCCCGTGGTCGATGTCAAAGTGACCCTGAGCGACGGCAAACACCATGACGTGGACAGTTCAGACTATGCGTTTCGAACCGCAGGCAAGAATGCCGTGCGTGAGGCGTTGCCGCAGGCCAAGCCGGTGGTTCTACAACCGATCCTGACCGCTGAAATTCACCTGCCGTCCGATTTTGTTGGTGATCTCGTGCCAACGATCAGCACGCTGCAAGGGCAGGTTCTGGGATTTGAGGGCAACCCAAACGCCTCTGGGTGGGAGATCTTCAATGCTCAGATCCCCGCCGTGGCCGAGGATGAACTGCACCGTACCCTCGCCAGCGCCACACGTGGAACCGGGTGGGTCAAGCTGAGCTTTGACCATTACGAAGAGCTGCGCGGGCCTGTTCCCAAAGCGGCAGCCAAAGAAAAGGCCAGCGCTTGAACGACTGAAATAGGCGGGCTGATTTCAGCCCGCCGCCGCAATCAATTCGCGGGTATAGTCGGTCTGCGCGTTTTCGAACAAATCCTCGGCCGTGCCCATTTCAACCACGTCACCGTTACGCATGACGATGACGTTGTGAGACATGGCCCGCACAACTTTCAGGTCATGGCTGATGAACAGATAGGCCAGCCCGTACTTCTTCTGCAAATCGCGCAGCAGATCGACGATCTGAACCTGAACCGTCATGTCCAGTGCGCTGGTCGGTTCATCCAGCACCAGAAGCTTGGGGCGCAGAACCATTGCCCGCGCAATGGCGATGCGCTGGCGCTGACCGCCTGAAAACTCGTGCGGATACCGGTCCATCGCCGCAGGATCCAGACCCACTTCGGTCATCACCTCTGCCACCAGTTCGCGCGGGGCGCGATGAGGGTCAATTTTGTGAATCGCCAGACCTTCCGCGATGATCTGCTGACAGGTCATGCGCGGGCTGAGACTGCCGAACGGGTCCTGAAACACGATCTGCATATCCTTGCGCAGGCGGCGCAGCTCTCGCGTAGACCATCTTCGCACATCCTGGTCGCGGAAGGAGATGCCGCCCTCGGACGCAATTAACCGCATGATCGCCAGCGCCAGCGTCGTCTTGCCCGACCCGCTTTCACCCACGATCCCCAGAGTCTCACCCGCGCGCACGCTCAGGGTGGCGTCATTCACAGCTTTCACATAACCAACCGTGCGTTTCAGAAACCCGCGCTGGATCGGGAACCAGACCTTCAGATGGTCAGTGCGCGCGACCTCTTCCGCGTCTGATGCAACGGCTTCCGGCTGACCCGAAGGTTCTGCGGCAAGAAGTTTGCGGGTGTAGGGATGCTGTGGATTGTCGAAGATTTCTCGCGTCACACCGGTTTCGACGATTTCGCCGTCCTTCATCACACAGACCCTATCGGCAATCCGGCGCACGATGCCCAGATCATGGGTGATGAACAACATCCCCATGTTTTCGGATTTCTGTAACTCGGCCAACAGCTCGAGTATCTGCGCCTGAATGGTCACGTCCAGCGCCGTCGTCGGCTCATCAGCGATCAGGATGTCCGGCTTGTTGGCCAGCGCCATGGCGATCATAACGCGTTGCCGCTGCCCGCCCGACAACTGGTGCGGATAGCTGTCCAGACGGTCCTCGGGGTCGCGAATTCCAACCTTGGTCAGCAGCTCAAGGATACGATCCCGCGCCTCGTCACCCGTCACCCCCTGATGCAGGGCGAGCGATTCAGCCATTTGTTTCTGGATCGTGTGCAACGGGTTCAGCGATGTCATCGGCTCCTGAAAGATGAAGCTGATATCATTGCCCCGCACATCCATAAGATGCTGTTCCGAGGCGCCGATCATCTCTTGCCCCTCATACGTGACCGAGCCTTCAACCAGTGCGCTGTCGCCCAACAGTGAAACGGTCGACAAGGCGGTGACGGATTTACCCGATCCGGACTCGCCCACCAAGGCAACCGTCTCACCCCGATCCACGGTAAAGGACACGCCTTTGACCGCCGCACTGATCTGTCCGTCCTGCCGGAACGAGACCTTGAGGTTGTTCACATCCAGCAGGCTCATGAGAAGGTCTTTCTAGGATCAAACGCATCCCGCACGCCTTCGAAAATGAAGACCAGCAAAGACAGCATGATGGCAAAGGTGAAGAAGGCGGTAAAAGCCAGCCACGGGGCCTGCAGGTTCTGTTTGGCCTGCAAGGTCAACTCTCCCAACGAGGGGGCCGAGGACGGCAGGCCGAAACCCAGATAATCCAGCGAGGCCAGACCGCCGATGGTTCCGGTAACGATGAACGGCATGAACGTCAGGGTGGCCACCATCGCATTGGGCAGCATGTGGCGGAACATGATCGTCATGTTGCCCACACCCAGCGCCCGCGCAGCCCGCACATATTCCAGGTTCCGTGCCCGCAGGAATTCGGCGCGCACCACGCCCACCAGCCCGGTCCAACTGAACAGGATCATCAACGCTACCAGCAGCCAGAAACTTCGCCCCAGAACAGCGAACATGATGATGATGACATAAAGCGACGGGGTCGCTGACCATATCTCGATGATCCGTTGAAAGATCAGGTCCAGCCAACCGCCGAAGAAGCCCTGTATGGCCCCGGCAAAAATGCCGATCAGACTGGCGGCACCCGTAACAAGCAGTGTGAACAGGATCGACAGTCGGAAACCGTAGATCACCCGGGCCAGCACATCGCGTTTGGTGTCATCCGTGCCCAGCAGGTTCTGACCGTTGGGCGGCAAGGGCGCGGCCCCGGGGCGATCCACAGACGTATTGTAGGAATAGGGGATCAACGGCCAAAGCGACCAGCCACGCTCGAACCCTTCCGCCTGGAATGTACCGGCGTCGATCTGTTCGATGATGCCTTCGGGATCGTCGAAACACTCTTCCAATCCACCACTGTCAATCAGGCATTGAACCTCGGGGTCGCGATAGATCGCCTCTGTCTGGAAGTCGCCGCCAAATTCGGTTTCGGCGTAGAAGTTGAAGACCGGCGTGTAGAACTCACCGCGGTATTTCACGAGGATGGGTTTGTCGTTGGCGATGAACTCGGCAAACAGCGACAGGCCGAACAAAACCGCGAAGATGATCAGCGACCAGAAGGCGCGCTTGTTGCGGCGAAAGTTACTCCAGCGGCGCTGGTTCAGGGGGGACAATGCCATTTACCCCTCCCGCTTTTCGAAATCGATGCGCGGATCGACCAGCACATACATCAGATCGCTGATGATGCCGACAACCAGCCCCATCAGGCCAAAGATGAACAGGGTGCCGAAAATCACCGGATAATCCCGCGCCACGGCAGCCTCGAACCCAAGGCGGCCCAGACCGTCCAGCGAGAAGATGGTCTCGATAATGATCGACCCACCAAAGAACACGCCGATGAACACGGCCGGAAAGCCTGCGATGACGATCAGCATCGCGTTGCGGAACACGTGGCCATAGAGCACCTTGCTTTCACTCAGACCTTTGGCGCGGGCGGTCATGACATATTGCTTTTTGATCTCATCCAGAAACGAGTTCTTGGTCAGCAATGTCAGCGTCGCAAAGGCCGAGATCGTCAGCGCAATTGTCGGCAACGCAATATGCCAGAAATAATCCGCGATCTTGCCGAAAAGGCTCAAACTGTCCCAGTTGTCCGACGTCAGACCGCGTAGCGGGAAGATCTGCCAATACGATCCACCGGCGAACAGAACCAGAAGCAGAATGGCGAAAAGGAAGCCCGGGATCGCATACGCCACAATGATCGCACCGCTTGTCCAGGTATCGAATTGCGAGCCATCCTTGACCGCTTTGCGAATGCCCAGCGGGATCGACACCAGATAGGCGATCAGGGTCGACCACAGCCCCAGAGAGATGGAGACCGGCATCTTTTCCAGCACCAGGTCAATCACACTGATCGAACGGAAATAGCTCTCGCCGAAATCAAGCGTCAGATAGTTGCCCATCATGATCAGAAAACGTTCCAACGGCGGTTTGTCGAAGCCGAATTCCTTTTCAAGCTCGGCAATGAACTCAGGCGGCAGACCCCGCGCGCCGACATACTTGTCGTCGAAAACACCGCCGGCTGGTTCAGACCCCGCACCGGCATCGCCTCCGCCCGCAAATCCGGCGAACACGTCCCCCTGCCCTTCGATCTGCGCGATGATCTGCTCGACCGGCCCACCTGGCACGAATTGCACCAGCGTGAAGTTGACGACCATGATGCCCAAAAGGGTCGGAATGATCAGCAACAAGCGTCTTAGAATATAGGCGCCCATGTTATCGCAGTGCGCCTTTCGCTTTCAACGCGGCCTCTTTTTCCGGATTGATCCACCACAGGTCCAGATGACCCAGTGAATAGGGCGGCAGGTTTTCAGGGTATTCGTACATATCGTAATATGCCGTCCAGTAGTCAGGGATGTAGCCTACGGGGACTACGAAGAACTCATACCGCAGGGCGCGATCCAGCGCCATCAATGCCGCGTCCTGATCCGCCTGGTTGTCGGTATCAAAGGAAGCCTCGATAATCGCGTCGACCAAGGGGCTGGCCAATCCGGCCGGATTGAAGAGGCTGAATGCGGCCTCTTCCGATCCGTACATCTGGCTCAACCCACCACCGGTCGACAGGAATGATCCGTAGCGCGTGGAATAGACCATGTCGTAGTCGCGCTCGCGGCTGCGCAGAGTGTATTGCGCCGGATCAACCTTTTCCGCCGAAGCATCGACGCCGATGGCCTGAAGGTTCTGAACATAGGTTTCGATCATCGTGGCGGTCGATGTTGGCAGGTTCGAAGGATAGGGGATATTCACCTTCAGTGTCTGCCCTTCGGCATTGCGTCGCACATTGCCGTCACCTACGGGCCATCCAGCCTCATCCAGTATTTTTGCCGCTTTGCGCAGATTTCTCCGATCATTCAGGCGCGCGGGGTTGGACTCGTGGGCCAGCACAGCCGGTTCCGTCAGAAGGTCCGCGGGCACGACGTCACCCAGAGATTGCAGAAACGCCAGTTCCCCACCCTCGGGCAGGCCTTGTGCCTCAAGCGGAGTACCTTGGATAAAGGAATTGCGTGGCGAATTCAGGCCAAACAGCAAGGATTCATTTGCCCATTCGAAGTTGAAGGCCAAGGCAAGCGCCTTGCGGACGTTCTTGTCGGCGAATTGCGGTTTTCCGAGATTGAAAACGAAACCCGAGGGTGTCGGCGGGCTGCCATCCACGATCTCATCGCGAACCACGACACCTTCGTTCAGCTTGGGGAAGTCATACCCCGTTGCCCAAAGCTTGGGGTCATTTTCGATACGCAGGGTGTATTCACCCGCTTTGAACCCTTCGAACGCCGCCGTCTGGTCGGCAAAATACTCGACGCGGATTGTATCGAAATTGTTCCGACCAACGTTGAACGGCAGATCCTTGCCCCAATAGTCTTCACGGCGCTTGTAAACGATCCGGCGGTTGATGTCATAGCTATCGAGCTTATACGGCCCAGATCCAACCGCCACTTCCAGTCGCGGTTCATCCAGACGTCGGGATTCATCCGCTTCGAACCATGCTTTGGAGAAGACCGGTGTCGCGCCAACCGTTTCGATCAGGCTGCGGCGGGTCACTTCGGGGTTGAACGAGAACTTGACCGTGTGGTCATCCAGCGCCTCAGCCCCCGTCACCATGCGGCCAACAGCCTGCGCATAGGACGGCAAGCCCTGTTCGATGAACAGGCGGTGGCTATAAACCACGTCTTCCGCCGTTACCGGAGTGCCGTCCCAAAAGGTTGCCTCGGGCCGTAAGTGAAAGATGACGTAGTTGCGTCCTTCGTCATATTCCAGACTTTTCGCCACCACGCCGTAATACTGCCCGACACTGTCATCGGCACTTTCAATCAGGCGATCATATTGCAGCGTCGTCAATGCACCGGCGCGCCCCTTGCGGGAATAGGGATTGAGAGAATCGAACGTGCCCGAGGCCGCCAAAGACAGCTCACCACCCTTGGGCGCATCAGGGTTCACATAGTTCAGGTGGGTATAATCAGCGGGGTAATCCAGGTTGCCGAAATACGAATACCCATGACTGCTGGTGACACCCTCGTCCAATGCCCAAACGACTTGCGGGGCAACCAAAGCAGCGCAAAGCCCCAATATGCCAGCCCATGGCCTTATCTTAAGATCACGTGAAGCGGGCATCAGCGATATCATGTGGCTCGTCCTCTGGGTCATTGTCTTCGTCAATGTCGTAACCGCTAGCTAAAGTGCCAGCACTGACAGATTCAAGTTTAGAATGCGTGAGCGCTTTGTGAAGTTTCCTTCAGACAAAAAAAGCCGCTGCACAGGGCAGCGGCTTGGAAATTCTCTGATCTGTCAGGCAATCAGTTGCCGATTGTCTGCAGATAGGCGATCACGTCTGCGCGATCCTGCGGCTTTTTCAGACCGGCAAAGCTCATCGACGTGCCCGAGATGTATGCGCTTGGGCGTTCCAGGAAGGCATCCAGCGCCTCGGGTGTCCAGTTGCCGCCATGCGCCTGCATGCTGGCCGAATAACCGGTGAACCCTTTTGCCGAAGCGACCGGGCGATCAACAACGGCGTACAGGTAGGGGCCGGTTCCGTTTGCGCCATCTTCCAGCTTGTGGCACGCGGTGCACTTGCGGAACACTTTCGCGCCCTTCTCGACGTCTGCGGCGGCCAGCAGGTCTTCGAAGACCACTTCTTCGCCGTCGGCACTTTCGCCCGAGCTTTCGGTTTCGATAATGTAGGCGGCCTCAGCCGTGCCATGGCCACCGGAGTAATAGAGGACATCTGCCCCCCATTTGGCCAGAAGCAGCACCAGGAAAGTGCCGAACAGGCCTGCGGCGGCCTTGGTAACTGTCATCGTGTCGAACATTGATCGCGTGTCCATTTCAGCTGTCTGGGCAGGTGTCTAAGGCTTCCACTTGCGAGAGGCAAGGTATAGACACCGCGACGAAACGACCAAATCGCGAACTTGTTGCATGGAATCGACCAAATGACCAAACGCATTGCCTTTCAGGGCGAACCGGGCGCCTATAGTCACGAGGCCTGCCGCAACGCGCGGCCCGATATGGAGGCCCTGCCCTGCCGCACATTCGAAGATGTGATCGAATCGGTCCGCTCTGGCGCGGCCGATCTGGCGATGCTGCCGGTCGAAAACACAACCTATGGTCGGGTCGCTGATATTCACCGCCTGTTGCCGCACAGCGGTTTGCATATCATCGACGAAGCGTTTGTGCGTGTGCATATCAACCTGCTCGGCGTGCCGGGTGCAAAACTGGAAGACATCACCGAGGCGCATTCCCATCTGGTGTTGTTGCCGCAATGCGCCGGTTTCCTTAAGGAACATGGCATTCGCGGTCGCGTCAGCCCCGATAACGCCCGCGCCGCGCGCGAAGTCGCCGAGGTGGGTGATCTGCATTCCGCCGCTTTGGCCAGTGAATTGGCCGGTGAGATTTATGACCTGAACGTCCTGGCCCGCCATATCGAGGACAACGATGACAACACGACCCGTTTCCTGGTCATGTCACGCGAGTCGGATTTATCGCGCCGTGGCGAACACGGGATGATCACCAGCTTTGTGTTCCAAGTCCGCAACATCCCAGCCGCGCTCTACAAAGCCATGGGCGGGTTTGCCACCAACGGCATCAACATGACCAAGCTGGAAAGCTATATGGTCGACGGGTCTTTCACCGCGACGCAATTTTATGCGGATATCGTCGGTCATCCCGAAGACCGGAACGTTCAGTTGGCCATGGATGAGCTGGAGCATTTCACGACCAACGTAGAAGTTCTTGGCGTTTATCCGGCGGCCCAACCGCGCGGCTGACGTATCATTCGAATGGAAGACTGAATTCCGATTGACGCAGATCGCTGCGCCATGCCTGAAGGATTGTCTGAACGTTGGCATCGATGCCGTCCATCGAATCGATCTCGATGTCGTAGATTCTGCCTGCATGGATCACCGACTGGTCACATTCGGCACTACCGACAACGCGATCACCGCGCGATCGTTCGCGCGCGTTCAACTCGGGAACCGGGCAATGGACAGCTACGAACAGAACATCGAACGGGCGGAAGAGGTGGTGCAGGTCTTCGGCCCATTCCGGCGTATCCAGAATATGCTCCAAAATCAGATTGTTGCCAGACGTCGCATAGGCTGCCAGCGACTGATGAAACCCATCAATGAAGGCTGATCTGTCGGCGGACCAATCAAACTCACCACGGCGATAGCGATCCAGCGGCAGAACGCCGGAATCGCGCAAATGATCGATTGAGATATGCCAGAAAGGCTGTTCGATCTTCTGCTGCAATGCCTGCGCAATCGTCGTTTTTCCGCTGCTTGATGCACCATGCAGAAAAATAATGTGCGACATCTGAGGATTCTTCCGTATGCCTTGTTCCGATCAACCCAGCGGACGCCGTCTATGCCCCGTGTAGGTGACGCTGCTCCAACTCACGGGCAAATTCGCTGAGCCGCACCTGAAATCGCTTGCGAAAACGCGATTGCCCCAGTTTCATGGATTGCAGCAACAACCGTGCAGGCAAGGATTTGGCAGCCAATGACATCTCGACGCTCAGGCGCGTCCTGCGTGGGGACAAGGCTAAGAAATCAACCGTCGTCAGGCCGCTCATTCCCTTGCTGGAAGCTTCAAACCGCATTTGCGACGGCTTGTCGTAGTCTGTCATCACCACCGACATCTGGCGCGGCTTTCCGCGCAGTTTGAATTCCGTTTTCCACTCGGTGCCGGCAGTCACCATTGCGCCGCCACCTAAACGCCGCACGTCGATGCCACGGCGCATGGCCATACGCTCGAACCGTTCGAAATCCGAGACCATGTCGAACACCGAATTGATCGGGGCTTCGATATCTTCGCGCGCTGAAAACTGCATGCTGACCTTTGCTGTTTATGGCTTAACCAGTTTTCCCTCAGTCCAGCGTATCTGCAAGCCAGTTCTGAAGCAGAAAATGAGCGATAGCCCCCTTACGGGCTGGTAACAAGCTTGGATGTTCCCCCGCAAAAGCCTGCATCATTTCGGATTTGCTGACCCACATCGCCTCTTCGATCTCGACCGGGTCGATTTCGATCTCACGAGACAGCGCCTCGCCCGCGCATCCGAACATCAGAGACGCAGGAAAAGGCCAGGGCTGGCTGGACAGGTACGAAACCGCTCCAACAGGCACGCCAGCCTCTTCCATCACTTCGCGCCGCACTGCGGCCTCAAGCGTTTCTCCAGGCTCGACAAAGCCTGCCAGCAGCGAAAACATCCCCTCTGGCCAGCCCGGAGACCGACCCATGAGCACACTGTCCCCATGTGTAATCAGCATGATAACCACCGGATCTGTGCGCGGGAAATGCTGGCCGTCGCAGGACGGGCAACTGCGCTGCCATCCCCCTTGCGTCATTTCGCTGACGGCACCGCAGCGGGCGCAAAAACGATGGGTTTCATGCCATCCGATAACCGCTTTGGCTGTTGCGGCCAGTTCTGCATCGCGTGGCGACAGTCGTGTCATGATCCGGCGAAGCTCGGCGAACACATGTCCTTGCGGCAAATCCGGGTGCTGCTGTTCGGATTTGTCCACGAATTCTCCCAAACCGGTCAGGTCCAGCCCCTCTGCCGTCCAGGCCGAGATATCGGCGGCAAACAAAGGATCCCCCTCTGAGTTCAGGCCCAGAAACACAGGGGCTTCGATCACACCGCCGGGACCATCACTAACCAGTGGGTGCGCCATCGGAACCAAGGCAAGCTGATCCAGAGCCTCGCCGACCACCAGCAGTTTACCTCGCCACAGCATAATGCACCTTGCATCCGGGTTGCGCGCTGCTTCTGCCAGCTTGCCTGCATCTGCGCGAAGTTGTGCTGCCCGATCTAGGCCTGACCCCCCAAAGGTCACCTGCTCTGCGTTTTTCATCGGATTTCCTTCCAGTCCTGCGCACAGGGCTGCCATGCCTCAGGCCATGTTGCAACGCAATTCGAGGCGCAAAACCCACTGATATGCCGCTGAAAAGCCGCATGGTGGCCTCGGAAAAATCATCTAGAATGCATTTTGATAAACTTAATCAAAAGCAATACTCAAAAGTAGAATAAACAAAGTGAATAAATTCCCCCCGACGCAGGTTCAACCCACAGAAGATCGTGGGCGCGTTCGCATTCTGGCCACGACCGATTTGCATATGAACCTGACCGGTTTTGACTATTACACGGATACACCGGACCCGACGCTTGGATTGACCCGCACCGCCAGCCTGATCCGCAAAGCCCGGCAAGAAGCGAATGGCGCATTGGTGCTGATGTTCGACAACGGGGACTCGTTGCAAGGAACGCCACTAGGCGAATGGGCGGCGCAGGACAGCAGCCCACATCCGATGATGCTGGCGTTCAAAGCGCTGGACTATGACGCGATTGGTTTGGGAAACCACGATTTCGGATTTGGATTGCCAACGTTGGGCAACATCCTTGCACAAGCGCCCTGTCCGGTTCTTTGCAGCAACCTGCATCGCGACGGTGGAACACAGTCGTGGCAACGCTACACAATTCTGGACCGCAAAATCCATTTGGGCGGCAAAGAAGTACCTGTTCGCATCGGTGTCTTTTCGGTTCTGCCGCCCCAAACTGCGCGCTGGGAAGAGCATAATCTGGGCGGGGATGTCAGTGCAGACGACATTTTGGCTACGGCGCGCTCTTGTACAGACGCGTTGCACAACAAAGGTTGCGATCTGGTGGTGGCGCTGGCCCATTCCGGCCTCGGAAACCCGGAACCGGAGGCCGGTATGGAGAATGTTATTATTCCCCTCGCCGCCATCCCGGGCATCGATGCCATTGTTGCCGGGCACACACACCTGACGCTTCCCGGAAAGGTCCGTGACACTCACGCTCACGTCGATCACCTGACGGGGCAAGTGCACGGAACGCCTGTGGTGATGCCCGGACACGCTGGCTCATACCTTGGTGTCATCGATTTGGACGTCGCCAAGGGGGCCGATGGCAGATTGCAGGTCAATGATTGCCACGTCGAACTCCGAACCGTTTTCAGCAACGGTATTGCCACCGAGGAAGATCTTGAAATTGCACGATTATGTGCAGCAGCACACTGCGAAACCCGACGTGCCGTCGCCGAGCCTGTTGCGCAAATCTCGGACAATTTGCACAGTTACTTCAGTTTCTGCGCACCGGACCGCGGGCTTGCCTTGGTGGCGGCTGCACAAGCCGCCGCATTGCGTCCGTTCCTGCATGGTACGGCGCTTGCGGGTCTGCCGATTTTGTCAGTTGCTTCGCCCGCCAAATGCGGTGGACGAGCGGGCCCTCGGAATTACACCGAAGTTCCGGCGGGCGAGATTTGTCTTCGCCATGTTGCGGACCTGCATGTGTATCCGAACGAACTGCGCGCAATCCAGATCAGTGGCGCACACTTGCTGGACTGGCTGGAAATGTCAGCAAGTACGTTCAATCGATTGAAACCCGGCGCCGAGGTCGAACTGACCAACCCCGATCGGGCCGGGTACAATTTCGACATCATATTTGGACTGTCCTATCAAATCGACCCTTCGCAACCACCGCGTTTCGACGCGCAGGGGCAAAAGATCCATCCGGATCACAGGCGGATTCATGATCTGACATATGCAGGTCAGCCCGTGCGACCCGATCAAAGATTCGTCTTGGCCCTCAACAACTTTCGCGCCAGCGGAGGCGGGCACTTCCCGAACCTACCGTCCACGCGACCCATCAATCTGCCACCGCTCGAGATCAAAGGTTTATTGAAGGATTACCTGACCCAGCGGCTGCCACCTGATCCGCTGTCCAAGCAGCCCTATCCATTTTCGCTTAAGCCCCAGCCAGGCAAGACAACCATTCTGCGGACAGGTCCTGGTGCCCTGAAGCATCTGGACGAATTGAGCCTGTTCGATCCCAAAGCACTGGGACCCGATGACAAAGGTTTTGAACGCATTCGCCTGACACTCTGACGGGTTGTCTTTTCCCGAAGCCTTCCCTATATCCAGAGTCGAGAGGTTGGCGCGGGCGAGCGCCTCGCCAACCTGGTCAGGTCCGGAAGGAAGCAGCCACAACGAGCCCCGCTTGGGTCGATGTCCAACCTCTCACTTTCCCTACATTGTAACGCGAATGCGCCATGGGCGGCTTAGCGCTTTGGGGCGAACTGATCCTGAAACCTTATTAGGGTTCGATCAAACGTGGCCAGACGGCCGCATTGCGTCGGGCAAAGGCACCGATATGCCCGATCTCAGACAACCCGAAATCGTCAGGGCTCAGCAGATGCCGCTTGGCGTCAGGGCCGTAAAGGTCGGCAAGCCGCCAAACCGCTTTCGGCGGGACCATCTGGTCGTCCTCGAAAGTGAACAAATCCACTGGCGTCCCTGAACCGTCCCAACACGCATCGGGCAGGTTTTTCCCGATCTCAGGCACATAGTTTAACGGTGCCGTACACCATTTGCGCCATTGCCAATAAACCGAGGCAGGCAGATCCGACCCAAAGCCGATCGCCTTTCCCGGCAGGTATCCAAGCGCCCGCGCCAATAGTGGGGCGTGACCATACCAGAACAACCCGGCCAAACCTCGATAAGGCCAGGGATGGTCACTCAACGTCACCAAACCCGAACACACACAAATCATCCGGTCAATCAGATCGATATCCGGCTGCACTGGCCCCAGCATCGCGCCGACCGAATGGCCAATGGTCCAATGCTGCGCATCGGGAAACCGCCTGCGCATTTCCGCCCGGGCGGCGGGCATGTCGATCAATGCCCAATCCGCCATCGTGGCTCGGGACTCTTTCAGGTGGCCCGATAAAGAATGCCCGTAATCCCGATAATCATAAGTCAGGCAGGCCATACCCTGCTCGGCGGCCAGCCAACGCGCAAAATGACGATAGTAGTCACGCGGCACGCCCGTTGCACTGTTCAACACGACCGCGATTTCGGGCTGCGTCGCCGGTCGATACAACCGAGCCGACAGCGTCGCCGACCCAGACGGGAAGCGGAAATCTTCGGTCAATACCGTCTGCTCTGTGTCCAACATGATCTCTGGTTTTTCTCTGAAACATGGGTTTTCGAACGTCGCTGCCGTTGACACTAGGCAGGAACCAAAGGCGCTTCCAGCATGACCAGACGTCCGGACAAAAGATCGACTTGACTCGGCACCGGGTCAGACGCTAGCGGTTGTGCGATGGTTTCCGGCCCCCACAAGGGATCGGGATGAAAAGGGAACACGGTGCGGTTCTGTCTGGTCACTCAGACATCAACCAAATCCGCGACTGCCCCCGCAACTGTAAGCGGTAAGCAATGCCGAAACACCACTGGCCCAAAGGCTGGGAAGGTTGGCAAAGCGATGACCCGCAAGTCAGGAGACCTGCCATCAAAAACGAAACCGAAACTCGGGCGGGGTGTCCGGGCAGGCACTGACTGCAATACGCTGTCCCACCTGTCCCAAATATCCTGTCCACCACGCGCGGAGGGCGCAGGATGATCTGGAAGACAAAATCGCATGAGTACAGTGCAACTGTATGTCAGCGGACGGGCAAGACCTGCCCGGCTTTGGCACGGCTGGCACGCTCGATTGCAGAGGCCATGACGCAGGCCACATCTGCTACAAGTGACGATTTCGAGTTTGACGGCAGCAGCGAGCTTTCACATTGCACCGAAGGCTGCCATGCAAAATTCCGGGCGGGATCAGACGGCATTCGCATCTTTTGCGAAACGCAGCCCGAAGCGGCGATTGAGGATCTGTACACTTATGCAGATCTGATTTTCGGGAATACATTCAGCACCTTGCCATCCGGCGTCATCGCAAATCCGCCCTGCGCGATGATTGAGGTTGAAACGCTGCGGCCCCGCAAAGTCATGCACGCACCCGAGCAGCTTTCAGCCTGAGGCTATCCGACCTGCGCCTGAGTAAAGCGGGATGCCCAGGCCAATTGCGCGTCGGTCTCAACGGCACAGGGGCGCAGGGCCCGCAAACGCTCTAGCGCCTTGTCGGCTCTTTCGCCGCATTCGACCATCAGCCGCAGAACAACCATCCCGGAGCGGCCGCAGCCGCCCCGGCAATGCACCAGCACCCGGCCACCACCTGACAATGCGTGTCGGGCGGTGGCGCTGACCGATGACCATGCCTCCTGAACCGCCTGTGTCGGCGCGCCAAAATCTTCGATCGGCAAATGAACCCACCGGCTGGCGCGGCTTTGAATATCACTGCCAAAACTCTGCGCCCCGTCCTGAAGCATCTCGACATCCGTTGTCATCGACACAACAAGCCCCGGCTTCCACGCCGCGATCGTATCAAGATCAACGGCATAATCCCCACCACGTCCGGGCATCGAGGTCAGGGCAAGCGTTCCGCCTCCGACTTGCAGGGCATAGATAACCAGTTGCGACATGAACTGTGTCCTCCCCAAAGAACTCGTTACAAAATTGAGTCATTAAATCTGTTGATCCAGTTTAGTGCGAAACCGATCCGTTTCTAAAACAAAAATCATCACGCGCCGCTGTGGACGCGGGCAGCGGTGGCCACTACGCTGTGCCGAAGCCCCGAATCCGAACGAGAAGACATGACAGACACGCCCAGCCCCGCCTATCAGGTTCTCGCCCGCAAATATCGCCCAGAAACCTTTGCCGATCTGGTGGGTCAGGATGCCATGGTGCGCACCCTGAAAAACGCGTTCGAGGCCGATCGGATTGCGCAGGCCTTCATCATGACCGGTATTCGGGGCACCGGAAAAACCACAACCGCGCGGATCATCGCCAAAGGGATGAACTGCGTCGGTCCGGATGGTGAGGGCGGCCCCACGACCGAACCCTGCGGCCAGTGCGAACACTGCGTCGCCATCATGGAAGGCCGCCATGTCGACGTGATGGAGATGGACGCCGCCAGCCGCACCGGCGTCAACGACATTCGCGAAATCATTGACAGCGTTCGCTACCGGGCCGCCAGCGCGCGCTACAAGATCTACATTATCGATGAGGTTCACATGCTTTCGACCAGCGCCTTCAACGCGCTGCTCAAAACGCTGGAAGAGCCACCCGCACATGTAAAATTCATCTTCGCGACCACCGAAATTCGCAAAGTGCCCGTCACGGTCTTGTCCCGCTGCCAGCGCTTCGACCTGCGCCGGATCGAACCCGAGGACATGATCGGCCTGATGCGCAAGATCGCCGAGGCCGAAAGCGCCCAGATCGCCGACGACGCGCTGGCCCTGATCACTCGGGCTGCAGAAGGTTCGGCCCGCGATGCAACCTCGCTGCTGGATCAGGCGATTTCCCACGGGGCAGGTGAAACCACGGCGGATCAGGTCCGCGCAATGTTGGGTCTGGCAGACCGTGGTCGGGTTCTGGACCTGATGGACATGATCCTGCGCGGCGATGCTGCAAGCGCGTTGACCGAACTGAGCGGACAATATGCTGAAGGTGCCGACCCTTTGGCCGTGCTGCGCGATCTGGCCGAAATCACCCATTGGGTGTCAGTCGTTAAGATCACACCCGATGCAGCCGAAGATCCAACTGTTTCTCCGGACGAACGCACCCGAGGTCAACAAATGGCCGAAGCGCTGCCGATGCGGGTTCTGACCCGGATGTGGCAGATGCTGCTGAAGGCGCTGGAAGAAGTCTCTGCTGCGCCGAATGCTATGATGGCGGCGGAAATGGCCGTAATCCGCCTGACCCATGTCGCCGACCTGCCCAGCCCGGAAGAATTGATCAAGCGGTTGCAAGACACCCCGCCTCCTCCGCCCGGCGGACCCGGCGGCGGTGTGTCGATGCCCCGGCAGGGAACGATACCAGCGCAAGCCAGCGCAGCCGCACCACCAGCCTACACAGCCACCCCTCATGGAACCGGCGGCGCACCGGTTGCTGCATTGGCGCAGGATGTCCAAACGGCCTTGGCCCGATACCCGACCTTCGACCATGTGGTCGAGCTGATCCGCACCAACCGCGACGTGAAACTGCTGGTTGAGGTGGAAAACGGCGCACGGCTTGTGTCCTACCAACCCGGCCGGATCGAATTCACCCCGACCCCGCAAGCCCCTACAGACCTCGCGCCGCGATTAGGTTCTGCCCTGCAACGCTGGACCGGAAACCGGTGGGCGGTCTCGATTGTCTCGAACGGGGATGCGCCGACGATCGCGGAAGTGCGGGATGAGGCCGAGCTGGCCCTGAAAGCCGAAGCCGAACAACACCCTTTGGTTCAGGCCGTGCTTGCGCAGTTTCCCAAAGCGAAGATCACCAAGATCGAAACGCCGGAGCAACGCGCCGCTCAGGTCGAGACCGAGGCGCTTCCTGAAGTCGAAGATGAATGGGACCCGTTCGAGGAAGACTAACCCGAAATCGCTCGATCCCGTGTCGCAATTGAAGCAGATTGCCACGTCAATTGATTACACCCTTCCACGATGTGAGGGAGGGTTTTCATGCGAACATCACCGCTGCATCCGCGTTTTGGGCTGGTCGTTCACGACATAGATCTGCGCGACGTCACCAGTGAACACCTTTACCCGGACATCCGGCACGCTTTCGAAACCCACTCTGCCCTTCTCTTTCCTGCGCAATCGATTTCGGACGCGGATCACATCCGCCTGGCCCAACTGTTTGGACCGCTGGAAAACCGAGAAGCCATGGCAGCAGGTCGCGCCATTGAATTTCAGGTTCCCGAACTGACGAACAAAACCAAGGAGGGTCTCCGCGCGAAAGACGATCTGCGCCTGCTGGACTTGCAGGCCAACATGCTGTGGCACACGGACAGCACGTTCCTGCCGACGCCTGCGCTGATCAATATTTTGACCGCGAAAGTCGTCCCTCCATCCGGCGGTGAAACCGAACTCGCATCGACCCGCGCCGCATGGGCGGATATGCCGGATCATCTGAAAACCGCCCTAAGGGATGCCATCATCTGGCACCAGCTGTCGCATTCCCGATCAAAGGTTTCAGCCGATCTGGCCGCATTGCCGAAAATGACGCGCTGGCCGGATCGACCCTGGCGCGCGATCTGGCCAAATCCTGTGACAGGCGAAGAAGCCCTGTTCATCGCCTCGCACGCCTTTGCCATCGAAGGGATGGGGCATGAAGACAGCCAGACCCTGCTCGACGAAGCCATCGCGTTCTGCACGCGGCCCGAATATGTCTATTCGCACCAATGGTCCGTCGGCGACGTTCTGATCTGGGATGAACGCGCAACGATGCATCGTGGTCGCCCCTGGAATTATGACCACCCAAGAACCCTGAAATCCATTTGCAGCTCAGTAACCGAAACTGACGGTTTGAACGCCGTTCGCGTGGTTTAAAACCAACCGTCCCGCGCCCGCGATGGGTCATCGGCTGCGCCGATACTCCTGAGCGGTCTTGTGCCATGGGGCTGCGGCCCGTATCTAGAGGCCAAACTGAGACACAGGAGATTACAATGCTGAAAGGACTCGGCGGGCTTGGCGGTCTGGGCGACATGGCCAAGATGATGAAATCCGCGCAGGACTTGCAAACCAAGATGACCGAAATGCAGGAAGAGCTGAACAACCTGATGGTTGTCGGCGAATCCGGTGCAGGGCTGGTCAAGGCAACCGCAACCGCCAAAGGTGAGCTGAAAGGTCTGGACATCGACCCGTCCATCTTCAACGGCGACGACAAGGAAGTGGTCGAAGACCTGATCCTGGCCGCCATTAAGGACGCGCAGACCAAAGCCGCTGAACGCTCGCAGGCGGAAATGGCCAAGCTGACCGAAAGCATGGGGCTGCCCGCAGACATCAAGCTGCCGTTCTGATCTTCATCTTTTCCAAAATACTCCCGCCGGAGGCTCCCTCCGGCGCAAAACAGGACAGGCCATGAGTTCGAACAGCGACATCGACAACCTGATCGAGCTTATGGCCAAACTGCCCGGCCTCGGGCCCCGCTCGGCCCGCCGCGCGGTGCTGCACCTGATCCGCAAACGTGCCCTGCTGCTGACGCCCTTGTCTGACGCCATGCAGCAGGTCGCCGTCACCGCCCGCGAATGCCTGAACTGCGGCAACGTGGGCACCACCGACATCTGCGACATCTGCGAAAACGAGGCCCGCGCGACCGGCGAACTCTGCGTGGTTGAAGACGTTGCCGACCTCTGGGCGATGGAGCGTGCCGGTGTTTTCAAAGGCCGTTATCACGTTCTGGGCGGCACGCTGTCGGCTCTGGATGGTGTCGGCCCCGATGAGTTGCGCATACCCCGCCTCAAGGATCGGGTGGTGGCTGAGGGGATTACCGAGATCATCCTCGCCCTCAACGCCACCGTCGATGGCCAGACCACCGCCCATTACATCGCCGATCAGCTTGAGGGGCAGGTTCGCCTGACCTCACTGGCGCAAGGTGTGCCGATTGGCGGAGAACTGGATTATCTGGATGACGGGACGATCACGGCGGCGCTTAGGGCGCGGAAGGAGTTGTGATCCCGCTTTCTCCCATCGAAAATCAAAGTCTTTTTTTGTTTCTCAAACATAGAAAATAACGAAAACATCGCGCAAGTGACGTAGATGTTTCATGCGATTTTCTCAGTTTCTATTCAAACTTACATTGGACCTCGGTTGCTAACTTCTCGATTTCATTGAACTGCGTGTATTTTGCAAGGATACCGCTTTGCGTCGTGCAACCAGCTTTGTTGGCCGCTGCGCGCAGTAGACCAACTTTGGCGTCCTTTTGGGCACTCGCACTCAACGAAAATGGCCCTTTTATCTTCGCCAAAACGACGTATGTCGCACCGTTGACAGTGACTAGTCGAAACTTGCCGCTAGCTTTCCCCGATTTGATTTTCATCGCCCATGGGGCTCTCCATTTGGACGAGGCAATGCGCATGGCTGCTTCTGCTCCGGGATAATTCGAAGGGCGGTTCGCGACGTACCATGGAACACCAGTTGGTGTCGCTTGTAGACCCGACTTATCGTTGCCTGCAGACACATCGGCACCGACACAAATCAGCAGTGCAGACAGGGCTCCTGCAACATGTTTTATTATGTGCATTGTTGACGTCACTCCTAAACAGATACGCAACTCAATACCCGCAACTATGGCTCAATTAAGGCTTTGACCTTCAGCTAGTGTTTTACCTATGGGAGAGGGGTTTGCAGAATAATGGCATACTATTTGGTTTGTGCAGTCTACGTCCTCTTTAGTATATGATTTGGAAAACAAATCGCAGCCCGGAGTTGAATATGACCCGCCTTATCGCCTTCGCTTTCGCCACCCTCACCGCAACCGCTGCCCTCGCCCAAGACCTCATCGACAAGGGTTTCGTCGAAGGCTGGAACATCATGATGGACCCCGCGCTCGGCAATGGGTGTTTGATCCAGACAGTCTATCAGGACCTTTCGGTTGTGCGGTTGGGCTATGACGCGCTGGGCAATCGTGGGTATTTTGCCGTCTATAACAAGGCTTGGGGCGACATCGAACAGGGCAAAAGCTATCCGATCCGGTTCGAGCTGGACGGCAAAAGCTATGACGCGACCGCCATCGGGTTTAATGAACGAGACGTACCGGGCGCGACCGTATTCTTCACTGACCGGAATTTCGTCAACGCGATCGCGCAGAACAAGACGATGACCGTCTATAACCCTGCTGGCGAGACGGTGATGGCGATTGACCTGAAAGGCACAGCCAAGGCGCTGGACTATGCGCGGGATTGTCAGAACAAAAAGCTCTAGCGAATCGGATCGAACAGCGCGTCCTTAGCCGTGCAATCCCGGATCACATCGCGGCCACAGGGTACGGGTTCAAGGTCGCGCGACAGGCACAGGCGCACTTCTTCGATGTAACCCTGTTTGCAGGTGACGGTAATCATATCGCGTTCTAACTCAGGATTGGCCTGCACGAACGCATCCTCGACTACGGAAGCCGGCAATTTGACGGATGCCTCCAGCTTGCGAAACACCTGCGGGCGCTCAACGCTCTCATAAGCCTGCCGTGACAAGGCGAAATAGTCGAGCGGCGACAAGCCCGAGCACGTGCCGTGTTTTTTCCACTGATGCCACGCCAGACCCGCACTACCCTGAATGTCTTCCATTTCCCGCGTCATGCGGCGCGAAGGCGGGGCTTCGGGTGTGCGGCAATAAGATGGCCAGCCCTGATGGAACTGGGGCCACAGCCCATGCAGGATCCACCCATGATCGTGCCGCATATCGCATTGATCGGACCCGCGCGCATCGCCTTCACGGGCGCACCAGTTGGGCGACCAGCTGAGCGACAGGACGTAATAGTCGAACTCGCCCGCCTTTTCGCCATCGGCCAGCGCGGCCATCGCGCTGAAGACCCACAAAACCACCCAGCGCATTCGCCTCTTCCCTTCTTGCCGTGTGGCGACTATATACGGCCCAAGTTCCCCGACAACGGAAACCTGCCCCAAGACCTCGGGGCCGCCGAATTCCGGCGACGGGACAGATGTATGCATAGGAGACGGGCTGATGGCAAAACCGCTTATGGCCAAGGCAACCGCCGTATGGCTGGTGGACAACACCACGATCAGCTTCAAGCAGATCGCGGATTTCGTAGGAATGCACGAGTTGGAAGTGCAAGGTATCGCTGACGGCGATGTGGCAGCTGGCGTGAAGGGTTTTGACCCGATTGCCAACAACCAGCTGACCCAGGACGAAATCGACGCGGCGCAGAACAACCCGCTGCACAAGCTGAAGCTCAAGTTCAACCCGGCCGCTTCGGGTGAAGAAAAGCGCCGTGGCCCGCGTTATACCCCGCTGTCGAAACGTCAGGACCGTCCGAACTCGATCCTGTGGCTGGTCAAGTTCCACCCGGAACTCAGCGATGGTCAGATCGCCAAGCTGGTCGGCACCACCAAGCCGACCATTCAGTCGATCCGCGAGCGTACCCACTGGAACATCGCCAACATGCAGCCAATCGATCCCGTCGCTCTGGGCCTGTGCAAACAGTCCGAGCTGGACACGGCCGTGCAGAAAGCAGCCGCCAAGAAAGCGGCGGAAGGCGGCGTGATGAGCGATGACGAGCGTCGTAAACTGGTGTCGACCGAACAGTCGCTGGAAATGGATGCCGCGCCGAAGATCCCGACCGCGATTGAAGGGCTTGAGACCTTCTCGCTGTCCGACGAGCCGTCGGAAGAGAAAGACGAAGAACCGATCATCGACGCCGACAGCTTCTTCAACCTGCCCAAAGGTGGGGCGGACGACGAAGACGAAGATGATCTGCGCCCGTAACGCACAATCAGCCCCGGCCGGAACGGCTGGGGCTTTTTTGACGGACTTGCCATGCTGAGCATTCTTTCTGCGGTTTTTGGCCCGCATCGCGCCGTTTCCATCCATGCCTTTCTCAAGACATGGGGCCTGGGGCTGGCCGGTGGCGTTTTCATGATCGCCATCGTCACCACCTTGTACCTGCTGGGGGATGAAGGTGAACACGAGCACGAGGCTTTCCTGATCGTCCCGGTTTTGTCAGCGACCCCGGTGAACGGGGATCTGAAAAACGGCGTCGTGGCCTCGGTGCGTTTGCCGGATGGATCGGCCGCGTCAATTACATCGACCGAGGCGCGGATTTCTCAGACCGTAGGCACAACGGCTTGCATTGAGAAACGCATTTACGTCGAAAGTGGAGAAGCACGGTATCGGTTTAAGCTACCGCATCTCTGCGAGACAAGTTGATCAACTGAACCGTTGAGACAAAGCCGCCCGATGCTCACACCGGGCGGCTTTTTCCTTCAAACCATCTGAAAGATGATACCTGCGACGATTGCACCCCCGACACCAAGGCCCAGATAGGTTGCAAAAACGCGTGGTTTGACCAGAGACCAGACCGCCGCCATTGCCGGAATGGAACTGACAGCACCAGCAACCATGAAAGCCATGGCAGCACCCGCAGTCATTCCCTGCTCCATCAACCCCGCCAGCAAGGGCGGTGCTACGTAGGAATTCAGATAGGCCGGCATACCCACCAGCGCGGCAACAACGATCGGCAGCACACCCTCTCCGCCAACAACGGTGGCGATCAGGTCGGCAGGCACATAGTTGACCAACAGAGCCTCGAGCACATAGGCCAGCGCCAGCCATTTAAGCAGGAACAAACCGTTGTGCACAAATTCCGAACGGAACCGAACACGACGATCAGGCTCCTGCCAGAACTTCCAGACCGGTTTGTCGTCCAATTTCGGACCACATCCGCAACACCCAGCGGGTTTGTATTCGCGCAATGGCTGGGCAAACGCGCCCTGACGCATTAGCAACCGAACCGCGAACCCGCCGAACAGTCCAAGCGCAACTGCGGCGACGGCTTTACCAATGGCGAAAGGCCATCCCAGCGCACCGGCAGTAATCAAAAGCGTCGGCGGGTCGATCAGGGGTGAGCTGAGCCAGAAGGCCATGACCGCAGACAGCGGCGCGCCAAGGGCCAGAAGGCCTGCGATAAAGGGAATGACCTCGCAAGAGCAAAACGGAGCTAGACCACCGAACAGGGCAGCCAGAAAAATCATCCGTGTCTCGCGCCCTTCAAAGGCACGCGCCACCATCACCTCCGCTCCGGTCGCTTTGAGGTAAGACAGCAGAAGCACGGCAAACAGAATGTACTGCCCTGTATGCCCTAAGGCCTTGGCCGCAAAAGTCACAACCTCACGCAGGTTGCCGGGGTCAAGGATGGCCACTGCCGCAAGTATGAAAACGATCAGCGCCCAAGGGGTTTTGATCAGGTCCAGCACCGCCTTGGCAGAAACACGGGGGTTTTGTGTCAACTCAGCCATCGTTCGCGGCCTTTCCAACTTCGTCGGCGCAACATTCGCTGAGAATGAATTGCGCCAGATTTCTCAATTCGTCATAACAGGCCCGATTGATCGTGGTTCGACCGATCTTTTCCTGTTCGACCACACCACCGGCCGCAAGAAACCGAAGATGATGCGCCAATGTCGACGGGGCGATTCCCGTCCGGTTCTGGATTTCGCCTACGGTCAATCCGGCCTCGCCAGCCCGGACCAGTGTTTTTAGGACTTTCAGCCGGGCTTCAGAGCCCATGGCAGAAAATCCAGCAGCAGCAGCTTCCCACATGAGTCGCCTCCATTAAACTAGATTTCTAGTTATTTAGTTAGAATCGATTTGCCGGTCAACCCACCTCGGGAAAATTCGTCGCAAACATGTAAGTCCAGATTGCTACGACCTTAAGTCCACCCTATAAGCAGGCATGGGGATATCCGTCGACACCTTCTTTCTTGAACTCAACGGCCAGGGTACGTTGCAGGCCCAGATCCAGCAGATGATTGCTGAAGGCATCCTGTCTGGTCGCTTTCATGTCGGGGAGAAACTGCCATCCTCGCGTAAACTGGCCGCACATCTGGGTGTCAGTCGAATTACCGTGACGCTGGCCTATACAGAGTTGCTGGCCAATGATTACCTGACGGCAAAGGGGCGGTCCGGGTACTATGTCTCGCACAATGCACCCGTTCCCCCAAAGTATTCGCCTGTCCAGCGCGGCACCGAAACCGTCGATTGGGACAAAGCACTGGCGCGCCGGTTCCGCGATAGAAACGTTCTGCCAAAACCCAGCGATTGGCGGGAATACCGCTATCCTTTCATCTATGGTCAGGCCGACCGTACTTTGTTCGATCACGCAAACTGGCGCCTATGCGCGGTCCGGGCCTTGGGACATAAAGACTTTGATTCACTGACAGGGGATTATGTGGATCAGGATGATCCGTTGCTCATCGAGTTCATTGCCCGTCATACCCTACCGCGCCGCGGTATAGCTGCCCGCCCTGAAGAAATATTGATAACGCTCGGTGCGCAAAACGCACTGTGGCTGGCATCCCGCATTTTGCTGACCCACAATCGCACTGCCGTCATAGAAGACCCATGCTATTACGCATTGCGGAGCCTTTTGAACCACTGGGACTGCGCAGTGAAACCGTTGAGTGTTGATTGTGACGGTCTGCCGCCCGAGGCGATCCCTGACGAAGCAGACGTCATCTTTACCACCCCCAGTCACCAAAGCCCGACGACCGCGACGATGCCGATCGACCGTCGCAATCAGTTGCTGGACCGGGCACGCGATCTGGATGCCATGGTTGTTGAGGATGATTACGAATTCGAAATGGCCTTTCGCGGCGCGCCTTCACCGGCGCTCAAATCCATGGACCGGGATGGGCGCGTGATTTACGTGGGCAGTTTTTCCAAGTCACTGTTCCCCGGATTGCGGCTTGGGTACATGGTCGGCTCTGAGCCTTTCATCCGCGAGGCGCGCGCGCTTCGCTCATTGGTTCTGCGTCACCCGCCGGGTCACATTCAGCGCACGGCGGCATATTTCCTGTCTCTGGGCCACTACGACGCGCAAATCCGGCGCATGTCGAAAGCTTTGCAAGAACGGCGCGATGCGATGGACAAAGCCATCGGCGAAAGTGGGCTGACCGTGGCTGGGCGGGGAGTGATTGGCGGCTCGTCATTGTGGATGTCAGCCCCCGATCATGTAGACACAACCCAACTTGCATTACGGCTTCAGAACCAAGGCGTTCATATTGAGCCGGGCGCACCCTTTTTCTCGGGGCCAAACAGGCCTCAGAATTTCTACCGCCTCGGATACTCGTCCATTTCGACCGACCGCATCGCGCCGGGGGTGAAACTGATCGCGGATGCAATTCGGACTGCCTGAAGCCAATCTGGACCTAATCCGGGTTTCGTTTTGGCCCTAACGTGGGCCGCACCCTTGGGCCAAAACCAATTCAAACGCCGGGTACAGCGCCCGGCTTCCCTCACTCTTGCTTGGAGACCCCACCGATGAAGATGACGACAGAAGAGGCCTTTGTTAAGACGCTGCAGATGCATGGTATCAAGCATGCGTTTGGCATTATTGGGTCTGCGATG
>NZ_JBQFOY010000025.1:0-40383 GCF_056533985.1 Ruegeria sp. E8
CAAACCGGCAGGTGCCCACCTTCGAGGTGACGCTTTACTTCAACCCCGAGCAGCGGTCGGCGGTCAATATCGTGCCGGGTCTTGTCGGCGTGATCCTGACCATGACGATGATCCTGTTCACTTCAGCCGCGATTGTGCGCGAACGCGAGCGGGGCAATATGGAGATGCTGATCAACACCCCGATCAAATCGATCGAATTGATGATCGGCAAGATCATCCCCTACATCTTTCTCGGCCTGATACAGGTCGCTATCATCCTCGGTCTCGGGCACGTCCTGTTCGATGTCCCAATAAACGGCGGATTGGGCACTTTGCTTGTGGTGACCTTGTTGTTCATCATCGCCAGCCTGTCGCTTGGGCTGGTGATTTCCACGCTTGCGCAGAACCAACTTCAGTCGATGCAGATGACCATCTTTGTCCTGCTGCCCTCGATCCTGATGTCGGGCTTCATGTTCCCCTTCGACGGTATGCCACAACCCGTCCAGATGATTGCTCAGGTCCTGCCGGCAACCCATTTCATGGACATGATCCGCGGCGTGGTCCTGCGTGACGCGTCGCTTTACGAGTTGCGCTGGGGAATTCTCTGGATGATCGGATTTGCGGCATTCGGATTGTTGGCGGCCACTCTGAGGTTCAAGAAACGGTTGGGTTGAAGGCGGCCCTAACCTGCCGTTCGACCCCGGCCACCTTCTCTGCGGTGCGGCCCGCCAACGCTGCCGTTGGCAGCGAGCGTGAAATCGCAGTTAGGTCAAAATGGCGAATTCACTATGGCGGTTGGAATTGTAGGTACGTTCAATTTGTAAACTTTTGGATAAACCCGAGTTAGGATGACCTCTCTATAGACTTGGTGGGCCAAAACTGGATTTGAGACGTTTTCGCACGTCAGTTGGAGGTACGCCAAACCAACCGTGGCAAGCTCGGGTAAAAGCTGATTGTTCCGGGTAACCCAGCAAACCCGACAACTGACCCAAAGAAACCTCGGTTTCTTCGAGGTAGCTCTTCGCCAACTCCTGCCTCAATTCATCCTTGATCTGATGGAAAGTTGTACCTTCGGCGCTGAGACGGCGGTGAAGGGTTCGAGGGTGAATGGCCAGGATTGCGGCGATGTCATCCCTGTTTGCCTGAGGCGTTCCCAACAGGGGACGCAAAATGGCGCGTACCCGCTCCGAAATCGTTTGTGACGGATTGCGAAAGTTCCGTGACAAGTAGTCTTCAACGATCTCTTTCAGTGCCGGGTTACCTCCGGAAAGTGGCGTAGCCCAACCGCTGGACGCAATATGGAGAGAGGCCGTTCCCTGGTTCACCATGATAGCGGTGCCAAAGTATTGTCGATAATCACTTTGAGGCGCGATTGGAGTGTGGGGAATGGTCGCTGCCTTCAAACGAAAAAAATCTGGATTGAGGATACGCGCTATCTGAAAAGCCGTGCCCAAACACAGATCTATAGTTTGGCGTTGTCGTGGTTGCCCTTCCAATCTGATTTCGATGGAGACTTCGATTGCATCTTCGATGATCGGGCTCTTATCCCGAATACTCAAACGCAGGCCGGGGCTGTGAATGAACAGATAGCGAGAGGCAATCTGCAAGGCTTCGAACGGGGTCGTTGTATTCTGCATGGCGATGCCCAGAGGGCCAAGCACACCAATATCCTGTTTTAGTGAAATCTTCAGGCCAAGGTTTGGACAGTCCGCGGCTACGCTACTGGCTTCCAGAAGCGCACATACCGCTGTCAAAGATACTAAAGCGTCATCGTTGTCCAAGGCTGTTGGGGGAATTCCAAAGCGTCTCAAAAGCGGCAGCGGGTCTTCCCCCAACTCCCGCATGACCGAGCGATACCCTCGCAAACCGCTGGCTCTGACCATACTACCCATGTCCTCTAATGGTAAATCTTTGTCCTACAATGTCAAGACAAGGGCGGCTCTCGCCCTTAGTTTCTTGGGAACTTCAGACCCACCGGAGAATGTAATATGTCCAGTAATCATTTTGACGTCCTGATCATCGGCGCGGGCCTGTCCGGTATTGGAATGGCGTGCTACCTGACCAAGGACTGCCCGAATAAGACATTTGCCATTCTCGAACGCCGCCAGGCAATTGGGGGGACATGGGATCTGTTTCGTTATCCGGGCATCCGGTCAGATTCTGATATGACCACGTTTGGTTACAAGCTGCGACCATGGAACGAAACGCGTATCTTTGCCGATGGCCCATCCATTCGCAAATACATCTCTGAAACAGCCCAGGAATATGGCGTCGACAAGAAGATACAATTCGGCCTGAAAATCACCAGAACTGAATGGTCGAGCGAAGAACAGGTCTGGACTGTAACTGCGCAGGACGAACAATCCGGTGAAGTATGTGTGTTCACCTGCAACTTCCTGGTCGGAGCCATTGGCTATTACAGCTACGATCAGGGTCACCTTCCAGAGTTCCCAGGCGCTGAATCCTTCAAGGGCATTTGCGTGCATCCGCAATTCTGGCCCGAGGATCTGAAGTACTCAGGCAAGAAGGTCGTGGTCATTGGCAGCGGCGCAACTGCAGTTACCCTTGTACCGGCTATGGCGGACGAAACTGCGCACATTACCATGCTTCAGCGCTCTCCGTCCTATATATATTCATTGCCTTCCATCGACGGTATGGCGGAGGTTCTCCATCGACTCGTGCCGTCAAAATGGGTGTACGGCTTCCAACGTTTGCGGAACATTTTCGTCCAAAGGTCGATTTTCAAGCTGTCCCGACGGTTCCCTAAGATGATGCGCTCGGTGTTCTTGCGTTCAGTCCGAAAGCGGCTTGGCACAGGTTTCGACATGGCCCATTTCACACCAAGCTATATGCCATGGGATGAACGGCTTTGCGCTGTACCTGATGGTGATCTGTTCAAAACTATTCGCGACGGAAAGGCATCTGTTGTCACTGATCACATCGAACGCTTCACAGAGACCGGTATTCTCCTGAAATCTGGCCGTGAGTTGGAGGCGGATATCATCATAACCGCGACGGGCCTCAAGCTTGAGCGTTTTGGCGGTATTGATATTCGAGTGGATGGTCAGCCTGCGCCTGTCAGCGACCACCTGACGTATAAAGGTGTGCTTGTCCAGGACACTCCCAACCTCGCCTATATTTTTGGTTACACCAACATTTCATGGACTTTGAAGGCGGAAATGTCAGCCGAGTATGTTTGCCGCCTTCTGAATGAGATGGATCAGCGACAGGTTTCTGTTGTCACGCCACGTGCTCCTGCCGGGCAAGTTGCAAGCGAAAACATCATGGGTGCCTTGCAGCCCAACTACGTTACACGGTCTCAGGCATTGCTGCCCAAGCAAGGCCGCGATGTTCCTTGGCGGATTTTGCACCACTTCGAGAAAGATCGTGTGATGTACCGCAAGCCAGTGGCTGATCCGGCATTGGAATGGAGCACCTGATGTCCAAGGAGCTCATGATTTACGGTGCCTATGGCTACACAGGAGTATTGATCGTCCAGGAAGCAATTGAGCAGGGATTGACCCCTATCTTGGCAGGGCGATCAATAGAAAAACTCACTCCGATTGCCAAAGAGTTCGGCCTGGAAGCTCGAGCGTTTGATGTAACTGAGGCGGGAGATAATCTGGCAGGTATTTCGGTCTTGCTCAATTGCGCAGGTCCATTCTCGAAAACTGCCATGCCGCTGGTTAATGCTTGTATCAAACGCTTGGTTCACTACGTGGATATCACCGGTGAAATCGGCGTTTTCGAAGATTGCCACGCGCGACATCACGAAGCATCGGAAAATGGTATCGTGCTTTGTCCAGGCGCGGGCTTTGATATTGTCCCGACCGATTGTCTGGCAGCGGGTCTGAAAGAAAGACTTCCTGACGCAACAGTACTGAACCTCGCGTTTTCATTTGGAACGAGGCCAAGTGCGGGCACGCTAAAAACGGCGGTAGAGGGCTTGAGTGCCGGCGGCATGATCCGCCGAACACATCGGCTTGTATCCGTCCGAAACGCATACCGCATCCGCAAGATTTCCTTTCCGTCAGGGCCAAAATGGGCCGCAACTATTCCGTGGGGCGATGTTTTTACTTCGGGCGTTTCTACCGGCGTGGCAAATGGAATGGTCTACGCCGAAATGCCCTTGGCCCTCGGGGTTGCGATGCGCGCGCTCAATCCATTTCGGCGCGCATTCGGCGCGCATTGGGTTCAGAAAAGACTTGTTGGAATGGTTGAGCGTTTCTTTGCTGGTGGTCCAAGCGTTGAAGCCCTTGCCGCTGAACGCACGCAGTTCTGGGGCGAGGCAATCAACGAAGATGGAAAGCGTGTCACAGGAAAAATGAGCGCCTCGAACGTCTACGCCCTGACAGCGGAGGCAGCAGTAGCAATTGCTTCGCACTGCCTGGAAGATTTCGGGCAGGCCGGGTTCGCGACGCCGTCGATGCTTATGGGCCCGGGTTTTGTCACGACACTGCGTGGTGTCACGCAGGAATTCGAGCACTCCAGCTTAACAAGCTAACATCAGAGGATCTCCACCATGAAAAAGCTCGATGTCACTCGCCATAACGAAATCATCACCGTAGCGATCAACGAACCGCCGGTGAACGTTATTTCGTCAGTACTCCTGGCTGAGTTGGACGATTTCCTTGACGAAATCGCGCAGGATGAGATGTCGAAAGTTGTTATTTTTCAATCTGCGAACACACAGTTCTTTTCTGCCCAACTCGATCTCACGGTAATCAACGGAACGCAGGAAGGTCAGCGTGATTGCGGGACCTTCAACGAAATAATCATGAAGATCAAAGCCCTGCCGCAGCTGACTGTTTCCGTCGTCGACGGCATCGCGCGCGGTGGTGGAAATGAACTGGTGATGGCGTGCGATTTGTCTTTTGGCACAGAGAACGCAGTGTTTGCGCAGCCAGAACTGGCCACCAACATCCCTACCGGTGGGCAAGGGGCCGTACAGTTTACCCGGCGCATGGGTAGATCGAAGGCGCTTTTGGCCTTGTTGACTGGCAGCGACTTCACCGCACAAGAAGCCGAGGCACTCAGCATCATCACAAAATTCGTCTCCAAGACAGCGCTCCCGAGCTTTCTTGAGCGACTGAAACAACGTCTCACCTTTGTAGAACGTCGTGACATCAAGATGCTCAAAGACATCTGCGACGCGTCTATCGAAAGTGAAGAATCTGGCGCTGACGTTGAGCTGGAATATTTCCTCGAGCGCGCAAAGGAAGACAAAACTCAATCCATCATCGCAGTAGGATTGAAAAACGGCAGTCAAACGGAACGCGAAGCGACCGACATGGACGGATTGATCGCCGAAACGCTTATCGAACTCCAAAAGATTCAAACTGCAATGTCGTCAGAAGCTGAAAACTAAGTACGCATTTGGCGGCGACAGCCAGGCTGATTTGGTAAAATGATTGAGGCTCCCTGATGAACACTCAAAAGGTAAGAACCGTTAATCTGAACGGTGATGCAGGCCGGTTGGAATTCTGAATTCTGGATTCCATCACCGACAAAGCCAAGGCTGATCTTCTGTTTGTTCACGGTGCCTGGTCTTCGTCCTGGTATTGGGAAACCTTCCTGATGCCGTATTTTTCCGAGCGCGGATATCGCACGGCGGCGTTAAGCCTGCGTGCTCATGGCGGATCCGAGGGGCGTATTCGCTGGTCGTCAATTGGCAACTACGTGGAAGATGTACGGGCCGCAGCGCAAAAGTTAAACAACCCGGTTCTTATCGGCCACTCGATGGGTGGTTTCGTCACACAAAAATACGTGTTGCGCTATGGGGCAGCGGGGGCGGCCCTGCTGGCTTCTGTCCCACCAACAGGTGCCTGGCACGCATTACGGCGCGTATTGACAGAGCGCCCCAAGGCTTTCTTCAAAACACTGGCAAAGCTTGATCTCTACCCCATCGTTGAGGATCCCGAAACCGCCAGAGGCCTGCTGTTCTCGCGCGATGAAAACCGAACCGATAAGGATCATCTGCTGCGTCACCTGCAATCCGAGTCATTTCGCGCGCTTCTGGATATGTTGTTTCTGCCATTGCGCGGTGCCTTTCCGGATGACATGCCCAAGCTCGTTCTTGGAGGTGAGTTTGATCAGGTTATCAGCACCAACAACGTGAGAGCCACCGCGAAACGGCACAAGACATCACCCGTTATCCTGCCGATGAACTCTCATATGCTTTCTATAGATGACCGTTGGCAAGATACCGCCGCGATGCTGGAACATTGGCTGGAACGGGAGGTTGTGAAGACGCCGCCCGCATCCGATCCGGCGCCGTCGCGAAAACCTGCCTCGGCCCAGAATCCAATAAATGATGACCGCCGCTACCCGCCTCATGTGAAAAGGAGAGCCAAAGTGCTTGGACAGATGCAATACAAACCGCTGACTTTGCCGTCGATCCTTGAAAACGTTGAATCTAAATACCCCGACCGCAAGATCTGGTCGCGAGAGTTGGCCCCGGAAGCTGGTAAAGTCGGGCTCGTTCACGAAACGACCTGGGGAGAGGTCGCGCGCAGATCACGCAAACTTGGTCGCGTATTGCTGGAGAATGACATCCAAGAAGGAGATCGGGTTGCTTCCATTGCGTGGAATACGCATCGCCACCTGGAGCTTTACTACGGCGTCACCGGTATTGGTGCTGTGCTTCATACGATCAACCCTCGCTTACCACTATCTCACATCCGGTTCATGCTCGAGGAAGCCGAAGACAAGGTTGTGTTCTATGACGGAACGTTCTCTGGACTCGTAGACTCACTCAAACCCATGTGTCCTGGCGTTCAACGCTGGGTCCAACTTTCAACCGCGCCGATGAAGCCGCATTGGAGCGACACCGATGCCCACTATGAAACCCTGATTGAAGCAACGTCACCGCTGGAGGCGTTTCCAGACCTGGACGAACACGGGGCTGCGTCGCTTTGCTATACTTCCGGTACGACCGGAAACCCCAAGGGCGTTCTGTATTCACATCGAGCGCTGGTTTTGGAGAGCATGACGGCTACCGGGCGCGATGTGCTGGACTTATCCCGCAGTGATGTCATTGCGCCCATCGTCCCCATGTTCCACGTCAATGCCTGGTCGCTTCCATTTGCAACTGCACTTGCAGGATCATCGCTGGCATTGCCAGGCCCTGCTTTGCATGGTGAAGCCCTGTACGAATTCTTCACTGCAACGGGCACGACAATGTCGGCTGGTGTGCCAACCATTTGGCAGAACTTGCTGGAGTACATGGACGCCCAAAACCATACATTCACCACCATGCGTCGCACGGTCATCGGTGGCTCGGCTGTTCCAGAAACGATGATCCGTCATTTCCGGGACAAGTACGACGTCGAGGTCGTGCACGGATGGGGCATGACAGAGACCTCCCCGCTTGGGACAATAAACGCTTTGTCCAGTGAAGAAGCACTGACATTGTCCCCCGAAGTGGCCGCCCAAACCTTGAAGCGACAGGGCCGAGCCCCGTTTGGAGTTAATCTGAAACTGATGGACGAACATGGGGAGGCCCTGCCGAAAGATGGATCCGCAACAGGTCATTTGGCGATCAGTGGTCATTGGGTAATCGACAAGTACTTTGGCAAAGCTGACGAAGCTGCCCCAGGTGGCTGGTTCGATACTGGCGACATTGCCACCATTGACGACCACGGCATCATGACCATCACGGATCGTGACAAGGACTTGATCAAATCAGGCGGCGAGTGGATCAGTTCAGTATTGCTTGAGGAGATTGCCTTGTCTCACCCAAGTGTTGCTGAAGCGGCAGCCATCGCAGTTCCCCACCCCAAATGGGATGAACGCCCACTTGTCATCGTCGTGCCCAAAGCCGAGGCAAAAATAGAGCTTGAAGAACTGAAAGCACATTTCAAACCTCATCTCGCAGCGTGGCAGGTCCCGGATATTGCCGAAACTGAACAGCTCCCGTTAGGGGCAACCGGCAAGGTGTTGAAGACGGAACTACGCCAAAGTTTCAGCGCTTTCCACGAATCCTAAGCATTTGAACAAAAGCAATTTTGGAGAGCAACATGGCGCGATTTGAACTCAATGGGAAAACCGCACTCGCAACCGGGGCCGCCGGCGGAATTGGTGCGGCACTTGCTCGCCAATTGGCGTGCGCCGGGTGCAATCTGGCTCTGGCGGATATCGACGAGGACAGATTGGCCCGAACATCTGACGCAATTCAAAATGCTGCGCCCGAAATCAAAACGTCATCGCATTTCGTTGATATGGGGAAACCGGAAACAACAGCTGAGCTTGTTCACGAGGTCATATCGGTACACGGGCAACTTTCCGTCCTGATCAACAATGCCGGCGTCGCCCTGGGTGGGCGTTTCCGTGATGTTGAACCGGCAGATTTCGACTGGCTCATGCGCGTTAATTTCTCCGGGCCTGTTTATCTTGCGCGTGAAGCGCTCAAACACATTGAGCAGTCCTCTGATGGCGCCATCGTCAATATCTCAAGTATTTTCGGCATCGTTGCTCCTCCTGGGCACAGTGCCTACTGCGCTTCGAAATTTGCCATCAGAGGTTTTAGCGAAGCTCTTCGACACGAGTTGGAAGACAGTTCCACGCATGTCCTTGTCGTTCACCCCGGAGGAGTGAACACAAACATCGCCAATGCCGCCAAAATCTCGTCCAATGCAAACGCGGCAATGATTGAAAAGGACAGAGAGCGCCTGCAAAAGGCGCTCAAATTGACCCCTGAAAAAGCTGCTGCCGAAATTCTGCAAGCACTGAAGAAAAAACGCCGTCGTGTATTGGTTGGGAAAGACGCGAAATTTCTGGATCTCGTTCAAAGAGTTTGGCCGTCAGGTTATAATACGGCCCTTCATCATATGTTCTAAAAGTTCCAGTGAACTGTCTCACATAGCGCTTCCTCTATGCCTCGCCACCTTTTGTGAGCCAACATGGATGCTTCCCAAAACAACAAAAATGACAAGCTGATCCAAGAATTGAGAGGAGTACTTGATGTCTATCGTTGGTGAAATTTGGGAGAGCTTTTGCCGCCTTCCATTTTGGGTCCGCCTATGGATTTTCTTGTGGTTGGTTCCTATGAATGGATTTTCTCTGGCTTTTCTCGACGAACCAAACGGTACTGTCGTGGCCGCGCTGGCTTTGGGCGGTATGATCCCAAACCTGCTGATCCTCGTGTTTGAACGTGGGTTTTCCCGCCTTTTGTCCCTGCCACACTTGTTGATTTGGCAACCGTGTATCGCAATCGGCGCAGTAACAGTCACGCAACCTTCAGTGTCGCCAACCTTTGTTGTCTATCTTTGGGTATTGATTGCGACGAATACCATTTCGATTGCGTTTGACTACTTTGACTTCTTCAGATGGCTGCGAGGCGAACGCGCAATAGCTTGATCCCACATTACTTCTTCTCATCACTCGGATTGCTGACAATGATGAACAGTTAATCCCGAGAAATCCCCGTTCCAGAAACTTGGCTCACTTCACCGGACGCATATCCGGATGGCGCTCTGAATCTAAGAACTGCTTCAAACATCACCTGAAAGGAAAACAAATGAAACGCTACTTCGTGACTCTTGCTGCACTTGCAATGTTGCTCTCAGCCTGTAACGAAAAGTACCCGTTGTCACGATGTGATACAGACAAAACATATCCGATTGCGTGTCAGGAAATCGGCGATCAGCCAATGAGACCTGCGAGCGATCCGCAGGATCTGAACTCACTGCCCTCCGGCGCATAGTGCCGATCAATTCCTGCATACGCTGGCGTATTTTGGATCGTTTTTAACTGAATCGTCTACGCGCAGTCATACTCAAGACATCACTATTTCGGGCGTTCGTTCCTGGTAGTGGTGTCGGCTGGCAGTCAGGGAACATGTCAGCCCCCCGATTTCGCGGACGGCATTCAACCGCTTCAATCTTAGTCGGAAAAAAGTACGTAGAGGGCTCAGCAGGCACTGGTTAGTCATACGGCAGCAGTTAAAGTGAACTCTGATCCGGCTGCGGACGCGGCGCAACTACTTGGTTTGAGCTGAAAGTGGAACAGCTCTCCCGGCCCAAAGCTGTCCTTGTTCAGAGATCCCGTCGCTGCAGCGCAATTTCCCCTTACCGGACATTAAACAAAGTGTCCCGCCGCTGCGGTGGCAGCCCGCATTCCTAACAGATGCTGACTCAGGTTGACTATTTTAAATCAATTGATTTGGCTCTTACTGCAAGGTCTTGCAGGCTAACGTCTTCGTGCTGAACGTTGTCAAGAACACGATGAAGCTGACCTAGAACCCTCTCGATACGGCTTAATTGGTGCCTAGATGCTGCGACATGCCTGTGAAGAAGGGCCAAACACTCATCCCATTTGCGGATTGAAGCAAACCGAGAGCTGTTTGAAATCGTAATCTGAGTGTTCTGCGAGGTTGCTAGGCCGACCTCTGTTTCCGATATCAACTGCCCAATGAGCGGATTGATCTGACCTAGAAGCAGGTCTTCGTCGTCAGGGTGCTCACAAATGGCAGCGATACGATGCTGTAGATGCACGTGTTCTGACCTCAGCAACTCAATTGCATCATTTAGATTGAGCTCGAACTGGGCGTTCAATTTGGTCGCCTCAGAATATTTGGCGCTGACGGCATGAGTGTGATTTTGACCGAGGCCGAGTATCGAGAATATCCAAGATAGCAATTTTTGCCCTTTCTGCGATATCTGCCTATGCAAATACTCAATCTGACTGCAATTTAGCTCGAAACTACTTGCCTTGGCTACGGGCTGGGAAATCAGTGCATCCCAGGATAAATCCTGTATGCTTCAAGGTCGCAACTTCTGAATACGTGGTGGTAAGATTGGCGACGAAAACAAAGAGTAGACAGAGGCTCGGCACCTCAGAAGCTCTGCTCAGATCGGCGAAGGCTGCGTCCAGGGCTGGTTCCAATGCAGGCCGGGGTTTTCGTTACCAAGATGCCGTGACCGCTTGGTTAGCTGTGGAAATATGGGCCGGTCAGCGAGCGCCCGCCATCGTGATCCCAGAAGGTGGCGACGATATTGAGCTGCGTGGCGAAGCAACGAGCTTTGTCCAGGTCAAGAGTCGGCGGGAACACCTTGGGGACTATACAGAAGGCGAGACAGTCGGACACATAGGGGATCTGTGGAATCGGTCGCTTGGCTCCGCACCTCAGCCGCAGCGACTGGAACTCGTTCTTGAGCGGGAGGTGGCGGGCCTCAATCCCCTCTACGACCACTCCGCAGTCCGCCCAATCGAAGGTCCGATCAGCACAAGACTTTCAAAGATCAGTGGGGCCTCTGATCTTCTCCCAAGAACATCAATCACCGTGGCGACCTCACCGCAGGAATGGGCGATCAGCCAGATCGTAGATCGGCTGAACTGCGTCCCTATCGCAGCCCAGATGTGCTTTGCCGAACTGCTTGTTCGCGTGGGCTCTTTGGCAGACGCCAATGGCCGGTTGGCGTCAGAGAACTATCGTGGCGTTTCGATCTCTGACACGGAAACGGCAATCCGAGATGTCTTGGCTGCTATCGACGTTGACGCGATCGAACGCGCCCTGAGGGATGGAGTCTGTGAGCCAGTCGACTTCCTTACACCTCTCGACGACCCAAATTTCTATCTCGGAGTCGATGTAGAACCCGGTCATATCGCGGCAGGTTTGGTGGCCGAGCGTCCCCAAAGCAGATCGGCGTTGGTAGAAGGGATTGAACAACGCCGGGCCGCGTTGATCGTTGGACCGTCAGGGGCCGGAAAGTCCGCTTTGATGTGGGAGGCCGCCAACACACTGCGCCATACGGTGCGGTGGTTTCGTATCCGTCGTCTGAGCTCGGCGGATATTCCATCTCTGCGCCAGTTAGTCCGGACGTTTCGCGCTTCAGAAGACAGCCCCCTGGGCTTTGTCATGGATGACGTCGGCCGGAATGGGCCGGAAAGTTGGGGTGTCTTGCTCAAAGAAGCGATGTCTGTGCCAGGCGTTATCCTGCTCGGCTCGGTCCGGGAAGAAGATGTCACGCTGATTGCCGAGCGTGCGCGGGCAGCCGAAATACGCGCCGATCCTGACAAAGAACTCGCAGAACGACTCTGGCGAGAACTGCGCAAAGCTAAAAAGACGAACTGGGCGGGTTGGCGCGAGCCGTGGAAGATGAGCGATGGTCTTCTTCTTGAATATGTCCATATCCTGACGCGCGGACAGAGGATGCACGAACTCCTCGCCGACCAGGTTGCGGCTAGGGTTTCAGATCCGAAACGTTCCCTCGAACTTGATATTTTGCGATCCGGCGCCTGGGCAGGGGCCGCGAACGCCGAAGTCGATGCATCGCGATTGGCGCACGCGCTCTCGGTCGGTGAGGCCGATCTGTCACGCGCGCTCCAGCGCCTCATCCAGGAACACCTGGTCCGTTCACCTGCTCCGGGCGCGGTCACCGGCCTGCACCAGCTTCGATCGGAAGAATTGTTGCGGCTCACACACCAGACAACCTTGCCGACCTTCGAAACAAGTTTCGAACGGACGCTCGCAAGTGTGCCCGACTCCGATCTCGAGCCCTTGGTCGCGGATACGCTATCTACGCGACGCTTACCTGTTTCGGCGGTGCTCAATGGCCTAATTGCCCGCTTGGAGGGCGGGCGGGATGCACGGGCATTGGCCTCAGCCCTCCGGGGTCTGGGTTCGGGCCGCGTTTCGTCCGGCGTCGACGAATGGCTGGACACGTCTGAAGTGCATGCGCTGCCGCGAACGCAGGTCGGAAGCGCCGCAATGTTCGGGATCGCGGGTATTGACCTGAGTGGTCTCAGCATCATCCCGGAGGTCCAGGCCGCAGCGGAACGACTTTTGCAGATAAAAGGTTCTCCGGAAGATGACCCTCGCCGCTTGTTGATGGAGCGTCTGTCGCCTTCTGCCTTATCTGAAGTGATTGAAACGGCTGACCTTACGAGCCTTGATGAGATTCTCGCGGCTTTGGTTGGAATGCCTTTACCTGCCAAGGTACGGACTAGTCTCGTGCATGCTCCAGACGAGCTATTGAACGCCGATCTGAGTCTATTAGCGTCGGTGATGGGCACACTCACTTCTTTAGATCGCGAGATCGCCAGTCACTGGGTCGCCGAAGTCGGGCAGGAGGCATTATTCGCAAGGGTTGAAGAGGAAACGGCTTGGGCCGGACCTGTAACTACCGAGGATGCCGATGACGGTGTGATAGTCAGTTGCAACTTTTGGTATGTCGCAGGCTCCGTACAGGAAAACCCGCATGATGCTGTTGTGAGCTTGTGCGAGTTGATCTTGACACTGTGCCCATCTGCTGAAATTGCGGCGTCCAACGCCGTTACGGCAAGCGGTGAGTTGGCAGGTCTTGCCCAGATGCCGCTCGCGGCCAAGCGAATTCCCCGTGACAATCTCCCCCCACCATCAGTTTCCCAGTGGAATCGGCGGTGGGTTGATCTGGTTTCCCGGCGCGTCGCCGCTCCGAGCTATAGCGATTATCTCGCAAGTGGCATGGCAACTCTCGAGGCTCTTGTGCCTACTTTGGAGAAGGTCTTCGACGCGCATTTTCGAGGAAAGAATGCACTCGGCGATCTCGCCGAAAGGCTGAATTCACTCAATGCGGATATTGAAGCACTTACACCTCCTGCTGTTTCGTCATTGGATGCGTCGGGAGCGGGAAGCGGAGAAGCCAACACCGCCGTCACCAAATTTCAGAACCTCCTTCACAGCGCGAGCGTCAATCTCGTCAAAAGGTTCGCGATACTGCCAGACCAAGCTGGCGCATACATCGCCTGGTTGGGCGATCTCATCGCCGATGCGGACACTGCAATTGCTGAAGAGCCTTGGCAGCTTATCGGAGACGGACCTCCGCCGATGCTTACACGCCTCAAGACGCTCTTGGAGACGTTGAGACTTCTGGCCGGAGAAGCACACGAAAGAAAGCAGGCGCCAGCGGTAACTTGGGCGGCTCGCGGCAATGGTGCGCGAACTGGCAACGCTATGAGGCTCGTATCCCTCTCTGCGAAAAACGCGGGAGAAGCTCGACTAGCAAAGCGTAAGGCAGAAATTGAACGCTTGGCAGAGGAAGCCGGAGTCGCCGCACAGTTCCATCTCCGCGTTAACGCCAAGGGCATTCTACCGTGGCCGCCAACAGACGTTCTCGCTCTGTTGCCCGCGCCCGACATTGCGGATGCGGCGGTCACGCTCGCGGAACAAGCCGAACTCGTGCGGTCATTGGTGGACTCGTCAATCCATCTGACGATCATGCCTAACATTGAGGATGTCGTGTTCCCGGCGCTCGCACAGGCGGGTTACCAGACTCTCCTTCCTGACGCGCAAGGCGCTGCCCTGTGGGCCGAACAACTCGGATTGCAGCAAGCTCCATCTGCGATGGCCAGCATGTTCGGCGAGGTGCTGAACCTTGCCAGTGAACTTGGAGCAATGGATCAAAATCACCTTGGCATTGACAACCGTCCCGAAGACGAAATTATTGCCCGTCAGAGCCTCGAGGCCACCTTCGCAGGAAAACACGAAGAACTGACCAGACGCCTCACTCCCCTCGACCCAGCCTTGCAATCGGATGTGTCCGAATTGATCGACCATCTGCGAACCGGGGACGTTGACTTTGCTGCAGAAGCGCAGGCCTCGATTGGCGGGACTTCAAGCATTATCGCCGAGGCAGCGGGATATTTATCTCTGCTTTTGATGTCAGCCGAGATCGACGGTAATCCAAACGTAGGGCAACTGTTCGAGCATGTCCAAGCGTCCTCAACCGAGCAACCTGTCGATGGTCAAGAATAAGAACAGAGACGAATTTTCGCCTGCGACAAAGCGGGTAATTGAGCGGCAAGCCCGAGGGCATTGCTCCAACCCAGCATGTCGTCGTTTGACCCACGCCTCCACATCCGACGGCAACGGTGAAATCAATATCGGCCAAGCCTCGCACATCTGCGCAGCTGCACCGGGTGGCCCTCGTTACGACCCGCAAATGACGTCCGACGAGCGTCGGGCCGCCGAAAACGGCATCTGGCTCTGCGATGTTCACGGGCGTGCCGTCGACGCCAAGGATTCGAAATTCACTGTCGAAGAATTGCACAGGTGGAAGAAGCAAACGAACGAAGATTCGTGGCGCAGCGTGATGCACAACGTGCCTTACGGGCCCGACATGCAAACGCCTACGTCGGATGAGTTGGGGTTACGTCTACGAACAGCGGCCTCAGCCGACCTAGCCGTATTCCGTCGAACGCCCAAATGGCCGGGAACAAACGTAGCGCTCACGCTGACGTTAAAGGTGAAGCACGTGGACGACGCGCTGAGCACGCGCGCTCTTGCCAACGTCGTGACCTCGTTGGATGATCTCATCCTTGTCGCAGCACCTGGAATGGGAAAAACGACAACCCTCTTTCAGATCGCCGATGGCGTGTTGGAGATCGGCAATGGAGCGCCGCTGATCGTACCGCTGGGAGATTGGGCCACTGAAGGTGACGCGCTGCTCGAATCCATCCTAAAACGCCCCGCGTTCAAGGGAATTTCAGAGCAGGATTTCCGCGCCGTCGCAACAAGGCCCGGCGTCGTGCTTCTTCTTGACGGCTGGAACGAACTGGACCCCGCCGCACGGGAACGCGCACGCGTGCAAATCACGGCCCTAAAGACTGAATTGCCGGAACTCGGCCTTGTCATATCCACGCGCAGGCAAGCCCTTGACATTCCTTTCGGCGGGACCCGCGTCGATTTATTACCGCTTGATGATAAGCAGCAAATGGAGATCGCGCGTACCATGCGCGGCGAGGCTGGCGCACAGCTCGTCGATCAGGCCTGGCGGACAGCGGGGGTCCGCGAACTCGTAAGTATCCCTCTCTATCTGACAGCACTGCTGTCGCTGCCAGAGGACGCGCCGTTTCCCTCCACAAAGGAAGAAGTTCTACGGCGCTTTGTTGCCGCGCACGAGCAGGAAGCACGCCGTGCGGCGGCGCTTCATGCCGTGGCTATCAGTTTTCAGCAGGACTATTTGGATAATTTGGCCGTCTTCGCCACGACAACAGCCAACACAGCGATCACGGACAGCAATGCGCGAAAATCGATAGCTCAGACCGCGCAGGCCCTGATGGCCGATGGGCAGATTACAATCGCCACACAACCCGACGCGCTTCTCGACACGCTTGTTAGCAATCACCTTCTGACTCGCTCCGCCGACATGCCGGGCTATTCGTTCCAGCACCAGCAATTTCAGGAATGGTACGCTTCGCATTACGTCGAACGACTGATGCTACAGGCCGCCAGCGATCCGGCAGCACGCGAGAAACTAAAGGCCGAGATCCTCGATCAACGCCCGTGGGAAGAAGCAGTCCTGTTTGCCGTCGAACGGAGCGCTCGCGGCGACGCCCCAAGTTTGGCCGCATGCAGCGCCGCCATCCGCGCAGCTTTCGAGGTCGATCCTGTCTTCGCGGGCGAGATGATCTTCCGCGCGACGGACAAAGTATGGGGCCCGATCGGAGCCGAAATGCGGAGCTTCGCCGAGCAGTGGCACTCGCCAGGTAAAGTAGATCGCGCGGTGCGTTTCATGATCGCGTCCGGCAGGCCGGAATTTGGTGATCTTCTTTGGCCTCTTATCTCTCACTCGAACACACAAGTACACTTGAACGCTCTCCGGGCAGCAAAGCAATTTCGACCATCTGTGCTTGGGAGAGACGCGTCGACGCGAATTGCAGCGCTACCACCGGAAACCCGCAAGAATGTCCTGCATGAAATCGCATCGAATAGCGGATTTGACGGCCTCGATCTTGCGACCGCAATCGCGAGGAGTGACAGCGATCCAGAGGTGAAGGCGATGGTTGTAGATGCGCTCTCATTTCGACGGGCGGACCGTCACGTCGCTGACTTACTAGGGGACGCAGGCGACGCGACCTACGACATCCTCGCCCAAAAGAGTCACCTTGACGACATTCCAGTTGACGCTGTCCAGCAGGAACTCCAGCGAGCGCGCGAACGGCGCACTGCTGCTGGAATATCTCACATTGAGCGCCTGCGTACGCTCGTCTACTCGCCAGGCGGAGATGAATGCGACGCCGACGTTGCTGAGATTGTCGCTGAAATTGAGATCGACCGTAAGCGCGATGGCGATAGGTATCTATTGTACGAAGTAAGAAATCGCTATCCGCAGGCTCTCGCTGACGGGTTGCTGCGCCGCGTGCGTGAACGCCGCGAGCTCTTCCACGGCGCGGATAATATTCTTGCCGCCGCCGGGTTTGTCCTTGAGGACGACGAACTGCTTGGAATTGCCCTCGAAGAAACAAATCGCCACGACGACCGCGCTGAAGCTGCCTCCTCAGTGCTTGGACCAATTGCAGTCGGTCGGCTGATCGACGCGTATCTTACTGCTAGGAAGGTCGTGCGCGACGCCGACGGAAAATACAATCAGGCTGCGGGTGATCGCTATCACGGTCTGCGCGCCCGTATCGGTCACACTCCGGGAGCAAGTTTGGTGGCCGCCGTTCAGGCGCGGGCGGTAAACGCCAATAATGAGGATATCGTCCAACTGGCCGAGCTGTTTTCCCGTGGGACCTATGGTGACGAAGACCGGGCGCGACCCTTCAATGAGGAAGGGTTGGCCGCAATCGGCGTGCTGGCGCGCGAATGGGCCGAGCGCATGCTTGCCGCTGGGGATGAGAAGCGTTTGCGAATAGCCACCATTGCAACGATGATGAGCCACGCGCCGTCCGTCGAACATCTTCCACTCTTGAAGAGAATGCTTGACGACAATTTACGTCGCTATCGAGCTTTCCGCGAAAAAGCTACCGCGAGCGGCTGGAGGGATCGCGACGCGGTGCACGAAGCGCAGCATCCACACTTGCATGAATACCAACGGGCGTTCTTGGCGATCAATGCACAAGAGACAGCTGTACTGATGCATGAGTACCTGACGGATGAGCATTTTGGTGAGTTGGCGGCACGTGTGCTGGCTGCCCAGTGGTTTGAGGCGAACGAACCCAAGGACGACAAAAAGTTCCGCGTCGGCGTAGATTTTTCGCGCGTGGAAGCGCGCCAGGAGGCCCTCGCCGCCGATCCCAATGCGACATCAGTCGAAGCGGAGGCGATCTTCGGCGCAATCGAGACCTTGATTGTCGATTGTTCGTCGGATGCGCATGCCAAGCTGGCAGTTGCGCTCGGCATTGTCGGAACACGCCTCCCCCATGGCCAGCGTGACGCGACGATCCAGAGGCTAATTTCTCTCGCGCCGAGGCAAGCGCGCGCAGCCTTGTTATTGTCGTTGGTCCTCTCTGGCGAGGGCATCAACATCAAGCTCGTAGCCGACGGCATAGCTGAGACCTTTGAGGCGGCCAAGACGGAGACCTGGATTCTGACTGATAGCGACGCGTATCAGCTTCGCGATTGGTTGCGCCTTTTGCCATTCGCCACACCTGTCACCGACTTGCCCGCCATCGTGCGCGGTATGCCGAATGCGCAGCGCCACCCACGAATGCTAGAAGAGATGATCCACGGACTTGGCAGTTCGTCTTCGGCCGATGCAGAGGACGTGACTTTCACCCTCGCCGAAGATGACCCGCGTCTCTACCAGAACCATAGGTGGCGAGCGACCGCGCTGAGCTTTTCCACCGTATCCTCCGCGCGCCGCCTTATTGACTTGACCGTCAGCGGCGCCCTCGACGGCAGGTCATACGACGGATGGCATTGGAAACGCGAATTGGGTGGCTTAATCTCAGAGTTCTACGAGGTCCGTGCGTATGTCCACGACCTATTGAAGGATGGGCCAACAACGAAGCAGCTTGCCTCGCTTGCTGGCGCAGTTGCCGAAAACCCTGGCACGGACGGTTTACTGATGCTGATCGGTTTCGAGACGGAAACCGGGCGTTCATACCTGGGTCGGCAAGCGATCGAAAGCGTTGTCTCTGAGCGCGTTCCCTCCGAAGATTGGCAAGATGCCTACAATATCGTTCCCGTGGTGGCGACCGAGCTGCGTCGAAAGCTCATGGCGATGACTGGGAGCGGCGGCCGGAATGACCCCGCTTCCCGCTGTCTCAACCTCATAGACAAGCTCCGAGACGAGTACGGTGCTCCAGAATCTGAGCCACGCCATCCAGATCTTGGGTCAGGGCGCCCTTGGCCGATCTTGACACCCGATCCCGATGCGGAAGACGGGAGCTGATTTTGCGCGAGTATTCATTTTCTGAGGCGCGATCCGGGGCAGCCTGGCTTTAGCCAAATTGGTTGCTCAAGGTCCGCTTTTTCCAACGGTTCGCGAGACTTTTGCGACCGCGGCGAACTTCCGGTTTCCGCCCTCTGTGCGGAAGCTAGAGGTCGAACAACAAAATAGGTTCGGTTGAGTGCCCTGCCCTCCTGATGCCACCAATTTAAACGCCTAGTTTCAGTAATCCGCGCCCTGCCGGGTATCCCAGAGACGCAGAATTTCTATCTGGGTGGGCATTACACGATAGATCAGTGTGAATGGGGTTCGCGGCACTGAAAGCTCCCGTATGTCTCGGCGTGTGTCACTCGGGTGACCTGCATAAGGGTTGGCTGCAAGAGTAAGCTGAATGGCTTTGAGCTGAGTTCGTGCCTTTTCGCTGCCTTCAGGAAAAACTGACGTGTAGTAGTAACGGAACCATTGAATGTCCCGGGCCGTATCTTCGAGAAATATAATCTTCATTGGCTATTGGATCGCCCGCTTGCTACCGGAGCCGAAAGTTCATTCTCGGTATCCCAGCTGTCTATCCAGGCATTCATTTCGTCTGCCGTTATGAACTTGCCTTGGTCTGCTTTTTCAACAGCCGCATCAATGGCTGCACGTTTAGCAGCCTTGGATTCTAACATCATTCTAATTGCCCGTACGGCGAGTTGTGCAGGCGGTCGATCTTCGATCGCAGCTTCCCGTTCCAGGGTCTTTCTCAGGTCTTCATCGAGACGGATTGAATATGGGCTGGTATTCATCGTAATCACCTGTTTCCGTATTGTAGTACAATGTAATACATTGGCATTCAATTCACAATAGACCGATGGCATGTACTGCACCTATTGTTCTGAACTCATGAGCGTGAGGAGATATCATGGGTATGGCCTGCACTTCCGCGGATTTTTGAACTATGCGTCAACAATGCGGTTGGTTGCATATCTCCCCGATCGATTTTCGAGATCAGTGAGATCAAATAGGCTTGGTGAGATTTTATGTTCTCAGCTCGTTGAAAGATATATCCGAGCACCATGAAACGGAGAGCTGGGTCATATGTAGATTTCATAGCATACCAGGTCTGACCAAATCGTAGGTACTCGGCGATATCGTCCATAAGCCGGTCACAATGTGACTGATCCCGGGCAAAGCGAAGTTCCGAACACAAACGTGGAAAGCTGCGCTCCATTTGATCTGGAGAAACTTGAATCTGAGAATATTTTTCTTTCTTAACTATCGGATTCAAAGAGTCCTCTTTGTGCCCCTCATTTTCATGGTCATTGGCCCTCAAATTTTCTGTGTCTGCCTGTTTTATCTGGGAGATTTCCACAGAGATCTCCGCCAGAAGTTCGCCTAGTACATTTGCTTCTGGTTTGCGACGCAGAGCATTGCGCACTGTGGCCATTAAATCTGAGATCGCGGTGTCGTCTGCCACGAGCTCTCTGAGGCGCGCCAGAGCGGCCGATACCTTGTCGCGGAGTACAGTGAACTCGAGAACTCGATCAGCGTGCCTCTGGGCTTCCTGGATGAACTCAGAGTGCCGTTCAGATAAAGGCATCAAGGACAGTCCAGTTGCAGTGACCACCCTGCCCTGTCGGTTCCGACGTGCCCAACGTTTACCGTTTGCGCTCATGACGCGACGGATAAGCCCAAGCTCAACCAGCGCCGAGATATGGCGTTCAACAGTCTGCACGCTGACATGAGTTCGTTTGGCGATCGCTACGTTGGAAGCGAAGCAGATATGATGATCATCCTGATCCGCAGAAATCTGATCCCCACTCATAAAGGAAATCATCGCTCTCAGGACATTGAGAGTTGTGGATTTTATCCCAAGAGGTTCTCTGGCCTCTTCAACGGCCCGAAGAAGCATCCATTTTTTTGGCGTACAAATCCCCTGCCCTGCCGTTTTCGACAAGGTTGCTCCATTTGGAGCCAATGTTTGTAGTGTTTTCATAATTATCTATCGGCAGACAAAAATTACCCGTTCGCTCAAGAGCGTTTTTTCTTGTATGGCGATTCGGGTGCTGCTAGATTCTAGGTGTCTAATCTAAGAATTGCGCTTTGCGCAGCAGCCCTCGAAGCTCCGGTTTCGGGGGTTTTGTTTGTTTGCCTTCCTCCTTTCTGCTCGTCCTCAGTTCTTTTTCTCGGCGTTTACAGCTGTAAACTCAGCGTGTGAGCGCTTGATGATTTCAGCCATGTTTTTGTCCAACCAGTTAGCGAAGCCAGCGTTAGCTCCGGTTCTTTTGACCGAAACTGTTAGTGATCCGTTTGTGGATTTGATTGTAACGCCTTCGATTGGGCTGACTTCGGCTGCACCTTCTTTTTGTCGCGCACCACGTTTGGCAGCTGCTTTTAGAAGCATTTCCAGCCGATCATCCGACGACATTGATGGCTCAATGGTTGCAAGTAGGTTTGCAGCTTCATCTTCTACCAGCTTGCCTGCAACGAATTGTTCTGCAAGCACGGTCCATTTTGGGCGGCCAGATTTTGGGGCTGCGCCGATCATGTCACCAATCTTTGCAGGAACATGTTGCGTAACTTTTGTCAGGTGAGACAGCCCTGATTTCGAAAGGTTCAATACTTGCCGCACTGTTGCAGTGTCATGCCCGGAAGTCAGGATCGCCTCGGCGAAACGTGCTTTCTCGTAGAAGGAAAGATTGCGCCTCGCAGCATTCTCAAGCCCCTTGGCGAGAAGCGCTGAAGCATCGTCGATATCCTGAACATTAGCACGGACTTTTATGTCGAGTTCACGACAGGCTTTGAGCCTCCTCCTCCCATAAATTGCCTCGTATCGGCCGTCGGACTTTGATTTTCTGACAAGAATGGGAACTTGTTGGCCACCGTCTTGGATACTTGACTTCAAGCTCTCAAAGCTGTCGTCATCTTCATCAGGGTTTACAGCTGTAAACTCACCAAGCCGATCAATCGGCCCCCAATCGTCTATAAGAGCCGGGTCAATTTCTCTGATGGCGGCAAGGGATCCTTGAAGCGCGCCGAGGGCAGGGGCGTTTGCCTTTACCGGCTTATCTGCAGTCTTAACTCCAGAACGCGCAATCGTGCTCGCTATACCCGACATTTCTTGAAGAGATTTTCTAGCCATTAGCTACGTCCCCATGCTTGGTGGATCATTTGCTCTACCTCAGAGCCGATCGCATCCATTGAGTTCTTTGCCCGGTCATAGGTTGCGCGTGTCATTTCCGAACGCACAACCTCGTAGATCGACTGCTTGAGCATTGTGGCGTCGCTGATTGCAGTGCTCTTCAGTGCCGTTGCTGACATAACGCGGTCCTGAAACAGTGCTCGCATGAACGAAGCTAGCTGTTGAGATGGAACGTCTGTTGGTTCGTCACGTGTTATCAGGAACTTGAAGCTGTCGTATTCAAGAGTGGCGCCGGCGTCTTCAATGACAGCCATATAAGCACCAGCAAGTTCGAGAAATTGAGCTGTCGAAGACACGTCCAACATGGAAGGTGTTAACGGCACGAGCAAAGAACTGGCGGCCGCCATCCCCGCGATGGTCAGGAATCCGAGTTGAGGTGGGCTATCAATAAGAACAAGGTCAAAATCGTCTTCCACTTGGGCCAGAGCATTCCGTATTCTCGTAAAAAACGGATGGTCAGGGTTGGAGTGGACGGCGGATTCCGTCTCAAATTCAGAAAGAACAAGCCGTGACGGTGCAACTGACAACCCGGGGAAATATGTCGGGAGCACGACATCTGCCATATTAACCGGATCTTCATAGCGAATGGCATCGTATATCGTTAGCCCATCGAACTCAATTTCAGGGCTGATGCCGCACATGGATGTAAGCGAGCCTTGGGGGTCTAGGTCAACGGCCAGCACACGGTATCCGCGAAGCGCGAAAAAATGAGCCAAGTGAATTGTTGTTGTGCTTTTGCTGCTGCCGCCCTTGAAGTTCATCAACTGCCAGACTTGAAGTTTTTCTCCTTCAGTCCGTCGAGGGATGTAGCGTCCTTGTTTGCGCGAGGTCTTCTCAAGCGTTTCGCGCGCCTCCCAAATCTCTTGGGCGGTATAATAACGTCGACCGCTTCGCACGTCTTTTGGTTCAGGAATTGTACCTTCTGAGTGGACTTTGCGCATGAATTGACCTGAGACGCCCAAAAGTTCGGCCGCTTCTGGTGCTGCGAACGTGCGCAGTGATTTTGTGTTGTCAGGTGCAAAGGCCGCAAGAAGATGCTCTCGGATAGCCGAGTTCAATCTCTCGGAAATTTCCGTGGCGAGTGCCGATGGTCGATCTGCCGTAAGTGGTGTCACGGGAATCATGTAGTTGCCTCAAATAAAAGAATGTGGTCATTTTCGCGCCACTTGAGACAAACAGCCGTGATTCACTGCCCTAAGTCAAGAATTTTCGCCTATATTGTGGGCTACGCCGACCGGTAGACTACATGCGCTTTGTATCAGAGCAGGGTGGTTTACAGTTGTAAACCCGGTAGATGAGAGTTCTGGGCTCTCAATTCAGAGGTATACTTTCCGCAAATCAAACAGGCATTCGCGTGAAACTTCTCTGTATGCTCCACTTTGAGTGGAGCCTGTCCTGCCGATAGCCGAGGTCATGAATGAGCGAGGTGCATGATAAAAAGGGTATCAGGAAAGGGTAGGGGGTAGTTGAGCTGATTGGGTGAATGCTCACCCCAACAGATCGGTCGCTGGGTTTTCGGCAATATCCACATCATCGTAGTATTTTTGCGCCTGAGCCATGGACCGGTGCAGGGATAGGCGCATGGCGGCCTGGATTGGGGCCCCGTCGAGTGCAGCCTGGGTCAGGAAGCCCGAGCGCAGTCCGTGCGGTGAGGCAAACCCCTCCGGTAGCCCAGCCATTTGCAACCGGTGTTTGACGATCTGATAGATCGCATCCGGCGATAGGCGGCGTTTCAGAACTCGGTCGGCCTTGGAGATCGGGCGGAACAAGGGGCCATCTTCGATTCCTCCAACCTCGATCCAATGCACCAGCGCCTGCGCCGCGCGGCCCTTCAACACCAGCCGGGGCGTCTCACCCTTTTGGGTGGTCTTGGTCTCCAACAGCGAGATCCAGACCCGACCTTTCTCCTCAAACTCCTTCAGCGCCACGTCCTCGCGCATCAGCCCGGTCAGTTCCGAGCGCCGACGTCCGCCCGAGGCCCAGCCCAGCATCAGGACCGCCCGATCTCGGCAATCGCGGCGGCTTCCCCGACAGGTAGCCAACAACTGCTCGAGAATGTCACGGGTGATCGGATGCTGCGATTTTGGGGCAGTGGGCCGGGCCGCGGCACGACGGGCCTTGGACCGGGCCTGTTTGACTTGCGGGGCGCCGAAGGGGCTGGCGAGGTTCTTCATCCGGTGGAAGGCCAGCCAGGAGGCGATGCGCCGGTCCAGCGTCGACGGGGCTGGACAGGCGAGACTTTTTCTCAGCCCCTGCACGATCAGTCTTTCTGCCGTCTGTCGCGCGATGTCTGTGTCCGGGGCATCGCTCAGGTCACGGGCGTGATCGAGGATGAAGGCCAGTGCTGTGGCCTCAGACTCGGGCCAGTCCAAAGCGGCGCTGAACCGGGTAGATTTCCACGCCGTGACATAAAGCAGATCGCGCTCATAAGCCCGCAGCGTATTGGCCGGCGTGCCGCGGATATAGAGATCGGTCAGCGCCTCCTGATCTGTGTCCGAGAGGGCAGGGGAGGTGGCCGGGAGATAGGGTGCGGGTGGCTTCGCGGGTGGTGTCATGCGCCGCATTCTGGCGGTATTTCGCGGCACAGGCAATCAAAAGTGATAAGCGATACTTATCGGGTGTAAAAATGATATAGTGGCGTAGCTAATGTAAAGAGCAAAATGTTTGAATATTGCGCACAAACGGGGAAGAGGCATTGTAAATGCGTGTGGTTCATAGGCGTTTTGTCGCTATGCAGTGGGATTTGTTTCCCGGATCGGCTTTGTCGCAAACTTTTAGACCCTCTGGTTGAGCTTGGGTCCTCATGATAATGGCGTCACGGATTTCGAAAGGGGCAAACCGTGACGATTTCGTTCAAGGGCGCGCATTTTCCAAAGGAAGTAATCTTACACGCTGTTTTCTTTTACCTGCGTTACTCGGTGTCGTACCGCGACCTGGAAGAAATCCTTGCCGAACGTGGTGTATCCGTCGATCACGCGACACTGAACCGTTGGGTCGTCAATTATTCGCCACTGGTCGCAGACAAGGCACGTCGTCAGAAACGTATCTGCGACCGTTCTTGGCGGATGGATGAAACTTATGTTCGTGTGAAGGGCAGCTGGGTGTATCTGTATCGAGCCATTGACAAACACGGCAAGACGCTTGATTTCATGTTGTCCAAGCGCCGAAACAAAGCCGCAGCAACCAAATTCTTCGCCCGCGCTCTCGAACTCAACGGTCTTCCCCGCAAGATCGTCATCGACAAGAGCGGCGCCAACACTGCTGGTATCAAAGCCGTCAACACCATGCTCAAGAGTTTTGGATGTCCAATTTCAATTGAGATGTTGCGTCGGAAGTACCTTAACAATCTCATTGAACAGGACCATCGTTTCATCAAACGCCGGATCCGTCCAATGCTGGGATTCAAGTCGTTCGCTTCCGCCTCCGCTACGCTGGATGGGATTGAAGTTGCGCACATGATCCGCAAAGGCCAGTTCGGAGTCGGAGTCTGCCCATTTAAGCAATTAGCGCTTCTAGCCGGCTAAACACAGCGACCTCCAGCTGGCGATCATACTTCAGAAAATTTTGCGACAAAGCCTTCACGGCGTCGCAACAAACCAGCTGCCACCAAGTTCTTCGCCAGGATGTTGGAGATCAATGGAATGCCGAGGAAGATTGTGATCGACAAAAGCGGGGCCAATACTGCTGGCATTAAGGCGATCAACAAGATGTTGAAAAGCTTTGGCTGCCCGATCCCAATTGAGATGGTAAGGCGGAAATACTTGAACAACATCGTGGAACAGGACCACCGTTTCATCAAGAGACGCACGCGGCCAATGCTGGGGTTCAAGGCCTTTGCTTCAGCGGCGGCAACGCTCGACGGAATAGAAGTGGCGCACATGATCCGCAAAGGTCAAATCACACCCGGACTCTGCCCATTTCAACAGTTCGCTGAGCTCGCCACCTGACGCACAAGCGGTTACTGAAACAACTCAACGGGCTCAAATCTTTGCAACAAAACCTCCGGATCATGTTGGCGACCTCGATGCCGTCCAAAGTGGCGGAAGCGGATTCGAACGACTTGAACCCGCACATGTGCCGCACGCGTCGTTTGATGAATCTGTGATCCTGCTCGATCATGTTGTTTAGGTATTTGGACCTAATCGTCTGTACTTTCGCAGAGCACCCGAACCGCTTCAGGATCCTGTTCACTTCTCGAATGCCAGCTGCATTTGCGCCACTCTTGTCTATGACGATTTTGTTTGGGATCCCGTTTGACGACAGTGCTTTGGCAAAGAACCTGGTGGCTGCTGGACGATTACGTCGCTCAGATAGCATGAAATCAAGGGTATTTCCCGCTTTGTCGACTGCTCGATAAAGATACATCCACTTCCCGCGCACACGAATGTAGGTTTCGTCCATGCGCCAGGAACTCAGCGTTGGTCGCTTCTTCGATTGCGCGCTCGCGGCGATCGTCGACGAATACTTAACAACCCACCTGTTGAGAGTAGCGTGGTCCACCTGCACGACGCGTTCGGCCGTGATCTCTTCCAAATCACGATACGACACTGTGTACCGCAAATAGAAATATACAGCGTAAAGAACTGCATCCTTGGGAAAGTGGCAGCCTTTCAGAGAGATCATACTTAAAACCTGTTCGAAATCTATTCGACGGGAACAGACTGCGAAAACTGAGTGCTCGTCAATCTCAGTTCAAAGTTTGCGACACAACCTCTTGTTCACGGAATTTCGGTGCGTATTGGCCAGCGAGAACCGAATTCTCGAACGGCGAACCGTCAGGTCTAGCGCGATTGATCAAGTCAACAGAGTTCACAGGAATCCAGTCAAACTCAGCGCCTGTTTCACGGGCAATTCTGTTAAGCTGCGTTGATGCCAGATAGGAATACCGGCTGCCTAAACCTAGGTAAGCTTTGATCTTCACCAAGTATCCTTCCGCGTCGAAGCATCAAACGGTGAAATAGATACGCAAAGGTCCGTTCGGTTGCGCGTCTTTTCAGCCCGAGCATTGCATGGCGAAGGGTCGGTATCCAACCATTCAGAAATTATTGAACGCCTTGTTCTGCACTCAGCCGCACTCGATCCCAAAAACGCCTAAAGGGCAATTTAGCACCCAACCGTAATCGACCCCCGAAAGCTTCCTCGGCTTTGTGGATATCACTTCGATCCGCCTTTGGATCCGCCATTTGTCAACATGACCTAGGGTACGGTTACACCAGCGGCAGGCAGTTCAAGTTTTCGTATCGCGATACGGACGAATGCAGGCCGCCAAATCATACTCAATAACAAGTCAATCCAGGATGCAGAACAAAAATTGACCAAATGGTAAAAAAATGCCAAGATTTAAAAACAGGAGCTGTCAGAACGAAAATAGCAGTTGAGGTTTTTGAAGGCTGGATTGAATGGGGAGGACGTAAAAATGGATATTCGTGCTTTTTTATCCAAGTCGCGCACTGGCAAGCACCCGGCGCCAGAAGATATCAATGAGTTTGTTCGGGGTATTGTTGAAGGCGAGATTAGCAGCGCTCAAATCGCGGCTTTCACTATGGCGACCTGTATCCATGGATTGGATCAACCGGGTCAATTGGCCCTTACCAGGGCTATGTGCGCCAGCGGTGCTCAACTAGCGTGGGACTTGGCGGGACCGGTGTTGGACAAGCACTCAACTGGCGGCGTGGGAGACTGTACAAGCATTGTGCTTGCTCCCGCTTTAGCTGCGTGTGGGGCATATGTTCCAATGGTCTCGGGTCGCAGCCTGGGCCACGCTGGGGGGACATTGGACAGCCTAAAATCTATTCCTGGCATTGATTACAATCTGAGCGTTGACCGGTTTCAGGAGGTTGTGCGCAAAACCAGATGTGCCATTGTCAGTGCGAGCGAAGAAATTGCACCTGCAGACCGCATCATGTTCGAAATTCGCGACGTCACGTCGACCGTGGAAAGCAAAGAGTTGATTACGGCGTCCATTCTGTCGAAGAAGCTCGCGGCTGGCGTCGATGGACTTGTTCTGGATGTCAAATACGGGTCTGGCGCTTTTATCAAATCGGCTGCAATCGCCGTTGATCTTGCTCGGCTGATGGTCACGACTGCAAATTCATTGGGTAGCCGGTGCAGCGCCGTTGTTACCGACTTGAACCAGCCGCTTGCAACTTCAATGGGCGGGGCGTTGGAGCTGGCGGAAGCCATGCTGGCCCTTGAAGGGCAGGTCGATCGCAGATTGGCGAGCCTGTCATCCACCCTTGGAGGCATTTTGCTTGCCGACAGCGGTTTAGCAACGGATGCAGAAGACGGAGCGGCAAAGATCCGCAACGCGCTGTCTTCCGGTCACGCCGCCGAAGTGTTCGGGGCGATGGTGGCCGAACTGGACGGCCCATCTGACTTTGTTGAGAACTGGCGAAGCTTACTTCCCAAAGCGCCAGTAGTCAGAGACGTACTGTCACCAGAGGCCGGTTTTATCAACACAATAGACGGTGAAAGACTTGGGTTGGCGGTCGCAAATCTGGGCGCTGGTCGAAGGGTAGAACAAGACACGATCGACCCCTCCGTCGGACTGGAGAACATCGTCAAATTGTCCAGTCCTGTTGAGCCGGGTTCGTTGCTGGTTCGAGTTCACGCAGCTGATGAGGCCTCGGCCGATGCAGCGCGACAAGCTGTTCTGGAGGCGATTGGAATTGGCCCGACGATCTCTCCGCAAACTCCGCTTATCTTCAAAACCATCCGCACTTCGGAAGTTTGAAGTCATACGCTGAGTCTATTAACTGCGAAGGGGATTCTCTGGACGGTACCTGCTGGACAGCTGGGCTTGCATAGGTTTGCCGTAAATTTCGCTGTTGTTCTTGGCCGAATTTGCGGCGACGTCCCAATCTTGGAAACAGGCTTGAAGCGAAGGTTGTGTATTCGTCCAACATGGTGCCTCTCCACCTGGATTAGGCTGCAAGATCACAAACAAGGTCCTGAATCGGCTTGGGTTTTCCGCAACGGTTAGCGGCGTGAGCAACCTTGATTGATCCGACAGTGGAGTCGTGGCGATCCCTCTATTTTATTGGCAGTGAAAGCAGGTATTGCGCAAAAATTGACCAAATGGTAAAAAAATATTGAAAAAAAATTGACCAAAAGGTAAAAGTTTTCTCGGAGGAGATTTTATGTCTGATCAAGAATCCCGAGAAAGTCTGTCCTTACTGCAGGCGGAAACCAGTCAACTTCTGGATCGCGCGTCGCGAATCCGAAAAAGTCACTGGGGCGATGTTGTCACCTATTCTCGGAAAGTATTTGTGCCCTTGACGAATATGTGCCGAGACACTTGCGGCTATTGCACTTTCGTAAAACACCCTGACGATCCTGCAGCGCAGCTGATGTCGCCCGAACAAGTGCTGGCATCTGCAAAATCTGGTGAGGCCAAGGGATGCAAAGAACTTTTGTTCAGCCTCGGCGAGAAGCCGGAACTTCGATATGAAAAGGCCAAAGCGGCCCTTCAGGCCTACGGGTACGAAACGCTTGTCGATTACCTGGCCGATATGTGTCGGCTGGTTCTGGATGAGACAGAATTGCTCCCCCATGTGAACGCTGGGTCATTGACCGAGGACGAGTTGACCAAACTCCGGCCCGTCAGCGCTTCGATGGGCATGATGCTTGAAACCGTCAGCCGTCGACTGACCCGCAAGGGGATGCCTCACTACGCTTGCCCTGACAAAACCCCGATCCAACGTCTGCGGACATTGGATCGCGCCGGAAAACTGAAAGTTCCTTTTACAACCGGCTTGTTGATCGGGATTGGTGAGACTTGGGAAGAGCGTTTGGAGAGCTTGTATGCGATCCGCGATTCCCATCTGGAACATGGCCACATTCAGGAGGTCATCGTTCAAAACTTCCAGCGCAAGCCCGGAATTGCGATGGAAGATCATCCAGAGCCCAGCTTGGACGGTATGCTGCGCACACTGGCCGCAGCGCGGATTGTCTTGCCGCCGGATGTCAGTGTTCAGGCTCCACCGAACCTGAGCAATCGGCACATCGAATATCTATCGGCAGGGATTAATGACTGGGGCGGTATTTCACCGGTCACGATCGACTTCATCAACCCTCAGCATGAATGGCCCGAAATACGCCAATTGGCAAAGAACTCCGAGCGCGCGGGCTATCGGTTGCAAGAGAGGCTCACGGTTTATCCAAGCTATCTGCAGCGGGCGTCCGAATTTTTGGCTCCGGAAATTGCCGAACGTGCGCTGGCGCAGTCACGGGCAGATGGGTTGGCCACAAATCAGGAGATAGAACTATGCTAGACAAAGCGGTTTTTAATCTCGATCTACTCCTCGAAGACGCTTCGGGTCTGAGCAGTGAGGTGCGCTGGATCCTTGAACGTGCATTAAACGGTGAAGAGATTTCGGAAACTGAAGGTACTAGCCTTTTCTCGGCTGAAGGGGCGGATATTCCAGCAATCTCCAAAGTCGCTGATGAGCTGCGGACGAGGAAGAATGGCAACAAGGTTTCCTTCGTCGTCAATAGAAACATCAACTTCACCAATATCTGCTACATGGGCTGCAAGTTCTGCGGCTTTGCCAAGCGTAAAGAAGACGAACGCGCGGAATGGCTGAACGTTGATCAGGTCGTTGCGCGTGCAAGAGAGGCCTGGAACCGAGGTGCGACCGAGGTTTGCATTCAGGGTGGCCTGCACCCAAAAATGCAGGGCGATGAATATCGGAACCTCGTTCTGGGCATTAAGGCTGAATTGCCAGACATGCATATTCATGCGTTTTCCCCATTCGAGATTTGGTACGGCGCATCGAAAACCAAGATGTCGTATGTGGACTTCATTTCCGATTTGAAAGAGTGCGGATTGGGGTCCATGCCCGGTACAGCGGCTGAGATTTTGGATACCGAAATCCGGATGCAGCTGACGAAAAACAAGCTGAGCACAGAGCGCTGGATTGAGATCATTCGCGCGGCGCATTCGGTCGGAATGCAGACAACGGCCACAATCATGTATGGTCATATCGACGGGCCCAAGGATTGGGCCAATCACATCTGCACATTGCGTAACATCCAGAAAGAAACTGAAGGCTTCACAGAGCTGGTGCCGCTGAGTTTTGTGCATTCGGAATCGCCGCTTTACACCGCGAACCCAGAACTAGTGCGCCCAGGTCCGACCGACGCTGAGACCGAAAAGATGCACGCCGTGTCACGCATTCTGCTGAACGGCTGGATCGACAATATTCAAGTGTCTTGGACAAAGCTTGGCCCAGCCCGGGCGCATTTCATGCTGGATCGAGGAGTGAATGATCTGGGCGGAACGCTCATGAATGAAAGCATTTCGCGCTCGGCGGGAGCTGCCAATGGGCAAGAAATTACCGCCGTCGAAATGGTTCAGATCATTCGCGATGCGGGCCGCGTTCCAGTGCAGCGGAATACTGTCTATGACGTGCTCGATGTTTTTGATGACCATGATCCCAAGCCCTTCGCGCCACTGGTAGAGCGTTCTGGAGCGGATCCTTTGACTTTCCTCAAAGACAAGGCCCAAGCCCAATGAGTGAGCACCAAAAAATAGCGGTGACGCTTTTGGCGGGCGGCGTTGGCGGTGCGAAAATGGCTGAAGGTCTAGCGCACCTGCCCAATGTTGATCTGACGGTTATCTGCAACGTGGCCGACGACGAGGAATTCCATGGCCTTTGGGTGTCGCCAGATGTCGATACGATGATCTACACGCTCAGCGATAGGATCGACCGTGTTCAAGGCTGGGGTGTGGCTGATGAAGGCCATCGTGCGCTGTCGATCCTAAACGAGTTGGGTCAAGACACTTGGATGACCCTCGGCGACAAGGATTTGGGTCTTCATATCTTCAGAACCATGCGTCTGCGTCAGGGAGCTTCACGTCAGTGTATCACCGATGAGATATGTCGTGCGTTTGACGTGCCTGCAAAACTACTGTTGGCGTCTGAAAACGTGATCCAGACACGGGTACGCACACCTGCGGGTTGGCAGAGTTTTCAAGAATATTTTGTCCGAGATCGTTGCGAACCAGATGTTTTGGAGTTGCGCTACCAAGGGCAGAGCGAAGCAGCTCCAAGCCTGAAACCCGTAGAAGCCATTCGGAAGGCGGATGTTGTTGTTATTGCTCCCAGCAACCCACTGATGTCGGTACAGCCGATTTTGGGCATATTTGGCATTGAGGATGCTTTGCGATCGACTCGCGCTCCAAGAATCGCAGTTAGCCCGCTGGTCGGTGGAAAAGCGATAAAGGGCCCAGCGGACAAAATGCTCAAATCACTTGGGTTTGAGCCGTCTACCGCCAGTATTGCGAATTACTACGCTGGATTAATCGACACCTTGGTTATCGACAGCGTTGATACAGCCGATCTGTCAAGCACTTATCCAGATGAGTTGAGGGTCATAGCCGAGCAAACGGTTATGAAATCCCGCGAAGATAAGGTCAACCTTGCGCGCCAACTGCTCCAGCTTGCTATGGCTGATCGGGTTGCGGAGGCGTCGGTATGACGGCGAACTCCAATTTGTTGATCGCGATCCCCATGAAGGATCCCACAGCCTCGAAAACCCGCTTGGCCCGTTGTCTTAGCGATCAAGAACGTCAGGATCTGGCGCTGGGGCTGTTCAAGCGCACACTTGAAGTTATCGAACGAGCTGACTGTGGTGTGGATGTTTTGGTCGTGACCGAAAGTGCGCGGATCGAAAGCCTGTGCAGAGGTCGCGCAACCGGTGTATTGCTTGAAGCTCGGTCTTCCGGACTGAATGCAGCATGTGATCGCGCTGCGCAATGGGCCGTGAAGCACAGCTATGCCGAGATGGCAATCTTGCCTGCTGATCTGGCGTTGTTGTCCGAAAACGATCTTTCCAAATTGGTGCGGCTGAACTTGCAACGAGGTCAAATTGCGCTTTGCGAAGCGACAGACGGGGGCACCAATTGTCTGCTTGCTTCTCCACCGGATGCAATTCCCTTCCGATATGGTCCAGGCTCGTTCCGGGTGCATCGGCGAGAAGCAATGAAATTAGGCCTGGGCTGCTTCATCTTGCGCGATAGTGACATGCGTTTTGACATCGATACGTCTCAGGATTTGCAGCACTTGCGTGCGTTGCGTCAGAACGATGGATCGAGTGCATGACAGCCATTTCAGTAACAGCTGTACCGGGGATGCCTGAGGTAACCCCCGATAGCGATCTGCCACAAATCATCGGCGACGCTCTGGTTGCTGCAAATACAACGCTGCAGGACTTTGATGTGTTGGTGGTAGCACAGAAGGTCGTGTCCAAAGCCGAAGGGCTGTTGGTTGACTTGAACAGTGTCGAACCGTCTGATGAAGCACAAAATCTGGCCAGGGAACTAAGCAAAGACGCCCGTAAAATTGAGGTCGTCCTTCGTGAAAGTAACCGCGTCGTCAGAACCTTCAAACATCCACATTCTAATGAAGGCACAATGATCTGCGAACACGTTAGCGGTCATATCTCGGCCAATGCCGGCGTGGATCAGTCGAATATTGGTGGTGAGGATGTAGCACTTTTGCTGCCCCGAGAACCAGATTCCTCGGCCCGAACTCTCCACATGGCGCTGACTGCGCGGTTTGGTTGCAAGCTTGGACTGGTCATCTCGGATACGTTTGGGCGCCCCTGGCGCATGGGTCAGGTCAACGTTGCTATCGGAGCTGCTGGTCTGCCTGCTCTCAAGAACGAAATCGGATCGTTGGATGCCCACGGACGCGAGATGGCGGTGACCTTACCTGCATTTGGGGACGAAATTGCCGCTGCGTCCGGCCTGGTGGTCAACAAGTCTTCTCAGACCCCACTTGTTTTGATCAGGGGACTGAACTGGAAAGTCCAAGAAGAAGGCCAGGCATCTGACCTGGTGCGCACCAAATCGGAGGATATGTTCAGATGACTATTGCAATCATTGGCGGCACTGGCCCACAGGGACAGGGCCTTGCGCTACGTTTTGCACGGGCAGGCGTTCCCGTGGCACTTGGGTCACGCGACGGTGAGCGCGGCGCAGAAATCGCCGAAGAAATCAGCACCCGACTGCCGAAAGGGTCAGCCACGATTACCGGTATGGACAATGTCACCGCAGTCGCAATGGCGGATGAAATGGTCGTCCTAGCAGTGCCGTTCTCAGCCCATAACGTGACGCTGGACGGGATCAAAGCCAAACTAGCCGGCAAGATTCTGGTCGACATCGTGGTGCCGCTGAAAGACGGTGACCCCAAGCTTGTCGATATGCCACCAGAAGGGTCGGCCACGGAGGCCGCGCAAGCGCTGCTGGGACCGGATATCCCGGTCGTCGGTGCGTTGCACAACGTATCGGCAACCACACTCAACACTCTAGAATGGGACATCAACTGTGACATTCTGGTCTGCGGTGACCAATTGGCCGCCCGCAAGAAGGTTATGGAGCTTTGCGAAAAGCTTGGCGTGACCTGCTACAACGCCGGCCCCGCGCAAAGCGCGCGCTGCGTTGAGGCAATCACCGCAATTCTCATTCGAACCAACATCTCGAAGGCCGTGCCGTTTTCGCACGCCGGTGTCAAGATTTGGGCCCCGGATCACTAATCCCCAGCCGAAACAGGAGGAAAACATGGATTTTGGCATTTGTTTTAAAGGCTTTGTTGAACCAGACCGTGCACGCGCACTGGTTCGTCAGGCGGAAAACGCAGGCTTTTCATATTGTTGGTTCTACGACAGTCACATCCTTTGGCGCGAGTGTTACCCAGCCATCGCAATGTGCATGGAGCACACTAAGAACATGCGCTTTGGCCCCTGTGTGACCAACCCCAACGCTCGTGACTGGTCGCTGGCCGCGTCGCTGTTTGGTTCATTGGCCAAGCAGTCGAATGGCCGTATGGATATCGGCTTGGGTCGCGGTGACAGCTCGGTTCGTGTAATGGGCAAAAAACCGGCTACACTGGCGCGTCTGGAAGAGTTCACGCTGAAAGTCAAAGCGATGATCCGCGGCGAAGAAGTCGAGTATGGCGAGTGTCCTGCGCCCGTCAAACTGCCTTGGTCGACCGGATATGAATTGCCGGTCTGGGTTGGCGCTTATGGCCCGAAAGCACTGGCATCTGCTGGTAAAGTTGGTGATGGTCTGATCCTTCAGATTGCTGAACCTGCCATCTGTAAATGGCTGGGTGATCAGGCCAAGGCTGCGGGTGAAGCCGCTGGTCGTGACATGTCAAATTTTGGCATTATGGCCGCTGCTCCGGCCTATACCGGTGACCGCGCTGCCGGACGTGAAGCAACCAAATGGTTCCCGGCCATGGTTGGCAACCACGTCGCGGATATTGTCGAGAAATACGGCAATGAACGCGAAGACATCCCAAAAGCGCTGACCGAGTATATCAAAGACCGCAAGGGCTATGACTACTCCAAGCACGGTGAGAGCACGAACCCGTTCCTGGATTTCATCACCGAAGACATCATCGATGGCTTTTGTGTGTTGGGTGAAGTTGACGAGCACATCGCGAAGCTTAACGAATTGAAGACCGCTGGCGTTACGCAGTTCAATATCTATCTGGACAACGGCGACGAAGAAAAAATCATCGCCGATTACGGTGAGCATATCATTCCAAAGTTCAACTGAGCCGTAGGTTTAGCGTGAGTAGGCGCACATTGGGGCCTGACCAGTTAAGGTCAGGCCTTATTTATGAGCGCGGACGTGTAAAGTGTGATGAGAAATTCTTCAGCTTTCTCGAACTGCTCTTTTTGGTCACGTTGGCGGATTAGAGATATCTGTGTACTGAAGTCTGCATAATGTTGTGTCGTCGCCCAAATGGAAAACAAAAGCTCGTAAGGATCAACGGCAGAAATTTTCCCTTCGTTTGACCAAGTTTCAATGACCTTAACTTTCTCTTCGACCAACGTCTTAAGCTGCCCTGTGATCAGGTGTTCGATGTTAGGGACGCCTTGAAGAACTTCATTGGCAAAGAGCCGACTTTCTCGAGGATAGTTCATTGAGACACTTAATTTTCGCCTGACGTAATTTAGGATTTCTTCCACGGGCTCGCCATTGGAGTCGATACGCGCAAGTGGTTCAAGCCAAAGGTCCATGAGTTGCTGAATCAACTCAACAAAAATCGCCTGCTTGTTGTCGAAATAGTATAGAATATTTTGCTTGGACAAATTTGCCTGTATTGCCACCTGTTCAAGTGACGATCCCCGATAGCCGTACTTTGAGAAAACCTCCAGCGCTGCAGAAAAAATCTCGGCTCGTTTGCGTGACTGTATGCGCGTAAATCCGCGGGCCATTGATTCGTTGGGCAAATTCTCATCTCACTTTACATTGTTGGGATCCAAAATAGCTCAAAATAGCTCCATCGCAACTTATCACAAGTGTTTGAATAATGGATGTAACATTCCAAAGCGCACAAAATTTTACCATCTGTAAAAATTATATTTTGACCAAATGGTAAAAATATGATTTCAAGAAGAAAGCGTAGTTTGCAACATTGTTGCTGGCACTTGAGATGGAAAATCCCTGTGCCAGTTCACAATTTTGCGGGTCAAAAAAGGGAGTTAACATGTCGTCAGCTGGTCAGAATCTCAAGGTCGATGCAGACCGTCTGTGGGACACCCTCGAGGAGATGGCAAAAATTGGACCCGGAGTTGCTGGCGGGTGCAATCGACAAACCCTGACGCGCGCGGACGGCCAGGGCCGCGATGTATTCAGCCAATGGTGTAAGGGCGCCGGGTGTACGATGGGTGTCGACCAGATGGGGAATATGTTTGCCGAACGTCCTGGCACGGACTCTGACGCGTTACCAATTTACGTGGGTTCTCATCTCGACACTCAACCAACGGGCGGAAAATACGACGGCGTGCTCGGTGTTTTGGGTGGACTCGAGATCATTCGGACGATGAATGATCTTGGAATTAAGACGAAACACCCGGTTATCGCAACAAACTGGACCAATGAAGAGGGCACGCGCTTCCCTCCGGCCATGGTATCTTCTGGTGTTTTTGCTGGAATACACACCCAGGATTGGGCGTATGCCATTGAAGATGCAGACGGCAAGAAATTCGGAGACGAATTGGCGCGCATCGGTTGGAAAGGTGAAGAGGTCACCGGCGCGCGCAAGATGCACGCGTATTTCGAACTTCACATCGAACAAGGACCCATCCTGGAAGCCGAGGGTAAAGACATCGGCGTCGTCACCCATGGTCAGGGGTTAAGTTGGACGCAGGTCACGATAACCGGAAGGGAAAGCCATACTGGGTCGACGCCTATGCCGATGCGCCGCAACGCCGCTCTTGGAATGGCCCGCATTTTGGACAAAGTGAACGAGATCGCGTGGAGCCATGCGCCGCACGCAGTTGGCGCCGCCGGCCACTACGAGATTTATCCCAACTCTCGCAACGTAATTCCGGGTAAAGCGGTCTTTACGGTCGATTTCCGTTCTCCTGATCTCGCGGTCATTAAGGATATGGAGCGTCGATTGCAGATCGAAGCGCACAAAATCTGTGAAGAGCTTGAATTGGATGTGGAATTCGAAAAAACCGGTGGATTTGACCCGGTCGAATTTGACAAAACCTGTGTCGCTGCAGTTCGAAATGCCGCAGCAAACCTGGGCTATTCCCACCGTGAGATTATTTCCGGTGCGGGACACGATGCCTGCTGGATCAGCCACGTCGCGCCTACAGCGATGATTATGTGTCCCTGTGTCGACGGGCTTTCTCATAACGAAGCAGAAGCAATCTCCAAAGAATGGGCCGCTGCAGGAGCGGATGTTCTGCTGCACGCCGTGCTGGAAACCGCCGTGGTGGTCGAGTGACGCGTAAACCGGGACCCGTGCGGCCCGGCTGATGAATACCGAAGGAAGATCGCCCAGTTCAACAATCGTGATGCGGGTAAGGAGGAGCTAGATGGCAACGAAGGTGATCAAGGGTGGTACGGTCTGTACTGCGGACAGAACCTGGAAAGCGGATGTTCTCATCGATGGTGAGAAGATCAAGCAAATCGGTGAGAACCTGGCCGGCGACGAATACATCGACGCCGAAGGAGCGTACGTCATTCCAGGCGGCATCGACCCTCACACCCATCTGGAAATGCCCTTTATGGGCACGACCGCGGCCGAGACGTTTGAGACCGGTACCTGGGCTGCGGCGGTTGGGGGTACCACGATGGTTGTGGATTTCTGCCTGCCCGGCGATGATGGTTCGATCAAGAACGCGATCAACGAATGGCACCGCAAGTCGACGCCTCAGATTTGCTCGGATATCGGCTATCACATGGCCATCACCGGCTGGAACGAAAACATCTTTGACGAAATGAAAGACGCCGTCCACATGGGCGTGAACTCTTTCAAGCACTTTATGGCCTACAAAGGCGCGCTGATGATCGAGGACGACGAAATGTACGCCTCGTTCAAGCGCTGCAGGGAACTGGGTGCGCTTCCGATGGTGCACGCCGAAAATGGCGACCTGGTTGCGGACATGCAGCAGGAAATGCTGGCCAAAGGCATAACTGGTCCCGAAGGCCATCCCTATTCGCGTCCGGCGGAATTCGAAGGTGAGGCGGCCAACCGGGCCATCACGATCGCGGACGCTGCGGGAGTACCGCTGTACATCGTTCACGTCAGCTGCGAACAGGCGCACGAGGCCATCCGTCGTGCCCGCCAGAAAGGTATGCGCGTGTATGGCGAGCCGCTGATCCAGTTCCTGACACTAGACGAAAGCGAGTACTTCAAAGACGACTGGATGCATTCTGCCCGTCGCGTCATGTCACCGCCCTTCCGCAACAAAGACCATCAGGACAGCTTGTGGGCCGGACTGCAGGCGGGCTCTCTCCAGGTGGTGGCCACTGACCACGCCGCGTTCTCAAGCGAGCAGAAGCTGATGGGCAAGGACAACTTCTGTTTGATCCCGAACGGCTCAAACGGTCTTGAGGAACGGATGCCGGTCTTGTGGACCGAGGGTGTTGAAACGGGTCGTTTGACGCCCAGCGAGTTTGTTGCGGCGACCAGTACGAACGTAGCCAAAATTCTGAACATCTACCCCAAGAAAGGGGCGATTGTGGAAGGCGCGGATGCTGACATTGTTGTTTGGGACCCCAAGATCACCAAAACGATTTCAGTTTCGAACCACCACTCGATCCTTGACTACAACGTGTTCGAAGGGTGGGAAACCAATGCCAACGCTCGCTATACGCTCAGCCGCGGTGAGGTGATCTGGGCTTGGGGTCAGAACTCGCAACCTCAGCCTGGCAGGGGCCGCTTCGTTCCGCGCCCAGCATTCCCGTCGGCACATGTAGCGCTGAGTAAGTGGAAAGCGCTGACTGCGCCGAAAATGATCGAGCGTGACCCGCTCAACATTCCGGCCGGAATCTAATTTTCAACCATGGTCGACAGGGCTTCGATTCAGGTGGGGGTATAGAAGTATGAAGATAGGCACACCAAAGGAAGTATTTGACGGTGAGAACCGGGTCGCGATGACTCCGGACTCGGCGGCTCAGTTGCAGAAACTGGGCTATGAGTGTCTGATCGAGAAGGGCGCGGGCGCTGCTGCGGGCTTTTCAGATGCTACGTATGAAGAAGCTGGGGTCGAGGTTGTAAAGACTGCCGCATCTTTGTGGAAGGACGCCGACATCGTTGCAAAAGTGCGCCAACCCAACGAGACCGAACTGAAGCGGCTGACCAAGGATAAGACCCTGATTTCCTTCTTCAATCCCGCCGGAAACGAAGAGGGGATGGAGCTGGCCAAGTCCAAGGGCGCAAATGTGATCGCCATGGAAATGGTGCCGCGTATTTCGCGTGCGCAGAAAATGGATGCGCTGTCGTCGATGGCCAATATCGCCGGCTACCGCGCTGTGATCGAAGCGGGTAACAACTTTGGTCGCTTCTTCACCGGTCAGGTGACGGCTGCCGGTAAAGTGCCGCCTGCAAAGGTACTTATCGTCGGCGCAGGCGTGGCTGGTCTGGCCGCCATCGGGACCTCGACCTCGCTGGGTGCAATCACCTATGCGTTCGACGTGCGCCCCGAAGTGGCCGAGCAGGTCGAATCGATGGGGGCCGAGTTCGTCTATCTGGATTTTGAGGAAGAACAGCAGGATGGCGCGGCCACCGGCGGTTACGCCTCGGTTCAGTCCGAGGAATTCCGCAACGCGCAGCTGGCCAAGTTCTGTGAGCTTGCCCCAGAGATGGATATCGT
>NZ_JBQFOY010000026.1:0-39385 GCF_056533985.1 Ruegeria sp. E8
AGCCGAAGCCGAAGCCGAAGCCGAAGCCGAAGCCGAAGCCGAAGCCGAAGCCGAAGCCGAAGCCGAAGCCGAAGCCGAAGCCGAAGCCGAAATTCTATCGGAAGAGACCGCTCCGGTCGAAGAGAAGACTGTTGAGCGCGTGGTGGAAAAGCGCGGCGGTTTTGTGCCCGCTTTGCTGGGGGGCGCCATCGCGGCCGCAGCAGGGTTTGCACTGGGCAATGGTGGGTTGCTGCCGAGTGGCAGCGACAACTCAGAAGCACTGGCGGCGCTGGAATCGAAACTGGCGGATCAGTCAGACCAGATCGCCAAGCTGTCACAGGCGCTTACAAACAGTCCGGATGTTTCCAGTCTGACGGATCAGGTCAAAGCGCTATCGGACAAGTTGACCCCGGTCGAAGGCGACCTGAGCGCGGTGAAATCCTCGGTAGATACGCTGTCCGGCCAGGTTACGCCTTTGTCGGATCGGATCGCTGCGCTTGAAAAAGCCCCGATCGAATCCAATGCTTCGCCTGAGGCTACTGCCGCTTTTGAGGCCGAGCTGAAAAAGCTTCAGGATTCACTGGCGGCGCAACGTGCCGAGGTCGAAAAAATGGTCTCGGATGCTCAGGCGCTTGAGGCCAAGGCCTCGGCAGAAGCACGGGCCGCAACGAATGCCGCCATCCTGTCGCGCCTGCATGGGCAGTTGGATGCAGGCCAGCCCTATTCCGATTTGGTCGCTGAATTGAAGGCGGGCGGCGTCGATGTACCGGATGCCTTGTCGAACTCGGCCGAAAAAGGCGTGGAATCCTTGAATTCCTTGCGGTCCTCTTTTGATCCCGCTGCACGAACGGCACTGGCCGAGGCACGCGATGCCGACAAAGGCACTGGCCTGATCGCCTTCCTGCAACGCCAAACCGGCGCGCGCTCGGTCACGCCTCAAGAGGGCGATGGTCCGGATGCCGTTCTGTCGCGTGCGCAGGCGGCGCTGGCGGACGGGGACCTGTCCAAGGCGCTGAGCGAACTGAAATCACTTCCCGAAGCGGCGCAGACCGCGATGGCCGATTGGGAGCAGGCGGCCCAGACACGGGTCGCTGCAGTTGATGCGGCGAATACATTGGCTTCCAGCCTGAACTCGAACTGAAGGACCTGCCATGCTGTGGTCATTGTTTAAGATCCTCGTTTTTGTTGCGATTATCGGCCTGCTGGCGCTGGGCGGTCACTTTCTGATGCAAACCAGCGGCGGGGTTCAGATCACCGTCGCGGGCACCGAATTCACACTGGGGCCGCTTCAGTCAGTGATTGCGCTGGGCGTGCTGGTGTTTGCGGTTTGGCTGTTTTTCAAACTGCTCAGCCTGCTGGTCGCAACGTTGAAATTCCTCAATGGCGACGAAACGGCCCTGTCGCGCTATTTCGACCGCAATCGGGAGCAGCGCGGCTATCAGGCCCTGGCTGACGGCCTGATGGCGCTGGCATCCGGCGAAGGGCGTGTTGCGATGACCAAGGCCAGCAAGGCCGAGAAACTGCTGCATAAACCGGAACTGACCAACCTTCTGGTGGCACAGGCCGCCGAGATGACCGGGGATACCAAAAAGGCGTCGGACACCTACAAAAAACTGGTGACCAACAACGCAACCCGTTTTGTTGGCGTGCGCGGGATCATGAAGCAGAAGCTGGCTGAAGGTGATGATGAAACCGCACGCAAGCTGGCTGAGAAAGCGCTGGCACTCAAGCCGCGCCACGAAGAAACGCAGGATGTGTTGCTGAACCTGCAAACCAAGGCGCAGGATTGGGCCGGTGCGCGTTCGACCCTGACATCCAAGTTGAAGGCCGGGTATTTGCCGCGCGACGTTTTCAAACGGCGCGATGCGGTATTGGCGCTGTCCGAAGCCAAGGGAATTCTGGACGAAGACGCGACCGTCGAACAACAGGAACACGCGATCGAAGCCAATCGCCTTTCGCCCGATCTGGTACCTGCGGCTGCCATGGCCGCCCGTGCATACATCGCCAAAGGCAAACCCCGGCCGGCGACAAAGATCCTGAAAAAGGCATGGGAAGTGCAGCCCCACCCTGATCTGGCCCATGCCTTTGCCGAGATCGCGCCGGATGAATCCCCGGACCAGCGAATCAAACGCTTCACCGCGCTGACCCGCATTCATCCCGAGAACATGGAAACCCGCCTGATCCTGGCCGAGTTGAACATTGTGGCCGAAGATTTCCCCGAAGCCCGCCGTGCGCTGGGCGATGTGGTCGAAAAACAGGGTGATGCGCGCGCTTACACACTGATGGCTGCGATCGAACGGGGCGAGGGCGCTTCGGACGCTGTTGTCCAAGGCTGGCTGGCCAAAGCACTGAACGCACCGCGTGGTCCGCAATGGGTGTGCACCAACTGCCACGACATCCAGCCTGAATGGGGGCCGGTCTGTCAGAACTGCAGCAGCTTCGACACGCTCAGTTGGCAGACGCCGCAAACACCCGAGATCGCAAGCGCGACCGGTGTGCACATGCTGCCTCTGATCGTCGGTGCGCTTGAGGATCAATCCGAAGAGCCCGAGGTTGTGGAGCCTGCGGAAGATGACGATGTGGTCGAGGTGACCGCAGACGCCGTTGAGGTTGCGGACGAGGCAGAGGCTCAGAAGCAGGCCTGAACCCTGCAACAGCCAACTGTGAATTGTCGCAGCCAAATCCGTTTGCTAACGTCGCCCTCACGTCGGGGAGGGCGCTCAAACCCAAATGTTGGACTACTCGCATAACGCCTGGTTAGTGGCGGCATCGCTTGCCGTGGCGCTGATGGCCGGGTTCACGGGTCTGTACCTGACGCATGGCGCGTCAAAGCTGGACAGCCAGCGGCGCAAATTTGTGGTGGCTCTGGCCGCGGTCGTTCTGGGCGGTGGCATCTGGTCGATGCATTTTGTTGCGATGCTGGGCCTGCAACTGCCGATCCTGTTTTACTACGATGCTTTGATCACACTGATGTCGGCGCTGGTTGCGATCCTGATGGTCGGGCTGGCGCTGCTGCTGCTGCATTTCAGGCCCCGTTCCATACAAACGATGATTGGATCCGGAGTGATTGTGGGATTGGGTATTGTCGTGATGCACTATGTCGGCATGGCGGGAATGCAGCTATGCCGCCCTGTTTACAGTGTTTTCGATGTTATCCTGTCCACTTTGGCATCGGTGATATTGTCCGTGGCGGCCATTTGGGTCGCCTATGGCAACCGAACCCAGCGCAACATCCTGCTGGGCACGGTCTGTTTCGGGCTGGCTGTCTTCACTATGCATTTTGTCGCCACCGGCCTGACCGATTTCGTAGCCAGCGATAGCCCCGGCAGCGCGGGCCCTGCACTCGATAATCAGGTGCTGGCGATGGGGGTTACCGTATCCGTCTTCCTGATCTGTGGTGCATTTTTGCTGACTGGGATCACGTTCATCGAACCAAAACCCGAAGTCGCACCTGCTGCTGCCCCAGAGCCTTTGCCCGAGCCGACGCAGATGCGCGCTGGTGTTCCGTTTGAGCGTGAAGGCCAGACCTTTTTTGCAGATCCCGCCCACATTGCCGCCATTCGGGCCGAGGGGCATTACACCGTCCTGTACATGGACGCAGAGAAGCTGTTCTGCCCATGGTCGATTACTGACGCGGAAACGCGGCTGCTTCCCGAAGGCTTTTTAAGGGCGCATCGCAGCTATCTGGTGAACCCCAAACATGTCTCGAGTTTCGAGCGGCACAAGGACAATGGCACATGTTATTTTGATGGTGTCGATGCGCTGAGCAAGGTGCCGGTCAGCCGTTCCCGTCTGACGGACATTCGCGAAGCGCTGGGCCTCTGATCGCATCTCGTGCAGCTCATTCGCATTTCGTGAAACAAGCTGCGCGCCCCGTTTTCCTTAACTGGATCAGCTAATTCCACCGCTCTTTCCTTGCCTCAGGTCCCCCAAGGCAAACCGCTCGGACCCAGGGAGGAAAAACATGATACCAGCCGGTTTTGAGTATCACCGGCCAGGCGACATCGCCTCGGCCATCGGCATCTTGCAAGAACACGGAGATGAAGCGCGCGTGATCGCGGGCGGGCACAGCCTGATCCCGATGATGAAACTGCGCATGGCTGAGATGGGCCATCTGGTCGATCTGCAGGCGATTGATGAATTGAAAGGCATCGAAATCGGGACGGACACCGTCTCGCTGGGCGCGATGGTGACGCAGCACGAGTTGATCACGCATGATGGTCTGGCCTCAGCTATTCCATTGATCCGCGAGGCGGCTCTGCAGATCGCGGACCCGCAAGTGCGCTATGTTGGCACTGTTGGCGGGAACGTCGCCAATGGCGACCCGGGCAACGACATGCCGGGCCTGATGCAATGCCTGAACGCCACGTTTGAACTATCGGTTCCTGACGGGACCCGCAGTGTGGCGGCACGGGATTTCTATGAGGCCGCTTACTTTACTGCACGCGAGGATGAGGAAATCCTGACCCAGATTTCGATCCCCGTGCCGGGCGCGGGTGTTGGTCAGGCCTATGAAAAGCAGAAACGCAAGATCGGCGACTATGCCACCGCCGCCGCTGCGGTGATGGTTGGCAATGGACAGGCCTCGGTTGCGATGACCAACCTTGCGGACACGCCCATCTGGTCCGAAGACGCGAGCAACGCACTTGCGGGTGGGGATGTCGAGGGCTGCTTGGCCGCAATGCTCGACGCGATAGACCCGGTGGCCGACAACCGAGGTCCCGTCGAATTCAAGAAACACGTGGCCGCCGTGATGCTGCGCCGCGCCATCGACCGTGCACAAAGCCGCGCGGGCTGAGGGGAGGAACAACGATGTCAAAAATGCACGTCAAACTCACCGTGAACGGCAAACAGGTCGAAGGACTGGCCGAGCCGCGCACGCTGCTGATCCATTTCCTGCGGGAAGATCTGAAAATCACCGGCCCTCATATCGGGTGCGAAACCAGCCATTGCGGCGCTTGCACCGTCGACATCGATGGCAAGTCCGTCAAATCCTGCACCACCTTTGTGGCGCAGGTGAACGGGGCCGATATCACCACCGTCGAAGGGTTGACCAATGACGATGGCAGCCTTGGTGTTCTGCAGGAAATGTTCCGCGAACATCACGGGCTGCAATGCGGCTTCTGCACGCCGGGTATGATCACCCGCGCGCATCGCTTGTTGCAGGAGAACCCGAACCCGACCGAGGAAGAAATCCGCTTTGGTATGGCTGGCAACCTCTGCCGCTGTACCGGGTATCAGAACATCGTTAAGGCGATCTCGGCCTCTGCCGACATTCTCAATGGACAGAAGGAGGCTGCAGAATGAACGACCAGACTCTGACCCCCGAAGAACGCGCCGCCAATCTCAAAGGGATGGGCTGCGCCCGCAAACGAGTCGAGGATGTGCGCTTTACCCAAGGCAAGGGCAACTATGTCGATGACATCAAACTGGACGGGATGCTGTTCGGCGCTTTTGTCCGGTCGCCCTATGCACATGCTCGCGTCGTCAGCGTGAACAAGGACGCTGCGCTTGCCGTGCCCGGCGTGGTTGCTGTGTTGACGGCCGAGGATCTGGCGCCGCTGGGTCTGCATTGGATGCCGACGCTGGCCGGCGACAAGCAAATGGTGCTGGCGGACGGCAAGGTTCTGTTCCAGGGCCAGGAAGTCGCCTATGTCGTCGCTGAAAATCGGTACATCGCGGCGGATGCGGCCGAGCTGGTTGAGGTTGAGTACGAAGAACTTCCCGTGCTGACCGACCCGTTCGAGGCACTGAAGTCGGACGTTGTCCTGCGCGAAGACCTTGCGGGTCAGACCGAGGGCGCACACGGGCCGCGCAAGCATCACAACCACATCTTCACCTGGGAACAGGGCGACAAACAAGCGACCGAGGCCATTCTGGGTGAGGCCGATGTCGTGGCCGAAGAGATGGTCTATTACCACAGGACGCACCCTTGTCCGCTGGAAACCTGCGGCTGTGTTGCGTCCATGGACAAGGTCACCGGCAAGCTAACGCTATATGGCACCTTCCAGGCCCCGCACGCGATCCGCACTGTTGTGTCGCTGATCTCTGGTCTGGCCGAGCACAATATCCGCGTCATCAGCCCTGATATTGGCGGCGGCTTTGGCAACAAGGTCGGCGCCTATGCGGGCTATGTCTGCTCGGTTGTCGCTTCGATTGTAACCGGCCAGCCGGTGAAGTGGGTCGAGAACCGGATGGAAAACCTGATGTCCACCGCCTTTGCCCGCGACTACTGGATGCAGGGTAAGATTGCTGCCACGAAAGACGGGAAGATCACAGGGCTGTGGTGTCATACAACGGCGGACCATGGCGGGTTCGACGCCTGCGCCGACCCGACCAAGTTCCCGGCCGGTTTCATGAATATCTGCACTGGGTCCTATGACATCCCGACCGCCTATCTGGCCGTGGATGGTGTTTACACCAACAAGGCTCCGGGCGGTGTCGCCTATCGCTGTTCCTTCCGGGTGACCGAGGCCGCCTATTTCATTGAGCGGATGATTGAGGTTCTGGCGATCAAGCTGAACATTGACGCGGCAGAGCTGCGCCGGATCAACTTCATCCGCAAAGAACAGTTCCCGTATCAGTCTGCGTTGGGCTGGGAATACGACTCGGGCGATTACCACACTGCGTGGGACAAGGCGCTGAAGGCCGTGGACTATGAAGGTCTGCGGGCCGAGCAGGCTCAACGGATCGAAGATTTCAAGGCTGGCAAGACCCGCAAACTGCTGGGGATTGGCCTGACGCATTTCACCGAGATCGTTGGGGCCGGGCCGGTGAAGAACTGCGATATCCTCGGGCTGGGCATGTTCGACAGCTGCGAGATTCGCATCCACCCGACCGGTTCCGCCATCGCGCGGCTGGGGACGATCAGTCAGGGTCAGGGCCATGCCACGACCTTTGCCCAGATTATCGCCAGCGAGATCGGCCTACCCGCGGATGATATCACGTTGGAAGAGGGTGACACCGACACCGCGCCTTATGGGCTTGGCACCTATGGGTCTCGGTCGACACCGGTGGCGGGGGCGGCAACTGCCATGGCCGCGCGCAAAATCCGTGCCAAGGCGCAGATGATTGCCGCCTATCTGCTTGAGGTTCATGACGACGATGTCGAATGGGATGTCGACCGGTTTACCGTTAAAGGCACGCCCGAGCGGTTCAAGACCATGAAGGAAATCGCCTTTGCCGCTTACAACCAGGCCATTCCGGGTCTGGAGCCGGGTCTGGAGGCGGTCAGCTATTACGATCCGCCGAACATGACCTATCCGTTCGGGGCTTATATCTGCGTCATGGAAATTGACGTGGATACCGGCGAGTGGGAGGTTCGCAAGTTCTATGCGTTGGATGATTGCGGTACCCGGATCAACCCGATGATCATCGACGGGCAGGTCCATGGTGGCGTGACCGAGGCGCTGGCTATCGCGATGGGTCAGGAAATTGCCTATGATGAGATGGGCAATGTGAAGACTGGCACGTTGATGGATTTCTTCTTGCCGACTGCGTGGGAGACACCGAACTATATCACTGATTACACGGTGACGCCGTCTCCGCACCATCCGATCGGTGCGAAGGGTGTGGGCGAGAGCCCGAATGTTGGCGGTGTGCCCTGTTTCTCGAACGCGGTGCATGACGCGTTCCGGCCCTTTGGGTTGGTGCAGAGCCACATGCCGCATGATCATTGGCGAATCTGGAAGATCGCAAATGGGTTGGGGATGCACGGGTAATCGGTTTCGGACCGGCGATTGCCGGTCCGACCGAGCGGAGGGGGTTCTACCCCCTCCGAACCTCCCCCGGGATATTTTTGGCCAGATGAAGAATGGATCCTGGTTTTGACTTTGACTGACGTTCAGAACGGATTGGCTGCGCAGGGCTATGTTGCCGATGATCGGCTGGCGATGGCCCTGCATCTGGCACAGCAGTTGGGGCGGCCCCTGCTGTTGGAAGGGCCTGCAGGCGTCGGCAAAACCGAAGTTGCCAAGGCAATGGCGGCATGGCGGGAGGCGCGTTTGATCCGGCTTCAATGCTATGAAGGATTGGATGCCAGCCATGCCATTTATGAATGGAATTATCAGCGACAATTGTTGGCGATCCGTGCAAGTGAAGCGCAGGGTGGGGTTGATGAGGCCGACCTGTTTTCGGATGCTTATCTGTTAAAAAGGCCCTTGTTAGAGGCTATTACTGAGGAGAAGCCCCCGGTTCTTCTGATTGATGAGATCGACCGAGCGGATGAGGAGTTCGAAGCTTACCTTTTGGAAATCCTCTCGGATTTTCAGATCACGATACCAGAGCTGGGAACTGTGACGGCACAAGTAAGGCCGATCGTGATCCTGACAGCCAACGGGACGCGTGACCTATCGGATGCGTTACGCCGGCGGTGTTTGTACAGCTTCCTCGATTACCCGTCGAAGGAAACCGAGATGGCGATCTTGCGATCCCGGATGCCCGAAATTGAGGGGGTTCTGGCGCGACAGATCATTGGGGTTGTGCAAGCGCTGCGGAAAGAGGACCTTGAGAAAACACCTGGTATTGCGGAAATGCTGGATTGGGCAGCCGCTCTGTCTGGTTTGGGTGTCAATGACATGGCCAAATCACCGGAAGAGGTGCAGGCAACATTGGTTTGCCTGCTGAAGACCGCGGCTGATTATTATGCTGCCCCGCCAGAGGTGATGGATCGCTTGATCGGAAAGGTGGCGTGATGCTGGTCACGCGTTTTCCCTCACGTGCTTCAGGCATCGCGGATCGCATGGCGGGCTTTATCGCGCATTTACGCATGAATGGCCTGAGTGTTGGTCCTTTGGAAACCGGGGATGTGTTGGCTGCTTTGTCTGAGGTCGATGCGACGAACGCGCATCAGGCCCGCCAAGCGATGTGCGCCGTATTGACCGGAGATGCGGAGGATTGGCGCCGTTTTGATGAGTTGTTTGACGCATACTGGTTCAACGCGAGTAAGCAGCGCACAGGCACGGCCCAAAGCACGCATGTGCGGGTTCAATCCGCAAAGCCGATGATCTGGCAGTCCAAGGATCAGGCAGCGGATGAAACACGGTCCGATTCGACACAGGAAGCCACCACTCCTGACCGGAGCGATGGGGAAGCCGAAGGGAGGGACGGGAAGTTGATCTCGACCCGAACGGCCAACCTGTCGCGCCGGGACTTGCGTGAGTTGATGGATGAAGAGACTCTAAAACAGGCTGAAACGGCGGCTATTGTCTTGGCCCGATCTATACGGGATCGCCACTCGCGCCGTCGAAAAAAGGCGTTGCACGGACGCGATCTGGACATGCGCCGAATTCAGCGTGCCAGTTTGGCGCGTGGTGGTGAGCCGTTGGATTTGTATCGCCGTGCGCGCCCTCCGCGTCCAATGAGAATTGTAGCACTGTGTGACGTGAGCGGTTCGATGACCGTGTATTCGCGCGTGTTTCTGGCCTTTTTGAAAGGGTTGATCGGCAGCGGGACCGAGGCGGATGCCTACCTGTTTCACACGCGGCTGATGCGCGTTACCGATGCGCTGCGTGATCACGATACGCTGCGGGCGGCGGGACGCTTGTCTCTCATGGCTGAGGGATTTGGTGGGGGTACCGACATTTCCGGCAGTCTTGAGCGATTTCTGTCCGGTTACGGTTCCCGGGCATTGAATGGGCGGACTGTCGTTCTGATCCTGTCGGATGGGTATTGCAGTTCTGACCCGCAGGCGCTTGGAGAGGCACTGGCACGGATCAGGCGCAAGGCGCGCAGGATCGTTTGGCTGAATCCATTGAAGGGCTGGAAGGACTATCAGCCGATTGCTGCCGCAATGCAGGCGGCGGAACCCTATCTGGATGCTCATCTGCCCGCAAATACTCTTGATGCATTAGCGGCGTTGGAACCCGAATTCCGGAAGCTTTGAAAGGAGTCTAACATTGGCGAATTTCGACATCTTTGACACCATTGAACGGCTGCGCGGGACCGGAGAAGCCTTCTGCGTGGCAACAGTTCTGCGCACTGCCGATGCGACCTCGGCCAAGGCCGGAGGCAAAGCGGCGATCACGCGAGACGGGAAAATTCTGGGTCATCTCGGCGGGGCTTGTGTGCAGCGCGCTGTCCGCACCTCGGCGCAGCAGGCGTTGACCAGTGGAGAGCCGAAGATGATCCGTGTCAAACCTTCGGAAAAGGTGGTGAATATGACAGACCCGGATGGCGTGCAAACCTTCAAAAGCGGTTGCCCGTCCGGCGGCACTGTCGATCTGCTGGTCGAACCCTATCAACACGCGCCCCGGCTGGTGATCTTCGGCGAAGGGTTAATCGCCAAAGCCTTGGCGGCGCACGGGTTGCTGGCAGGGTTTCGTACCGTTGTTGAGGATGGCGTTGAAGCCGCCGGAGACCATACCCGGTTCGATCCGGATCAGGTCGAAGCGCTGGGAGTGGAGCCTCGGGATTTCGTAGTTGTGGCCGCGCAGGGGCGCAAGGACGCAGCAGCGCTGAAGGCTGCATTAGAAACCGAAGCCGCGCGTGTGTCGATGGTGGCAAGCCGTCGTAAGGCAGACACATTGACAGCGAAGCTGATTGCGCAAGGGATGGATCCCGTGAAGGTCGCGCGCCTGAAATCCCCAGCCGGGCTGAACATCCACGCCATTGACCCGCACGAGATTGCCCTGTCGATCCTGGCCGAGATCGTGATGTGGCGGAACAGCGATAAATCGACAGAGGTCACTCATGATGAAAAACTTGCTTGAACGCCTGCGCCGCAAGTGGCCTGCGCGCCCGAAACAAGACACCAAAGAAGCCACGGAAGAGGCGCTGCGTGTTTTCCCAAGATGTTGTTGAACAAAGGAAAGACCTGAATGGAACTGACTGACGAAATTCGTATCTCTGCGCCTCGCGACGTGGTTTATCGCGCGCTGAACGATCCCGAGGTTCTGAAAAACTGTATCCCCGGGTGCGAAGAACTGACACAGAATTCACCGACCGATCTTGAGGCTAAGGTGGTTCTGAAAATCGGCCCGGTCAAAGCCCGTTTTGCGGGGGAAGTCACGTTGGATACGGCGAATGCTCCGGACGGGTTCACGTTGACCGGCGAAGGCAAGGGCGGGGCAGCAGGCTTTGCCAAAGGCGGGGCCGAGGTTACGCTGACAGAAGACGGGGATGAGACGGTGCTGACTTATACAGCCAGGGTCGACATTGGCGGTAAGATCGCACAGTTAGGTAGCCGGTTGATCGCAGGGACCGCCAAGAAGCTTTCAGGTAAATTCTTTACCAGTTTTGGTGAGATCGTTTCCGAACAATCGGCGTCCTGAAACTCAGCAGTGTTGGTTTCTCGAAGGGTGGCTCTGCTCAGGCAGCACTTGCCACTATGGTCTGCACAACCATTTCGCGGCTCCACAACCCCATAGATCGGTGCTGACGATTGCCCAGCTTCGGGTCATGGAGATCAAAAGTCTCTTCATCTGATGTTTCGTGAACATAGTACAACGGCATCGGGAAATTGAACGGTTCGATCATGGGGTTGAACAGTTGAAACCCGCCGTTTTTATTGAGGTCCTGATTGTGTCGCACGTGATCGATCGAAAAAAGTAGATAGGGAATATCTGCCTCGATGAAGTTTCGGAAGAAGGCCCATTTTGCTTCGTGTTTCAGATGAAACAAACACTCGCGGCACATCATAAGGTCGGCTTTGGGCAGCGGGTCTGAGCATATATCCAGTTCGGAAAACGACACGCTGTCTGAAGAAAACTCTTCGCCAACAGCGCTTGCGATTGAGCTTGAGATATCCGCTCCGTGATAGGATTCAAGCGCCGACCGGTCCACGGCCTGCATCCACGTCCAGTCACCGCAGGGGGCGTCAAGAAATCTTCGGATTGCAAATTTCTCGAAAATTACGGGTAAAGACTCGCGAAGCCGCGCCGTGGCAGCCAAAGTCGATCCGGGACCTGACCGAGGCGCTCTTCCCCGTTTGCCCGACCAGTCATGGTTTTCAAAAGCCGCTTTCAGGTCTTTCGCATTAGATTTGCCTTGTTCAACAAAGTGCAAACTAAACTCTGATGTCAGTGATCACCAGTTAGATTTGACCGTTCGGGGCATTACCCGCCGGTTTTGTCATTTCTGATCGCAAAAGACGGTTTTCGACACAAACATCTTTATCTAAACACTTGAAATTGCACGTACTTTGTAAGGGGATATGGTGCCCAGGAGAGGACTCGAACCTCCACGTCCATACGGACACTAGCACCTGAAGCTAGCGCGTCTACCAATTCCGCCACCTGGGCAGGTGTCGTGGAGGGGCGTTTAAGCCTAGTGGCGGGGGGCGTCAACCGGATTCGGTGAGATTTTTGAAAGTTTTTTGAATTTGGTTTTGGACCATCTTTTGAGGTTGGTGTCTTTCACTGCCGTCGCGGCGAATTAGCGCCTTGTTTGACTGGTCTGCGGGCGTTAGTTCTAGGGCGCAATTTCTCAGCAGGAGCCCTCTCATGTCGAAACTTGTGACGATTTATGGCGGATCGGGATTTGTCGGTCGCTACATCGCGCGGCGCATGGCAAGTGAGGGGTGGCGTGTTCAGGTGGCGGTGCGTCGTCCGAATGAGGCCATGTTCGTGAAACCTTACGGTGCAGTCGGTCAGGTGGAACCGGTGCTGTGCAATATCCGTGACGATGCTTCGGTCGCGCTGGCGATGCAGAGCGCCGATGTGGTGGTGAACTGCGTCGGCGTGCTGAATGCGCTGGGAAAGAACGGCTTTGATACCGTGCAGGCCGAAGGGGCTGAGCGGGTTGCTCGTTTGGCCGCGCAGCAGGGCATAGAGCGGATGGTGCATATCTCGGCCATCGGTGCGGATTTGGACGCAGACAGCGAATATTCCCAGACCAAGGCGCAGGGCGAAGCGGGCGTGCTGAAACATATGCCAAATGCGGTGATCCTGCGCCCGTCGGTGATCTTTGGCACCGAAGATCAGTTCTTCAACCGTTTTGCGGGAATGACCCGTATGGGACCTTTCCTGCCTTTGGTTGGCGCGGAAACCAAGTTCCAGCCAGTTTTTGTGGACGATGTTGCTCAGGCTGCTGTCAAAGGCATTCTGGGGCAAGCCGAACCGGGCGTCTATGAGCTTGGCGGACCCGAAGTGAAGACCTTCCGCGCCCTGATGCAGCAGATGCTTGAGGTGATTCACCGTCGCCGCATCATCATCGGCATGCCGTTTTTCGCGGCCCGGATTATGGCAGGTGTTCTGGATATTGCGAAGTTTGTCAGTTTCCAGCTGTTCCCGAACAACATTCTGACCCGCGATCAGCTCAAGAACCTGCGCCATGACAACGTGGTGTCTGACGGTGCCAAATCCTTTGCAGATCTTGGGATCGAACCGACCACGTTGGAATCGGTGCTGCCGGAATATTTGTGGAAATTCCGCCCTTCGGGTCAGTACGATGACATTCAGAACTCGGCCAAGAACCTGCAGATCTGATCAGCTGTAGGCCATGAACAGCAGGATCGCGCCAAGAATGACGCGGTAGACGACGTAGGGTGTGAAGCTGACACTGCGCAGCAGCCGCATCATCAGGCTGAGCGCCAGCAGCGCCGAGACAAAAGCAAACACCGCCGCAATAGCCCCGTCCCGGGCCAGTTGCGCATCGGCGTCGCGTATCACATCCATCGCCAGCAAGGTTCCTGACGCCAGAATTGTCGGGATCGACATCAGCATGGCGATCCGCGCACCAACTTCTCGGGTATAGCCCAATTGGCGCGCGCCAGTGATGGTGATCCCGGATCGCGATGTGCCGGGGATCAGCGCAAGGACCTGCCATAGCCCCATGATGAATGCGTCGCGCAATCCCCAATCGGTGGCGTCTTTGGTTTCGGGGCTTTTCTGGTCCATCCAATACAGCAACAGACCGAAGCCCAGCATTGTCCAGCCGATTACAGTGATCGAGCGCATGGCCTCGCTGAATCCGGTCACGTGCAGAATCAAGCCCGCGATCACAGTCGGGATTGTTGCAACGATCAGGCCCAGAGCCAGACGGGCTTGCGGTGTGTCCGTCCGTCCCGTCAACGCGCGCGGCAACCCGGCAAGGGCCTGCTTCACATCCGACCAGAAATACAGAACCACGGCACCAAGAGTTCCAACATGCACCGCGACGTCTATGGCCTGACCCTGATCCTGAAGGCCGGTCAGGTTCGGCAAAAGGATCAGATGACCCGATGAAGATATGGGCAAAAACTCAGTGATTCCCTGAATGATTGCTACGAGAATCAGGTGGAAAAGACTCATCTGCCCTGCCGTGCTGCCGCCACGTTTTTGTTGTGGTTTATGGGTATAAGGGTGGAGGAAAAAAGGAAAGCACACATATAAGTCCGAATCGGAACTAAAAATGAAAGAAAATTCCCTTCTTTCTCAATGCCGCGAGACATTTTCTTAAATTAGGTCAGTATATTTTACTTTTCATCCGAATGTTCATCCCTTAAAGAAGCCGGACCAAGCCAATTCATGGAGTCTGACCCGTGGCCAAGCAACCGATGCTGAAATTTGTGCAGATCGACCGTGTCATGCCGGAAAAGCGTGCAGCCGATGTGCGCAAAGAAGACTTTGACGAAATCTACGCTGAATTCGCGTCGGCCAAGGCAGAAGAGCAGGCCAGCCGTTGCAGCCAATGTGGTGTGCCTTACTGCCAGTCGCATTGCCCGCTGCACAACAATATCCCCGACTGGTTGCGCCTGACCGCCACGGGGCGTCTTGAAGAGGCTTATGCGACCAGCCAGGCCACCAACACCTTTCCTGAGATCTGTGGCCGCATCTGCCCGCAGGACCGCCTGTGCGAAGGCAACTGTGTGATCGAACAGTCGGGCCACGGTACTGTCACCATCGGTACGATTGAGAAATACATCACCGACACCGCTTGGGACAAAGGCTGGGTGAAGCCGGTTGCTCCAGCATCTGAGCGCAGCGAAAGCGTTGGCATCATTGGTGGTGGCCCCGGTGGTCTGGCCGCAGCGGACATGCTGCGCCGCGCCGGTATTCAGGTAACTGTCTATGACCGCTATGACCGCGCCGGTGGCCTACTGATGTACGGCATCCCCGGTTTCAAGCTGGAAAAGGACATCGTTCAGCGCCGCAATGACCTGTTGGCCGATGGCGGAGTCGAGTTCGTGCTGAACTGCGACGTGGATGCAGCCAAATTCGAAGAGATTCGCGCCAAACATGACGCGGTGATCATTGCGACCGGTGTCTATAAGTCCCGCGATCTTTCGATGCCCGGTAGCGGTCTGAATGGCATTGAAAAAGCCATCGACTTCCTGACAGCCTCGAACCGCAAAAGTTTTGGCGACGACGTTGAGGATTTTGACAATGGCCGCCTGAATGCCGAAGGCAAGAAGGTTGTCGTGATTGGTGGCGGTGATACCGCAATGGACTGCGTGCGCACCTCGATCCGTCAGGGCGCGACTTCGGTCAAATGTCTTTACCGTCGCGACCGGGCCAACATGCCGGGCTCGCAGCGCGAAACGCAAAACGCCGAGGAAGAAGGCGTTGTGTTCGAATGGCTTAGCGCGCCCAAAGGGTTCACCGGCGATGACACGGTCTCCGGCGTTATGGTGCAGAAGATGCGTCTGGGCCAGCCCGATGCCTCCGGCCGCCAGGCCCCTGAAGTGATCGAAGGCGCGGATTATGTTGAAGACGCTGATCTGGTGATTAAGGCGCTGGGATTTGAGCCCGAAGACCTGCCGACCCTCTTCGGTCAGCCCGACCTGCCCGTGACCCGTTGGGGAACCGTTAAGGCGGCGTTCCAGACCGGCGAAACCGAAATGGACGGTGTTTATGCCATCGGTGACATCGTGCGCGGTGCCTCTCTGGTGGTGTGGGCGATCCGCGACGGTCGCGACTGCGCCGATGCCATTATCGACCGCTTCAACGCCAAGGCTGCGGTCGCAGCCGAATAACCCAACGCCCAGCGACAGGAGGGTTCAATGCCCGATTTGCAAGGCCAATGCATGTGCGGTGCGGTAACCGTGACCGCCACCCCGGCGAAAGATGCGCTTGGTGCGTGCCATTGCGACCAATGTCGTCGCTGGACCAGTTCGATGCTGGTGACCTTCCCGGCCGAAGAAGGGTACGCGGCATTGGGGCCGGTCAAAACCTATACCTCGTCCGACTGGGCCGAACGTGCCTTTTGCGCCGACTGTGGCTCGGCGCTTTGGTACCGGATCACTCTGCCGGGCGAGATGCACGGACAGACCCAAATCGCAGCAGGCCTGTTTGAAGACACAGGCCATGCGCTGAAACTGGAACTTTATATCGACAAAAAGCCCGAAGGGTATGCGTTCGCAGGCGAACGCAAGCAGATGACCAAAGCCGAGGTCGAAGCCATGTATGCCCAGCCGGAAGAAGGAGACAGCCAATGACCAAATATGATGCCGATTGGGTGCGGGCCGAGGAAACCAAGCGCAAATGGATGGCGGAAAACGGTCTCTATTCCGAGGAAGAAGAGCATTCTTCCTGTGGTGTAGGCCTGGTTGTTTCGGTCGATGGCAAAGCATCGCGCAAGGTGGTCGATGCAGGTATCGATGCGCTCAAGGCGATCTGGCACCGTGGCGCGGTGGACGCCGATGGCAAGACCGGCGATGGCGCGGGTATTCACGTGCAGATTCCGGTGCAGTTTTTTTACGATCAGATCCGCCGCACCGGCCATGAGCCCAATCTGGACCAGCTGATTGCCGTCGGTCAGGTCTTTCTGCCGCGCACCGATTTCGGCGCGCAGGAACAGTGCCGGACCATCGTGGAAACCGAAGTTCTGCGCATGGGCTATTACATCTATGGCTGGCGTCACGTGCCGGTGGACGTGACCTGTCTGGGCGAAAAGGCCAACGCCACACGGCCCGAGATTGAACAGATCCTGATCTCGAACTCCAAAGGCGTGGATGAGGAAACCTTTGAACGCGAGCTCTATGTTATTCGGCGCCGCATCGAAAAGGCGGCCTTGGCTGCAGGAATTTCAGGCTTGTATCTGGCGTCGCTGTCCTGCCGCTCGATCATCTACAAGGGCATGATGCTGGCCGAACAGGTTGCGGTCTTCTACCCCGATCTGATGGATGAGCGGTTCGAATCCGCCTTTGCGATCTATCACCAGCGCTATTCCACCAACACCTTCCCGCAATGGTGGCTGGCGCAGCCGTTCCGCATGCTGGCTCATAACGGCGAGATCAATACGCTGAAGGGCAACGTCAACTGGATGAAAAGCCATGAGATCCGCATGGCGAGCGGCACTTTTGGCGATTATGCTGATGACATCAAGCCGATCATCGCAGGCGGATCGTCGGATTCGGCCGCATTAGACTCGGTTTTTGAGGTCTTGGTGCGTGCAGGCCGGTCGGCCCCGATGGCGAAAACCATGCTGGTGCCGGAAAGCTGGTCCAAGCAGGCTGTGGAACTGCCGCAAGCGTGGCGCGACATGTATTCCTACTGCAACTCGGTGATGGAGCCATGGGACGGCCCCGCCGCGCTGGCCATGACTGACGGTCGCTGGGTCTGTGCCGGTCTGGACCGAAACGGTCTGCGCCCGATGCGCTATGTGGTGACGGGCGACGGCCTGGTCATCGCCGGCTCCGAGGCCGGAATGGTGCCGATTGATGAGGCCACCGTGACCGAAAAAGGCGCGCTGGGCCCGGGCCAGATGCTGGCCGTTGATATGAAGAAGGGCAAGCTGTTCCGCGACAAGCAGATCAAGGACAAGCTGGCGCGTGCGTTGCCCTTTGGTGATTGGGTCGGCAAGATCAACGATCTGGACGAGGCGCTGGCCGGAGTGACCGAAACGCCGATGTTCTCTGGCGAGGATCTGCGCAAGCGTCAGATCGCGGCTGGATATTCGGTTGAGGAACTGGAACAGATTCTGGCACCCATGGCCGAAGACGGCAAAGAGGCGCTGGCCTCGATGGGCGATGATACTCCCTCGGCGGTTCTGTCGAAACAGTATCGTCCGCTCAGCCATTTCTTCCGGCAGAACTTCAGTCAGGTGACGAACCCGCCCATCGACTCTTTGCGCGAGTATCGCGTGATGTCGCTGAAAACCCGGTTCGGCAACCTCAAGAACGTGCTGGACGAAGACAGCAGCCAGACTGAGATCATCGTTCTGGAAAGCCCCTTTGTCGGCAATGCCCAGTGGAAGGTTTTGGTTGAGAATTTCAACGCTCCGCTGGCCGAGATCGACTGTAGTTTCGAGCCGGGCGCTGGCAATCTGGACGCCGCACTGCTCCGTATTCGGGCCGAGGCCGAAGAAGCCGTGCGCTCGGGTGCCGGGCATCTGGTGCTGACGGATCAGCGCTCCGGGCCGGACAAGGTGGCGATGCCGATGATTCTGGCCACCAGCGCCGTTCACAGCCATCTGACCCGTCAGGGCCTGCGGACCTTCTGTTCGCTTAATGTGCGTTCGGCGGAATGTATCGACCCGCATTACTTTGCGGTGCTGATTGGTTGTGGCGCGACGGTGGTGAACGCCTATCTTGCCGAAGATTCGCTGGCCGACCGGATCGACCGCGGCCTGCTGGATGGCACGCTGACCGAGAACGTGGCCCGCTATCGCGAGGCGATCGATCAGGGCCTTCTTAAGATCATGGCCAAGATGGGTATTTCGGTGGTGTCCTCCTATCGCGGTGGCCTGAATTTCGAGGCGGTCGGCCTCAGCCGTGCCATGGTGGCCGAGTACTTCCCCGGCATGACCAGCCGCATCTCGGGCATCGGTATCCACGGCATCCGCGTCAAGACCGAGGAGATTCACGCCAAAGGCTGGACCAGCGGTCTGGACGTGCTGCCCATCGGTGGTTTCTACAAGGCGCGCAAGTCGGGTGAGACTCACGCGTGGGAAGCGACCTCGATGCATATGATGCAGATGGCCTGTAACAGAGCCTCATATGAGCTGTGGAAGCAGTATTCGGCCAAGATGCAATCGAACCCGCCGATCCATCTGCGCGACCTGATGGATTTCAAACCGATGGGCAAACCGGTGCCGATTGAAGAGGTGGAATCGATCACTTCGATCCGCAAGCGGTTCGTGACGCCGGGCATGTCTCTGGGCGCACTCAGCCCTGAGGCACACAAGACGCTGAACGTGGCGATGAACCGGATCGGCGCCAAGTCCGACTCAGGCGAAGGTGGTGAAGACCCGGCGCATTTCGTGCCGGAACCGAATGGCGACAACCCGTCGGCCAAGATCAAACAGGTGGCCTCGGGCCGGTTTGGCGTGACTGCCGAATACCTAAACCAGTGCGAAGAGCTTGAGATCAAGGTCGCCCAAGGTGCGAAACCCGGTGAGGGTGGTCAGCTGCCGGGCATGAAGGTGACTGACCTGATCGCACGTCTGCGGCACTCGACCAAGGGCGTGACGCTGATTTCACCGCCGCCGCACCACGACATCTATTCGATCGAGGATCTGGCGCAGCTGATCTATGACCTGAAACAGATCAACCCACGCTGCAAAGTGACGGTGAAACTGGTGGCGTCTTCGGGCGTTGGCACGATTGCCGCTGGTGTGGCCAAGGCCAAGGCGGATGTGATCCTGATCTCGGGCCACAATGGCGGTACGGGTGCTTCACCTGCGACCAGCATCAAATATGCAGGTCTGCCGTGGGAAATGGGCCTGACCGAGGCGCATCAGGTTCTGGCTATGAACAACCTGCGCGACCGCATCACGCTGCGGACCGATGGAGGCCTGCGCACGGGCCGCGACATCGTCATGGCGGCGATGATGGGGGCCGAGGAATACGGTATCGGAACCGCCGCCCTGATTGCGATGGGCTGTATCATGGTGCGTCAGTGTCAGTCGAACACCTGCCCGGTCGGCGTGTGTACGCAGGATGAATCCCTGCGTGCCAAATTCACCGGCAACGCGGACAAGGTCGTCAACCTGATCACCTTCTACGCGCAGGAAGTGCGTGAATTGCTGGCCAGCCTCGGCGCGCGTTCGATTGACGAGATCATTGGCCGGGCCGATCTGCTGGCGCAGGTCAGCCGTGGTTCGGCGCATCTGGACGATCTGGACCTGAACCCGCTGCTGATCACCGTCGATGGTGCGCATGACATCGTCTATAACCGGGATAAGGACCGCAACGCGGTGCCGGATACGCTGGATGCCGAGATCGTCCAGGATGCGGCCCGGTTCCTGAAGGACGGCGAGAAGATGCAACTGTCTTACGCGATCCAGAACACGCACCGGACGGTGGGCACTCGTGTCTCCAGCCATATCGTGCAGAATTTCGGCATGCGGAACACGTTCCAACCCGACCATCTGCATGTGAAGCTGCAAGGTTCGGCCGGTCAGTCGCTGGGCGCGTTTGCCGCCCCGGGTCTGAAGCTGGAGGTTTCGGGCGATGCTAACGACTATGTCGGCAAGGGCTTGTCCGGTGGCATGATCGTCGTACGCCCACCGCAGGTCAGCCCGCTGAAGGCGGATGACAACACCATCATCGGCAACACCGTACTGTACGGGGCCACCGATGGTCAGCTGTATGCGGCCGGTCGCGCGGGTGAGCGGTTCGCGGTGCGGAACTCGGGCGCGAGGGTTGTGGTCGAAGGCTGCGGGTCGAACGGTTGTGAATACATGACCGGCGGTGTCGCGGTCATTCTGGGCAGCATCGGCGCGAACTTTGGCGCGGGGATGACGGGCGGCATGGCCTATTTGTACGACCCCGAAGGCAAGGCCGAACAGTTGATGAACCTGGAGACGCTGGTGACCTGCCCGGTGACGGTTGATCATTGGGAAGAGCAGCTGAAGTCGCTGATCGAAACCCATCAATCCGAAACCTTCAGCCGTAAGGCCGCGGACATTCTGCAGCATTGGGAGGTCGAAAAAGCCAACTTCCTGCAGGTCTGCCCCAAAGAGATGCTGAATAAGCTCAGCCACCCGCTGAGCGAGGAAGCGACTGCTGTTCCGGCGGAGTAATCGGGAAAGCTGCACCTGATCGAAAAACCCGCGTGTCATCGTGAACACGCGGGTTTTATCGATTTTCACGCAATGTGATCCAATTTCTTGCGTTTTTGCTCCGATCGCGCCTAGCTATGGCCACAGTTTCTTCGGGATTTGCTTCCAAACTGGAACGCGACCATACGAGATTGCAGGAGCAGTCGAATGCCAACGACGTATACAGACCAGTTTTTTGAGTTAGACCCGGCCGACCCAGGCCGCAACGGTACGGTTTTTGGTTCGAACCTGACGGTTCAGAGCCTCAACCTCGTGGATCAGAATGACAATGGCCTGATCAATCGGTTGAACAACGATTCGCTTGATGGGTCTGATATCACGTCGTCTTTTTTCAACGACATGGTAACCATCCAACTGAGCGACGGATCCCAAGTCACATATACTGGTGTAACCTTCTACCTCGCGGATGGCCGCAGGCTCTTTACACCGACAGATGATCAGGTCCTGCAAAACGGGACATTCGTCAGTTCCTCCTTCACGGACACAAGCGATACCGGCGGCTCGTTCGGCTCAGTCGATGTTGCTGGTGGAGACCTCGGCCCGCCATGTTTCACCCCCGGAACGATGATCGAAACGCCGGATGGTCCCAGACGGATCGAGGATCTCAATGTAGGTGATATGGTTGAAACCGCCGACAACGGCGCCCAGCCCGTGCTTTGGATTGGTTCAACGACCGTCGCCGCCGAAGGCAAACATGCCCCTGTCCGGTTCGAGGCGGAAGTGCTGGGCCTGAAACAGCCTCTGATGGTTTCACCTCAGCACAGGATGCTGATCGATGATTGGCGCGCGCCTTACCTTTTCGGACATGCCGAGGTTTTGATTGCTGCACATTGTCTCGTCAATGGTGATACCGTGACGCGCGTTGAAGGCGGTGAAGTAGACTATATCCATCTGCTGTTTGCACAGCATGAGATTATTTTTGCGAATGGGGCAAAGAGCGAGAGTTACTATCCCGGCCACGCTGTTTCACGGTCAGAACGTGAAACACAGGCTGAAATTCTGTCTCTTTTTCCCGAGTTACGCGAGCGTGACGCGCATGATCAGAAAACGGTGCGTCCGGTTATTCGCCCCAGGGACGCCAGGCTGATCGCGATTTAGCCCTTTTCCATCGCGGGCCTGGCGGCGTATAGCAAGGCATGGCGAAGAAAGCAGCCCGCAAATCAGGCGGTCGGAAAAACAAGGCGGCAAAAAAGAAAACACCAGTTGGGCGGCAGGTTCGCCGTTGGGTGACGCGCGTGGCTTTGGTGGCTGCGGCATTCGCCGTAGCGTTGATCTTGCTTTTTTCGGTCGTGAATCCACCCGTGACCCATACGATCTGGTCAGAATGGCGGCGGCTGGGAAAGGTGGACCGCGAATGGGTGCCGATCGAGGACATGGCCCCGATCATGGCCCGTTCGGTTGTCGCGGCAGAGGATGCGAATTTCTGCCTGCATTGGGGGTTCGATGTCGAAGCCATCCGCGATGCGATTGAGGATGGCGGCAATCGGGGTGCCTCGACCATCACCCAACAGGTGGTTAAGAACGTGTTCCTTTGGCAGGGGCGCAGCTGGGTGCGCAAGGCACTGGAAACCTCGATCACGCCTGTGGTTGAGATTTTCTGGAGCAAACAGCGTATTCTCGAAGTGTACCTGAACGTTGCGGAAACCGGGAACGGCGTGTTTGGGGTCGAAGCGGCAGCGCAACGCTATTTCAACACCAACGCGTCCAAGCTGACTTCGGTTCAAGCGGCGCGGATCGCTGCCATTCTGCCGTCGCCGCGCAATCGGTCTGTCACGGATCCGACCTCGCGCACCCGCAGACGGGCAGCTTCCATTCTGGACGGGGCGGCCACCATCCGCGCAGATGGTCGCGCAGATTGTTTCGAGGATTGAAACCCGCCGCTGTCAAAGGCTAAATCTGTCTGGTATTCACTGGTTCGATTGGAAGTCCATGGCGCGTCTGTTTCACGTTCCCCTCTCTCCGTATTGCCGCAAGGTCCGTCTGTCGCTGGCGGAGAAGAAGATCGAAGTTGAGCTGGTCGAAGAAAGATACTGGGAACAGGATCCGGATTTTCTGCGCCGCAATCCGGCGGGAAAAGTGCCGGTGTTGCGGCTGGACGGGCAGATCATGGCGGAAAGTGCGGCGATCTGCGAATACATCGAAGAAACCCGCCCAGAGCCGCCTTTGATGCCGAAAAATCCCGAAGCCCGGTTTGAGGTTCGGCGGCTTGTTGGATGGTTTGATGACAAGTTCCACCACGAGGTGACATCGAAGCTGCTGTATGAGCGGGTGAATAAAAAGGTGACAGGTCAGGGGTACCCGGACAGCAAGAATGTCAAACAAGGCGCAAAAGCGATCAAATACCATCTGGATTACATGGCGTGGCTGCTGGATCACCGCCGTTGGCTGGCCGGGGATCAGATGACATTAGCGGATTTCGCGGCTGCCGCACATCTGTCTTCGCTGGACTACATCTCGGACGTGGATTGGAACCGCAGTCAGGTGGTCAAGGACTGGTACGCGAAGATCAAATCGCGCCCTGCGTTTCGTTCGATACTGGCGGATCAGGTGCCGGGGTTCCGACCACCGCCCCATTACGCTGATCTGGATTTCTGATAGGGTGTAACAGGGGGCTGTCTGCCCCCCATCGCGCCGTTGTCGCGATTCCCCCCGAGGATATTTGTAGCCAGATGAAGAGCGGATCGGATCTTAAGAAAAAGCTGGTGCAACAGGCCTTGGCTGAGGGGTTTGTGGCCTGTCGGGTGTGTCGTCCGTGGGATGTTCCACAGGTGCCGGAACGCTTGGGGGCGTTTTTGGATGCTGGGTATCATGGACAAATGGGGTGGATGGCCGAGCGAACCCATTGGCGCGGAGATCCTGCCGCGTTGTGGCCTGAGGCGCGGTCGGTGATTATGTTGGCTGAGAGTTACACGCCAGAACATGACCCGACAGAGATCTTGAACCATCCAGACCGTGGCGCGATTTCGGTCTATGCGCAGAACAAAGATTATCATGATCTGGTCAAGAAGCGGCTGAAACGGCTGGCGCGATGGCTGATTGCCGAAGCCGGGGGTGAGGTGAAAGTGTTTGTCGACACTGCGCCGGTTCCCGAGAAAGCTCTGGGGCATGCCGCCGGACTTGGATGGCAGGGAAAACACACCAATCTTGTGAGCCGTGAATGGGGAAATTGGGTTTTTATAGGGTCTGTTTTTTCTACGTTGGAGCTGCCAGAGGATGCGTCAGAAGTGGATCATTGCGGGTCCTGCCGCGCCTGCCTGGACAGTTGCCCCACAGATGCGTTTCCTGCCCCTTACCAGTTGGACGCGCGGCGGTGCATTTCGTATCTGACTATCGAACATAGAGGTCCGGTGGAGCCTGAACTGCGCAGTAAGTTGGGCAATCGAATCTACGGCTGCGATGATTGCTTGGCGGCCTGTCCGTGGAACAAGTTTGCCGTTGCTGCGAGCGATATGCGTTACATTGCCCGGGACGATCTGATGGCCCCGGCATTGGAAGAACTGGCGGCTCTGGACGATACGGATTTTCGCGCGAAATTCTCAGGCTCACCCATCAAACGCATCGGGCGGGACCGGTTTGTGCGCAATGTTCTATATGCCATCGGAAACTCCGGGCAGGCGAATTTGAGACCTGTTGCTCAAGGTCTGACCAAAGACCCGGATGAAACCGTGGCTGATGCGGCGCGCTGGGCGGTGGAACAACTGTCATAATTGCCGCAAACAGGCTGGACGGGTCGTGCATAACCGCTACACCCATCCGCAGCGAACAGTAAGGAGGACCCGATGACACTGTCTTTGGGGGTAGATACGGGCGGGACCTATACCGACGCGGTGTTGATCCGGAACGAGAAAGAGGTCATCGCTTCGGCCAAGTCTCTCACCACCCGTGCGGATCTGGCAATCGGTGTGGGCAAGGCGATTTCGTCTGTTCTGGAAGAGGCGAAGGTTGCGCCGGATCAAATCTCGATGGCGTCTCTGTCGACGACGCTGGCTACGAATGCTCTGGTCGAGGGGCAGGGCGGTCGTGTTGCATTGATCTATATCGGGTTCAAGGACGGTGATCTTGCAAAACACGGGCTGAAGGACGCCTTGAAGGGTGATCCGGCCCTGGTCATCACGGGTGGGCATACGCATTCCGGGGGACAGGCTGCAGCGCTGGATGTCGCAGCGCTCGAGGCGTTTTTAGACTCTCATAAGGGGATATCCGGCTTTGCAGTTGCTGCTCAGTTCGCGACCCGCAATCCGGCGCATGAGTTGGAAGCAGCACGGATTGTTGCGGAAAGAACCGGCGCGCCAGTGACCTGTTCGCATCATTTGTCGGCCAAGCTGAATGGGCCAAAACGTGCGGTGACGGCGGTTCTGAACGCGCGACTGATTGGGATGATCGACCGGCTGATTGGGCGTGCACAGGATCAGTTGCGCGCTTTGGGAATTTCGGCACCGATGATGGTGGTGCGCGGCGATGGCGCGTTGATGAGCGCCGAGCAGGCGCGGGAGCGCCCGATTGAGACGATCCTCAGCGGCCCGGCGGCATCGATCGTCGGGGCACGCTGGCTGACCGGTGCCGATAACGCGCTGGTGTCCGACATAGGGGGAACGACGACCGATGTGGCGCTGATCCGGGATGGGAAGCCCGCGATTGATCCGGTCGGGGCGCGGGTTGGCGGGTTCCGTACCATGGTCGAAGCCGTGGCGATGCGTACCCATGGACTGGGTGGGGACAGCCAGGTGCACGTTGTGACCGAAGGGTTGCGCGGCGGTGTGTTTCTGGGTCCGCGTCGCGTACTGCCCGTGTCGCTGATCGCGTCTGAGGCACCCGAGGTTGTGCACGCCATTCTGGACGAACAATTGCGGGCCACGACGGTGGGCGAGCATGATACGCGCTTTGCCCGCCGCGTGCCGGGTATTCATGCCGATGGAGTCGGTGTGCGCGAAGAGATTCTGCTGGAGCGGTTGGGCGATCAGGTTCTGCCCCTCAGCGCATTGCTGCGGTCGCGGATGGAGAGTGGAGCGTTGAACCGCCTTGTGGATCGCGGAATCGTTCAGGTATCCGGCGTGACGCCTTCGGATGCCAGCCACGTTCTGGGCCGGGTCAATGCCTGGGATGCCGAGGCGGCACGTAAGGCGCTGGAACTGGTGGCACGTAAGCGGGTCGGGTCTGGGGATATGCTTGCTCATTCCCCCGAAGCACTGGCGCATATGATCGTGGATCAACTGACGGAACAGACCAGTTTGACCTTGTTAGAGGCTGCTTTTGACGAGGAACAGGACGGATTCGGCCTGTCTCCTCAAGAGTTGGCGCGACATGTTCTAACCCAGCGTGGGTTGGCGCAACATCGCGGGTTGCTGTCGCTTGACACTGCTTTGAATGTGGACGTGGTCGGCCTTGGCGCGTCGGCACCCAGCTATTACCCGGCGGTGGGCGAGCGGTTGCATTGCCGAATGATCTTGCCGGAACATGCGGGTGTGGCCAATGCCATCGGTGCTGTCGTGGGACGTCTGACCTTGCGGCGTTCAGGCACGGTTACATCCCCGACCGAGGGGCGGTATCGCGTGCATCTGGAGGAAGGCCCTCAGGATTTTTCTGCGTCGGATGAGGCTTTGGCATTGTTGGAACGCGTTCTGAGGTCTGAGGCTGAAGGCGCGGTACGAGAAGCCGGGGCCGAAGACATCCGGGTGATCGTTGATCGCGACATCAAAACCGCGCGGGTCGAGGCCAAGGACGTTTTTGTCGAGGCGATGATTACGGTCGAGGCAAGCGGGCGACCGAGGGTGGCGGCAGGTTAGCCCCTCTGACGGATCAGAGAGGCCGGCAGGCGGCGCTTTATTCAGCTGCGCTGGCGCGCTTGGGCAGGACCCAATCCTGACGCGGGAAGTGGCAGGTATAGCCGTTCGGGATGCGCTCCAGATAATCCTGATGTTCTGGCTCGGCCTCCCAGAAATCACCGACGGGCTCGACTTCGGTCACGACTTTGCCGGGCCACAAGCCGCTTGCGTTCACGTCAGCGATGGTGTCCAAAGCGACCTGTTTCTGAGCGTCGTCCACATAGTAGATCGCCGAGCGATAGCTCATTCCACGGTCATTGCCTTGACGGTTTACCGTGGTCGGGTCGTGAATCTGGAAAAAGAACTCCAGCAGGTCACGATAGCTGATCTGCGACGGATCGAACCAGATCTCGATCCCTTCGGCGTGGGTGCCGTGATTTCGATAGGTCGCGTTGGGCAGATCGCCGCCAGTATAACCGACGCGGGTGCGAGAGACGCCCGGCAGTTTGCGGATCAGGTCCTGCATCCCCCAAAAGCAGCCCCCGGCCAGTACAGCGCGTTGTTCGGTCATCAGATGTCCTCCACATGAATCAGATATTCGCCATAGCCTTCGGCTTCCATCTCATCGCGATGGATGAACCGAAGAGAGGCGGAGTTGATGCAGTAGCGTAGCCCGCCATGTTCGCGCGGACCGTCGGGGAATACATGCCCCAGATGGCTGTCACCGTGTTTCGAGCGAACCTCGGTCCGGATCATACCATGCGTTGTATCACGAAACTCTTCCACATGCTCGTGGATGATTGGTTTGGTAAAGCTGGGCCAGCCACATCCAGATTCGTATTTGTGGGTCGAGGCAAAGAGCGGCTCACCCGATACGATATCCACATAGATGCCGGGTTCCTTGTTGTTCAGGTATTTCCCGGTGCCTGGACGTTCGGTACCACTGCGTTGAGTGACGTGAAACTCTTCGGGTGAAAGCGCAGCAATGGCCGTGGGGTCTTTGGTATAGCGAGTCATGGATCCTCCGGCTGAATTATGTTTGCGCCATTATCTGGGGGCTTGGGGGCGGAAAGCAAAGTGTATTTCAATGCGCTCTCGCAGTCGTGCAAGTGATCTGACGACCGCGACCCTGCGTATTAGGTCTAAAGGGAGGATAAGACATGTTCAGATTGCTGCTTTTGACTGCCTTGATTTTACTGGGCCGCGCCGTTCAGGCGGCGCCGCTGACCGGCGAGTTCGCTTCCATCGACGGAGGCACTTTGGCCATCGAAGATTGGCGTGGCCAACCTGTTCTGGTGGTCAACACTGCGTCTCACTGTGGGTTTACCGGGCAATATGATGCTCTGCAAAAGGTGCATGAGGCTTATTCCAGTAAAGGGCTGATCGTTCTTGCGGTGCCTTCGGATTCGTTCAACCAAGAACTTGGGTCTGCGGAAGAGGTGAAACAGTTCTGTGAGATGAACTATGGGCTAACCTTGCCGATGACCGATATCACACCGGTCAAAGGGGCAGACGCTCACCCGTTTTACAAGGCCGTTGCCGAGCAGACCGGGTTTTCACCCAAGTGGAACTTCAACAAAATCCTGCTTGATCTGAACGGTGAAGTGGTCGCGACCTACGGGTCGAACGTCAAACCCGATTCCCGTAAGCTGTTGACTCAGGTCGAAGCTCTGCTGCGTTGAGCGGGCTGGCGTGAGAGTTGAACCGCAAGGATTCCAAGGGTTGTGACGGCGACCCCGATCGCGTCCATTGGGCCCAGCTTTTCGCCCAGAAGGATCGCTGCGATGGTGACCCCGAACACAGGGTTCAGGAAGTGGAAGGTGGCGGCCCGGATGGCGCCGATTCGATCCAAAAGCAGAAACCAGATCAGTGTGGCAAGCAAACCGGGGAAAAGGGTTGTGTATGTAAACGCCAGCGCCAAAGGCAGCGTTGGGTGGATGTAGATGGTCTCGAAAATCGGGGCGGCCACGAACAAGGCCGCCGATCCCACCAGCATCTGTAGGCCCACGACCATCATGAAGTTACCGCCAGACGTCGCTCCGCGGACCGCGAGCGTGGCAAAGGTTAGGGCAAGGGCGCCTATACCGCAAAGCGTGACGCCGAACATGTCGACACCCGCGCTGATCCGACTGCTCATGATCAGCGCAACTCCGGCGAAACCTGCGAACAATCCCAATATGCCAAGCGGGCGCAGTTTTTCTTTGAAAATCAACCACCCGGCCAGCGCCACCAACAACGGCATTGTAGATGCGATAATGGCCGCAACCGAGGCTTCCACAGTCTGCATGGCGTAGAAATTCAGACCCAAATAAAGGGCATTTTGGCAGATACCGAACAGGACCGTGGCGCGCCATTGGTTTCGGGTCAGGTGCCAGCTTTGCCCCATCGCCCGGGCAATCATGACGCCAAGAATACCGGAGATCAGAAACCGCAACGCCAGCGAAAACAGAGGTGAGGCATCCGCAACGATGATCCGCGCCGAGGTAAAGGCCGATGACCAGATCAGGGCAAACGTCAGCCCCATGGCGATGGCGCGCAGATCCATGGAGACCCCCTGTCACTTTGCACGGACTGTTCCCGATTTTCCGATGGGTCGCAAGCACTGAGCGTCAAAAAAGACACATCCTTGGTACAAGGAAAGTCATGGATATGTTTTTATTGATTGACTGGCCAATTAAAGATATCCGCACTGCGATCTGACCAAACAAGGGAGGTTTGTCAGTGCTTCTGGAGTACATTCTATCTTTCGGCGTCCTGTTGGCATTGGGCCTGGTCGCCTTCTTCGTTGTGAAATGGTGGAACTTGCGTTGTGTTGGCGTGACACCGGTTCATCTGTTCACGTTCATCGCGATCTTGTTCACATCCGGCCTGGATGTCGGCCTGATCATGTTCCCGCTGACCGAATTTGGTGGCTATGCCGAAGATCCGGCCTATGCCTTTGCCAACCCGCTGGCGATCGAGTTCGGCTTTTGGGGTTTCCTGATCTGGGCCTTCTACTTCCTGACGGCCTTCTACTTCTGCGTCATCGAACCGCGCGTGAAGTTCTTTGAGATCCCGCTGGTCAAGCTGATCAACAACGTGGTCATCATCGGCACCTGCGCATTTACCGCCAGCCTGTTCCTGATCTATCTGCCCGGCTACCTGCCCGACGTTGGCGATGGTGAATCCGTGGTTACCACCTTCTACATTATTGTATTTGTTGTGATCCTGGCAGCGGCCTATTCCTCGACCGATCTGAAATACGTGCGCATTCTGTCGGTGGGTTCTACCTTCCTGTTCCTGACATTGATCATCGGCATGTGGATTGCAGGTGGAATGGGTCTGACCGGGTTCTTTGAAACCGGCAGCAATATCGGAGCCTATTTCTCCAACCTGCATAAATTCGTCCTGCCGCTGACGGATTACCACGCCTTCTACCTGTTCTGGTGGTTCGCTTGGTCGATCATGATCGGTCAGTTCACCTCGCGTTTTGTCGGCGGTTTGACCACATGGCAGCTGTTGGCCGCCTTGCTGATCTTCCCGTCGATCCCACTGGGTATCTGGTTCACCGTTCTCTACTATTACCACCTGAACGGCATCAGCACCGCGGGCATCACCAACATCGCGATGGTGATCGTGGGCGTGACCTTTGTGATCAACTCGCTGGACTCGCTGATCCGCCTGTACACCGACAACCTGAATCTGACGGTCGAGCGGTTCGGCAAGGCGGTTTATGTTGCGGGCAATGTCGCCCTGCTGTTCGTGCTGACCCTGCTGTTCCAGAGTCAGTGGCTGCAGATTCAGTGGATCGGTGCCATTGTCGTCGGCCTGTACCTGGCCTGCGTGGTCTATATCCTGATCACCAAGCGCAAAGAGGTGATGAGCATCGATGCGATGCCCGAAGACCGCGAGCTGGACTTTCACAAGGTCGAAACGGTTCACTAGCCAAGCTCGGCAAAAAGACGGAAACGGGCGCATCTGGCGCCCGTTTTTCTTTGGGATTGCTTTCTTACCGTAGTAATGACCAACGTGCCACTTCCGCGTTTCTTGACGCGCGCGACTATTGTCTGAGCTGAACGATCAAAAAGAGGGTCGCCCTGGATGTGATTAGCCCGTTTCCGAAAAACGCGAAAAGGAAATGGTGAAGGTTACTCGCCAGCTTTCGGATAGATGAAACCGTTCACCGGGTAGGGATTGCCGTACCGGCCCGGTTGGCTTTCAACCCGGACCAATGTCCAGTCGTTGTTTTTGGAGACGTCTTTGACGCCCATTTTCAACGATACCTTGTTGCGGTGCCAGTTGGCGTGATTCACAATGACTTCACGCTCGGTGACAAGATCTGAGACAACAGCTACATGACCCAAGGGCATGCCACGTGTTGCTCGAAACGACATGACCGCACCGACGACCGGGTTCTTGCCTCGTTCAAAAACACTGTGTGCCTTACCCCACCAGTCCTTCGCATTGCCGCGAATCTCGATTCCGCTGAGGTCTCGTGCATAGGGCACGCACCATACCCTTTGCCCTCTGGCCCGCTTTTTTGAGACCTCTTGCAGCGCCAGCAACTGACGTTCCGGGTTGAGATCCTCTTCGGTTGGGCTGTGGGTGCATGCAGAGACAAGACTGAAAAAGCCCAACGCAATTGCGGCTCGTGCCGTGCCGGACAAGCGCGGCCAAATTGTATTCGTTCTGCATACGCTGTTTTGCAAGATGCTTCTTCGCCTGCTCGAAAATTAAAGAAGTTTTTAAGGTGATTGGTGAGGCGATGAAAAGAGCCTTGCCGCGGCCACGGCAAGATTTTGCCAATCTCGCGTTCCGCATCCAGCTCGATGGTTGGGCCGGAAGGCTTGTGAATAGCCATAGTGGCGAGCTTGAGGTTAGAACATGAAAGCTGAAATGGGCTCAAACCCGACAAAAGCAATAGTTCAAGCGGCGAATAGAAAAAGGGCCCCCAACCGGCGGCCCTCAATCACTTCGCAACGAAAGCTGAAATCAGCCGTTCACGCTGTCTTTCAGTGCTTTCGCGATGGTCATTTTCACAACCTTGTCGGCTTCCTTGGTGAAGGTCTCACCAGTGGCCGGGTTGCGGACCTGACGCTCGGGGCGTTCGCGGCAGTAGATTTTGCCGACGCCGGGCAGGGTCACTGCGCCACCGGCCGAAACTTCGCGGGTGATCAGGCCGGTGATGGCCTCCAGCGCGGAGTTCGCGGATTTCTTGTCGGTTCCCATTTCCTCAGCGAGAGCAGCAACCAGCTGAGTCTTTGTCATAGGCTTTGCCATTTCTTGGTCTCCTTAACGTGCCCGATCTATAGGGCCTCACCGCGTAACTGTAACGGGATATTGTGGGCGAACACAACGAATAGTAGCGCTGAAACCCCTAAAAATATGGGGAAAACGTTGCTTTTTTGCGTCAGAGGAAGGCTGTTTCGTCAAAGGAACGCAATTTCCGGCTGTGTAACCGCTCCAGCGGCATGCCGCGCAGGTGCTCCATTGCTTTGATACCGATGGCCAGATGACGGCTGACCTGAGTGGTATAGAAGGACGATGCCATGCCTGGCAACTTCAGTTCCCCGTGCAGTGGTTTATCCGAAACACACAGCAAAGTGCCATAGGGAACGCGGAACCGATAGCCGTTTGCGGCGATGGTGGCGCTTTCCATATCCAGCGCGATCGCCCTGGATTGGCTAAGACGCTGGACCGGGCCTGACTGGTCGCGCAATTCCCAGTTGCGGTTGTCGACCGAGGCCACGGTGCCGGTCCGCATGATCCGTTTCAACTCGTAACCTTCCAATTCGGTCACTTCAGCGACGGCGCGTTCCAGTGCCACCTGAACTTCGGCCAGCGGCGGGATCGGCACCCAGACCGGCAGATCGTCATCCAGAACCTTGTCGTCCCGCAGGTAAGCATGGGCCAGAACGAAATCCCCCAGCGCCTGCGTGTTGCGCAACCCCGCACAATGCCCAACCATCAGCCAGGCGTGCGGGCGCAGAACGGCGATATGGTCTGTGGCGGTTTTCGCATTGGACGGGCCGACGCCGATGTTCACCAAGGTAATCCCCGAACCATCTTCACGCTTCAGGTGATAGGTCGGCATTTGCGGCAGTTTCAGCGGCTGTTCAATCGCGGCTTTGGGATCCGTGATCTCGACATTCCCGGTCGAGACGAAACTGGTATAGCCGCTGGTCGGGTCGGCCAGTTGCTCGCGGGCATAGTTTTCGAACTCCGAGACATAGAACTGATAGTTCGTGAACAGCACATGATTCTGAAAATGACCCGCATCAGTGGCGGTGTAATGCGCCAGCCGCGCAAGCGAGTAGTCGACGCGCTGGGCGGTAAACAGCGACAGGGGCCCAACGGTGTCCTCGTGATCGTATACGCCGTTTACGATGTCATCATTGGTGGTGGACAGATCCGGTACGTCAAACACGTCGCGCAGTGTGAACGCGGCTGCACCCTGATGAGGTACGACAAGTTCGGGATTGTTCGCGACGGCAAAGTGCACCGGAATTGGCGTATCCGACGCCGCAATCGTCACCGGCTGGTCGTGATTCTTGATCAGCAGGGCAATCTGTTGCGTCAGGTAGGATCGGAACAAATCCGGTCGCGTTACGGTGGTGGCGTGAATACCGGGTTCGGATACGTGACCGAAACTCAGGCGACTGTCGACCTGGGCATAGGTCGAGGTCTTGATGCGAATTTCCGGGTAATAGGCTCTGAATCGCGCAGAAGGTGCGCCATTCTGTATCGCTTTGGAAAAGCTGTCGCAGAGGAATTCGGTAGCCTGCGCGTAAAGCTCTTCCAGTCGGGCAACAGCGGCTGCGGGATCGGTAAACTGCTCTGGCGCGGGTGCTTCGGGGGTTAGGAGTGTTGTCATGCCAAAGGTTCCAGAAGATCGATTTTTTCAAATGTACGCACGTCGACCAGCCCGAGGTCCGAGATTCGAAGCTCGGGTATCACGACCAGCGCCAGCAGCGAATGTTGCATATACGCGTTGTTCAGATCGCAGCCGCAGTCTTGCATGGCTTGCATCATCTTGTCGGCCTTTGCCGCGACCTCGGCGGCGGGACTGTCGGACATAAGGCCGGCAATGGGCAGTTCGACCAGCGCCAGCTCCTGCCCGTCTCGGAAGAGAGTGATGCCGCCGCCCACTTCGGCAAGACGGTTCGCCGCCAGTGCCATCTGATCCCGATCCGTGCCCACGACGATCATGTGGTGACTGTCATGCGCCACTGTCGAGGCCATGGCCATCTTACCCTTGTATCCAAAGCCCGAGACAAAAGCATTGGTCACACCACCCGTGGCACGGTGCCGCTCGACCAGCGCGATCTGACAGACGTCGCCTTCGCCTTCGACCAGCCCGCCAATGATCGGCAATTCGGCCTTCAGCGCCTTGGTCGGGGCCTGGTTTTCCACCACGCCGATGACATTGGCCTGCACTTTGTTTGCACCGTCCGGTGCCTTGATCTCAAAATCGGTCGAGGTCAGCGCGTGACCCAAATGTACGGTGTTACGCGCCTTGTCGGGCCAGTTCAGATGTGGGCAATCCACCTGGATCACACCGTTTTCCGCAACCACTTTCCCATGGGCAATCACCATCTCAATCGGCAGCTCGCTCAGATCTGAACTGAGGATAATATCCGCTCTGCGCCCCGGAGTAACTGATCCGATTTCGCGCTCCAGCCCGAAATGCGTGGCCGTGTTAATCGTCGCCATCTGCAGCGCGACCAGAGGGTCACATCCGCAAGCTATGGCGTGGCGCACAACGCGATTCATATGCCCGTCATTTACCAATGTGCCAGAGTGGCAGTCATCCGTGCACAGAATGAAGCTGCGCGGATCCAACCCTTTCTCGGTCACGGCGGTGATTTGGCTTTCCACATCATACCAGGCCGAGCCCAGCCGCATCATCGATCGCATGCCTTGCCGAACACGGGCAATGGCGTCGGCTTCGCACGTGCCTTCGTGGTCATCTGCCGGGCCGCCCGCCACATAGGCCGCGAAATCAGGCCCCAAATCCGGGGAAGCATAATGTCCGCCAACGGTTTTACCCGCCCGCTGTGTGGCTGCAATCTCGGCCAGCATCTTGGGATCACCATGGATGACACCGGGAAAATTCATCATCTCACCCAGTCCAATGATACCAGGCCAGCTCATTGCCTCGGTCACATCCTCGGGGGTGATCTCATAGCCCGTCGTCTCCAACCCCGGCGCGGATGGCGCACAGGACGGCATCTGCGTGAAAATGCTGACCGGTTGCATCATGGCTTCGTCATGCATCATGCGCACGCCGTCCAGTCCCAGCACGTTGGCGATCTCATGCGGGTCGGTGAACATGCTGGTCGTCCCATGCGGGATCACGGCACGGGCGAACTCGGCTGGGGTCAGCATTCCGGATTCGATATGCATATGCGCATCACACAGGCCGGGCAGGATGTAGCGCCCGCGCGCGTCGATGATTTCCGTATCCGGACCAACGCAATGCGAGGCGTCGGGTCCGACAAATGCAATGCGTCCTTCGGCAATCGCCACGGAATGATCCGGCAGCAATTCGCGACTGTGTACGTTCACCCATATTCCGCCCTGAATAATCGTATCTGCGGCCTCACGTCCGGCTGCTACTGCGATCAATCTGGGGGCGACATCGGGCCAGCTTGGGAAGGGTGTGTATTCCATGGTTCAACTTTCACGAATGCGCGAGCGGGTGCAACCCCGGTTCTTCGCCATTAAGGAAACGTCACAATTCAGGGTTTCGACCTCTGTGAACGGGTGCACCCGCAGCGCGGCAGCGCTGCCCGGCCCAACCGCTGCAGATGCCCGATAAGGGCATTGTCGGCGGGCGGGAGCATCTCAGGTCAGGTCTTTGAAGCAATCTCGCGCCGCACCCAGTTCGCGAAAGCCACTGCTCCGGGTGTGTCTTCGGCTTGGGGGGACAGCAGCAGATAATATGACTCGGGCATTGGGGCGCGGTGCTCAAACGGTGCAACCAGTTGACCGCGATCGATCAGATGACTTGCGATGGCGTCATGGGCCAGGCACAGACCGCCACCAGCCATAACCGCGGATAGGCAAACCAGATAGGTTGTTGCATAGGTGATCGGCGGATTCGTCCAGGTTAGATCCTGATCTTCAGCCCAGCTCGCCCAGTTGGACAACAGGTTAGAGCAATCGAACAAGGGCTTCTCCTGAAGATCTTCCAACCGCACCTGATATCCCGGCGCACAGACCGGATAATAATGTTCCGTGCGCAACATTTCCGTTCGGGCCGTGTCCGAAGGGCGGATAGAGAAGCGAATCTCAACCGCCGCGCCTTCGGCCATTTCGCGCGGCTCCCAAAGCTCGGTGAAGATATTCAGATGGACCTCTGGATGTTCTGCCCGAAACGCCGGTAGGCGCGGGGCCAGCCAGTTGACGGCAAAGCTGATGTTGCATTGCACCTGAACCGCGTTTGGCTGCGCACCAGTCACTGCCTGAGTGCCCCGCACCAACGTTCGAAAAGCCTCTCGCACAACCGGCAAATAGGTGATTCCGGCCTCAGTCAGTTCCAGAGCTTTGGGGCGCCGCGAGAACAACGGTTGCCCCAAATGCCCTTCCAGCGACTTGATCTGCTGGCTGACGGCGCTTTGTGTCATGTTCAGATCCCGCGCCGCGCCAGTAAAGGACAGGTGGCGAGCTGCGGCCTCGAACGTGCGCAACCAACCCAGCGGAGGAAGCTTGTTTTGCATCGGCATAACCTTGGCATAAGTTCAGCTAATGGGATAGTTGTGTTTTTTTCGTTGGTCAAACGACCGGACCGAATGCAGGTTTGATCAGAGCCAGCCGCGACAGGAGCCAAACCATGAGCCTTACCAGTCTTCGTCCGAATATCGATCATTGGCCCGAACGTGTGGATATGGCCGCCACCTTCCGCTGGACAGCCCGGCTGAACATGCATGAGGCCGTTGCCAACCATTTCAGCCTGGCAGTGAATGACGACGGCACGCAGTTCCTGATGAATCCCAACCAGGCGCATTTCTCGCGCATTCGTGCTTCGGACCTGTTGCTGCTGGATGCCAATGACCCGAATGTGATGGAACAACCTGGTGCGCCGGACCCTACGGCTTGGGGATTGCACGGATCGATTCACCGTCATTGCCCCCATGCGCGCTGTGTCATGCATGTACATTCGATTTTTGCGACTGTTCTGGCCTCATTGGCCGACAGTTCCTTGCCGCCGATCGATCAGAACACGGCCACCTTTTATAACCGATATGTGATTGACGAAGAATTCGGTGGTCTGGCCTTTGAAAGCGAAGGCGAGCGCTGTGCCGGGATGCTGTCTGACCCAAAAAAAAAGGTCATGATCATGGGCAATCACGGGGTGCTGATCGTCGGCAGCGACCCGGCAGATGCCTTCAACAGGCTTTACTACTTTGAACGTGCTGCCGAGACTTACATCCGAGCCCTGCAAACCGGATTGCCCTTGCGTGTCTTGTCAGATGAGATTGCCGAGAAAACCGCGCAAGAACTGGACGATTATCCGGGCCAGGCCGAGGCACATCTGCGTGAGATCAAAGCCGTTCTTGACGCCGAAAACTCGGATTACGCGACCTGACCATTGATCATCAAAACCGACACTGCGGTTTGCGGTTCAGCCCGGATTTGCCCGCAATTGTGTTTAGGATCTGGCGCCCTGCGGGGTTGGCTAACCAAATGAACAGCTGAAGCGACAGGCTGTCGGACATTTATGCGAGCGGGATTAAACCCGTTCAAACAACGCAATAAGGGCGGTGTCGTCCTTATTGGGACCTGCCGCAAGATCGCCATAGATGCGGACCTCGGGCAGGGTCAGGTTCCTGATCTGATCTTGTTCCAGTTTGTTCAGTGCATCTGCAAAACCCAGCTTCTCAAAATGACGGGCATTGATCGACAAGGCGAACTGCGCCCCATGACGTGCCACGCGCAACAGGGCCGGCAATACTTCGGGCCCGAGATGGCCATGAGTGAATGTACCGGATGAGACAATGCCGGAATAACTGTCGCGTGGAACTGGAATGCCTTGAGTCAGATCCGCCTCGATTGCGTCCCGGTAAATATCCTTGCGCATGGCCTGATCCAGCATTTCCGCACTGATATCCGTTGCATCTATCGGTCCGACACCAAGCCCGGATAACACCGCGCCACATAGGCCCGTTCCCGCTCCGACATCCAGAACGGGTCCCTGACCGCCCGCTCCGACAAACGCTCGCGCTGTATGGGTGTGAAGCTGATAGTCCTCGCGCGCGGCAAAGCTCTCGTCATAGTCTCCGGCCCATTCCGCATAGAGTTCCTTGTTCTCGTCCGGAGAACCCAATGCGTAGGCCGAATGCAGGTCAGGTGTTTTCTTGCTCATGTCTAACAGAAAGGCGTAATCGAAGATTCGATTCAAGTGCGTCCATGCGGCGCTTGCATCCGGGAACCGCGCGGATCATCAAAGGAGCATGACAAAGACGCTCTTTTCTTTTGGCCATGGTTATTCCGCTCAGGCCCTGTCCCGAATTCTTGCCCCGAAAGGCTGGCACATTACTGGAACCACGCGAGACAGCGAGGGAACGGTCGCTATCCGGGCCTCCGGCGCTGAACCGATGATCTGGCCGGGTGATGCGCCGAATCTCGACGGGCTGACTCACTTGCTGATTTCGACAGCGCCAAGCGAAGAGGGCGACCCAGTGCTTGCGTTGCTGAGTGATGAAATCGCCAGGCGGGCAGGTCAATTTAAATGGGTGGGTTATTTGTCGACAACGGCCGTCTATGGCGATCATCAGGGCGGCTGGGTCGATGAAAACACGCCACCCGCACCGACCGCCAAACGAGGCAAGTGGCGCATGCTGGCCGAGAAGCAATGGTCGGCCGTTCCGGACCTGCCTGTTCATATCTTCCGGTTGGCTGGTATCTATGGCCCGGGTCGTGGGCCGTTTTCCAAGCTCAAGCGAGGAGGGTTGCGGCGTATTATCAAACCGGGGCAAGTGTTTTCGCGCATACATGTGGACGACATCGCGCAAGTTCTCGAGGCCTCAATGGCCAGTCCGAAACCAGGAAGCGTATATAACGTATGTGACGATGAACCGGTCCCACCGCAGGATGTCATAGGATATGCAGCCCAGCTACAGGGTTTGCCGTTACCCCCTGCTGTTCCGTTTGACGAGGCCGATCTGACGCCGATGGCGCGTAGTTTTTACAACGAAAACAAGCGCGTCCGAAATGATCGGATCAAGGAAGAGTTGGGAGTAGAGTTGATCTATCCCAATTACCGCGTCGGCTTGGAAGCCCTGATGAAAGGCCAGTAAGGCCTATACCACGCCGTCGCTTTGATCATGTCCGCGGCTTTTGAGCGAAGAGCAACTGCCACTACAGATTGGATTTGAAGTTCTCACGGTTCTGTTTGATGGCCCGAGTTGAGCTAATCGAAAGGCTCGAGGGACTTAGAGATGCTGATTTTTTCTGCAGGGCAACGCGATTCCACCTCAGGAGAGCGTATCGACGTTTCTTCCTAATAATTCAGCGCCTTCCAAATCCACCGGCGAACTTGATTTATTAACTTAATATGTTGTTTTCATTAAGGAATAGAAGAAATCGATGGGAAAAGCGAAGTTTTTTCAAAATGGGGGTTGCAGGTCCGGGACCTAATCCGTAAATACCCCTTCACCGGCGCTGCTGAGGCGGTTGCTGGGACGCTGGAGACGGCGGAGACGGGCCGGAGAGACGGTTGAGACGCATCGGAGAGACGG
>NZ_JBQFOY010000027.1:0-36543 GCF_056533985.1 Ruegeria sp. E8
CGATCATCGACCAGAAGAACGGCGTGACCACGCTGATCGAGGCGCTGATCAACCAGGAGCTGGGCGACCCGTTCCGCCGCGACGCGATGAAGAAACCCGTCCGCGTCGCAGGCATCGACGCCGCAGACATGGCCGCGAGCCAGGTCTAAGACAAAGAAAGGGAACCGGGCGTATGACAAAAACACCGCCGGTGCCTTGAACGGTTCCGGCGGTGTTTGATTGCGCTGCAATGGCGGTTCATTTTAAAAAAAGGAAGCAAGATGCAAGCGTTGAATGCATCCAACTCGCCGTGGCAGAGGGCTCGGTCTTTTCTTCGCGTAAACGGTCACGGAATCCTTGTATCCGTGGTTGTTGCCGTCGCGGCCAAGTTTCTGTCCGAGCATTATGGTGCCCCGGCCATGCTGATGGCTTTGCTACTGGGTATTGCGTTCCACTTTCTGGCGGAGGATGACGCCGGCGATTGCAAGGCCGGGATCGAGTTCACCGCACGATCCGTTCTTCGTTTTGGCGTGGCCCTGTTGGGCGCGCGTATTTCGGTGGAACTGATGATGAGCCTTGGCGCGGACCTGATTATTGTCGTGATTGCCGGTGTGATCCTCACGATCCTGTTCGGGTTGGTTGGCGCACGCCTGCTGGGCCGAGGGTGGCGCTTTGGGGTGCTGACCGGCGGTTCCGTTGCAATCTGCGGCGCGTCAGCGGCAATGGCTTTGTCCGCCATTCTGCCTAAAAACGAGCATTCCGAACGCAATCTGGTTTTCACGGTCTTGTCGGTCACTGTCCTGTCGACAATCGCCATGATCGCTTACCCGATCCTGACGGAAGCATTTGAATTCAATGACGAGGTCTCGGGCGTTTTCCTCGGCGGCACGATCCACGATGTCGCTCAGGTTGTTGGGGCAGGGTTCTCGGTCTCGGATCAGACCGGTGAGGTGGCAACATTGGTCAAACTGATCCGGGTGGCCATGCTGGCCCCGGTGGTTCTGGTCATCTCATTTCTTGTACGACGCTACAGCGAGTTCAGCGAGGAGGACGGAAAACGCCCGCCCATTTTGCCGATGTTTGTCATAGGCTTTCTGATCTTTGCCGTTTTGAACTCGATGGGTCTGATTCCAGCAGCGGTCTCGTCAGCGATGGCCGATCTCAGCCGGTGGGCGCTGCTGGTGTCCATCGCGGCTGTGGGAATGAAAACGTCTCTCAAGCGCATTCTCGATGTCGGCGGGCAGGCAATCATTTTGATTGTGGCCGAGACGATCTTTATTGCAGCCTTGGTTTTGGCTGGGGTCTATCTGTTCCACTAGAACGTGGCAGTACAACCAAATCTCAGCGCGTGACCGGCCATTGGTCGGCCACGCCGTTTCTATACACACTATCAGCAGGAGGGTATGACCTCATGACGACACAGGTTCTCAATCTCTTTGATGACCCGGCAACGCGCAGCGAACGGCGTCTGGCCGACCTTCCCGACCGCGTGGTCGAAGGTGATCCGCATCACAAGGTCGGAATGCACTTCACCAGCCCCGATGGAAAACTGTCGGCGGGTACGTGGACGTCAACGCCCGGCAAATGGCACGCGTTCACGGACAAGGACGAATATTGCTATATTATCAAAGGCCATTGCGCCCTGATCCATGAAGACGGCACCCGTCAGGATTTTCGCACCGGGGCCAGTTTCATGATCCCGAACGGCTTTCGGGGTTATTGGGAAGTGGTGGAAGAGACCACAAAGCACTTTGTCATCCGCGATTGCACGCCGGACGCCTGATATGATCCGAGGCAAGGCCCAAGGCGGCGCGGAACAGCCCGCCTCGGGTTCATCGGCCGATCTTCATCGACGCGTCTGGTCGTAGTTGATCGACAACTTCTCTGTCGTGGGCAAAGACTGACAGGTCAGGATTTCACCGTTTTTGATGTCTTTATCCTCGAGCGCCATGCGCGCGCGCATGTGAACAGTGCCGCTGGCCAGTTTGGCCCGGCACGCGCCGCAAACCCCGGACTGACAGGAAAACGGTGGCTTCAACCCAGCGGATTGCGCCGCCTGCAAAACAGTCTGCCCTTTGGAAACCGCGATGACGTGTTTGGCGCCATCCAGCGTCAATTCGGCAGAGGCGTTCACCCCTTCGATGCTTGTGTCCAGCTCAGGTGACGCCCCATAGCTTTCCATGTGGATACGGTTTGCGGGCACATCGACGGACATCAAAGCCGACTTGACCTCCTGGTTCATGCCGCCAGGGCCACAGACATAGTATTGGGCGTCCTGAGCGTATGGGGGGTATTCCGAGATCAACGCCTCAATCGCGGCTTTGTCGATCTTGCCCTGTCGCCAGTAATCCGCGCTGGACCACCAACCGGGTTTTGAGAAAATATGGCTGGCGGTGAAGCGCTCAGGATGGGTTTCCTCCAGCGCGCTCAATTCATCCTGCAAGAGAACGCTTTTGCCATTCTTGTTGCCGTAGACCAGATGCACGACGGAATGAGGTTCAGTGGTCAAGACTGAATTCAGCATCGCAAAAAGCGGAGTGATGCCAGAGCCTGCGCCAAAGAAGTAATGTGTGCGCCGTGCTGTTTCATCCGGGTCGAGGCAGAAACTCCCAAAAGGCGGCATGACATCAATGGTTTGACCTTCCCGGACGGTGTCATTGATGAAATTGCTGACAAGGCCGTCTTTGACCCGCTTGACGGTGATGCGAAGCGGGTCGCCAGAGAAAGGTGAACTGGAAATTGAATAGCTTCGCCGATGTTCCTCGCCGTCAATCTTGAAGCGAATGGACAGGTGTTGGCCCGGCCGCCATGCGAACGTGCCCATCAAGTGATCAGGGACGTCGAACATGACGGTCTTTGCCATTCCGTCAAGCTCTTCTCTGGTCCCACAAACGCGCAATGTAAAAAAGTCACGCGGGCTCATTTGCTGTACCCCAGCCACTCAAGAACAACTTTTTGATGTTCGATGACGGGGCTTTCACCGCTCGCTGCCGGACCGGTTTCGAAGTAAGGCGATTGCAGGGATTTTTGCTGTTGTTCGCAGGCATAGATGTCTTCGGCGGTAAAATCGCCCGCGACCATCGGGTCATCTTCGCTCATCGCGTCATTGGCTTCGTATTTTCCGCTTATGCCGAAACCGGACCAGAACGAGGAAGACTTCATCGATTGTTTGGCAAATTCCCATTCCGAGCTGTTCGAAACCCGCCCGCGATTGTGAACCCGTGTCAACGCCGGTCCAAGAGGTTCGATGATGAAGATGTTCCAGCCATCTTCTGAGGCGGCCAAGCCGATACCCGGAAACAACATAGGCACCCAGGCACCATTCATGTCTTTGGGTATGACGCGTGGGGCGGTCAGTTTGCTGTCCTGATTTTCCAGAAATTCGGCAACCGGCGGCTCCCAAAACATGTAGTGGGGGCCTTCCCAGTGGAATTTCGCGGCTTTGTGATCATACATCTGAAGCGTATTCGAATGCAGATGACTCAGGTGATAGACGTCGATGTAATTCTCGACGACAACCTTCCAGTTGGCCTTGATCTCATAGCTGTTGTTCAGGTCTTCGTATTCGACAAGCTCTTCGGGAACGTGCGGGCCGATATGGGGTTCAATCGGGCCGAACCATTCAGCGATTGACGGTGCATCGGGGTCTGGATGGACGAAAATCATCGACTTCCAGATATCGACTTTGGCGGGTTTCAGGCCAAGGCAGGATTTGTCGACCTTGCCGAATTCCTCGTGTTCATCCGGCACCGAAATCAGATTGCCTTCCAGATCGTATGTCCAGTCATGGTACGGGCAGGTCAGGGCCTTTTGGGTCTTGCCGACTGCGCGGATCAATTGCGTGCCGCGATGGCGGCAAATGTTATGAAAGGCGCGCAGCCGACGGTCGCGGCCCATGATGACGAATATGTTGTTAAGCCCGGCCTGCACGGCGATGAACTGGCCGGGTTCGCTGATATCCTCCATGAAACCGGCATAGCGCCAGGTTTTCGAGAATATCTCGCGCATTTCATGATCAAACCAGTCCTGGCTTGTGTAAGCCTCAACGGGCAACAGATGCAGCTTGGGTTTCATTTGGACCTCATGTGAAGGTTTGTTCAATATGTCGGAGGGAAAAAGTCGATGGCGATCATCGACAGGCCGAGCGCGATCCAGGCGAACTGGATCAGCCAAAACAGGATCGGGTCTTCATCGCGGGTCACGTCAGATAACAGCAAAGCGTGACCGGCATAGAAGTTCGGAATTGTCCAGAACATGAACAGAAGACCCCACAACGCTTGATAGCCCAGCGCCGTCGTGATCATGAGTGCCGCGAAGGTCACGTAATTCAGCAGCCTCTTGCGTGTCATGACGCTGGCACGAGGCTGTTGAACAGTGCGCGCGCGGCCAGTTCGGCCTGCATTTTCCAGGTGCCTGGCATTTCAAGCGGGGCCAGCGACGTCGCGTTGAAGTAAAGGGCCGCGATACCGTGCGCGACGAGGTTGATCTTTGCGTCATCCACCTTTGGAAAATCTTCGCGCAGGATCGCAGCGATTGTGGCTTCGAAAGAAAGAAGGGCGTCACGGCAAGCCTCGCGCAGCGGCACATCTTCTGCGGCCCTGGCGGTCAGCGCGGCGAAAGCAAGCACCATGTCCGGTGAGGCCTGGTGCATGTCCGAAAACAGCATGTCGATCAGGCGCTTCGATTTGCCGGAGGAGGGCAGAGCCCCGATAAGCGCGCCAGTCTGTTCTGAAAAACGCTGTAGAACATAGTCTTGCAGAGTGCTGATCAACGCATCCCGATTGCCCAGATGATGTCGGATCAATGGTCGTGTCAGACCAGCCTCCTTCGCGATCTGCGACAGTGATGCACCATCGAGGCCATATCTTGCAACACACCTGACCAGAGCCTGCATGACCTGCTCATAACGTTCATCGCGATTTGAAGGTCGGCCGCTCATGTCATTTCCAGTATTTGAGTTTCAGATTACTGCTGGCGCCGGATCCCACCGCGACGGCGGCATCTTTGAACTCTGGCGGCAGACCGTTCCGCCCCATGGCGACAAAGCCGTACCCTTCTGTCGGAACGTCTTTTTCGGTGTCCAGATTGCTGTTTCGGTTCTCGTCGTGAAGCGCAGCAACAGCATAAGTGCCAAGCGGAAGGTTGTGAAAGGTGACCGAAACCTGGCCTTGGACCGCAGGGACGGATGCCAATGCCGCAGCGTTTTCCATATTCATGGTTTCGAATGATTTTGCGTCTTCGAATGCCGCGATGATTAAGACACCTTCTGCGTTGCGCACGTTTTGCACCGTCGCGGTGAGGCTTTGCGCGGACGCACCGACGGTCGAAGCCACGGCCACCACAGATGAGATCAAGAATTTGCGGATAGACATGGTTGTCCCTTTTTTGTCATATGTGACAGCAAATAGGGAGAACACATTAAACTGTCAATGGTGACAGCATTTTTTTTTGATTTGCCCAGACGTCACCTTGCGCGCGAATTTGGGCAAGGCGGCATTGGCTCGATGTCGCCATGGAAAAAGTTTTGAAAGGGATAGTTCCGAAGTTACGCGGGCGTACCTCGTCCTCGATATATGCGGCGCATGACCATTGGCGTCAGGTACATTGGGATTTGATACGCCCCTATGAACGCCATGATGGGCGCAGTGACCTCGGGTGGCAGGGCCACAAAGAAAATCGCGATGTTTCGGTTTCCGGCGATCAGCGAGACGGCGGTTGCTCTGGCAGCAGGTAATCGCCCTTGGGTCAATTGGAGTGTGATAACCTGAGCGCCGAAATTGGCCACACAGGCAAGTACGATCCAGAAAGCGGCGATGGGCGGATTCTCCAGTGCCGTGGCGCTGACAGAGGGCATCAGGCCTATCACAAAAACAGCCAGGGTGATCGTGCCGAGCCCTTCCAGATTCAGCAACGTGGCTTGCGATGGCTCACGCAGCCAGTTCCGCCGTACAAATATCGCAGCACCGGTTGCGCATAAGATTGTCAGCAACAATTGCAGCCCGGCCGTCAGAACGGATTGAATGTCGCCCAGCTCGGGCATGAGCAAGAAAACAGGAAAGGCCGTCAATGGTAGCAGGGCGGTCCCGACCACCATCATGCGCATCGCATGTTCAGGGGCAAAACCCATCATCAGGCACATATTGGGGCTGCCTGAAATTGACGGGGCCGCCGCCATGATCAGCAGTGACAGAAGCACCGGCGTTCCCGTCCACCCACCCGCGTAACCGATGGTCAGAACGACCAGCGGCATCACAAATTGAAACCCGACGATCGTGTACGCGACCTTGTGAAGATCACCCAGTGATCCAAGGATGGTGTCAGGGTCCATTCGCAATACGGTGACGAATAGCAACAGCACGACCAATGGTGGCAACAGGCCTCGCATTGGCTCGGCCAGGGAAGGCAGCAGAAGACCCGCTGCCAACCCGGCAATTAGAACATGAGGTCCATGGCGGGCCGCTAGATGGAGCGGATTCAAGACCGCTTTACCCGCCTGGACTCTGCCGCAAATTCTCAGGCAGCCAGGTGGCGAGATCGGGGAACCAGATAAGGATGAACACCATCAGCACCATGATCAGGAACATCGGAATCGCGGCGCGCGCGATATAGCTCATCTCATGGTTGGTCATGCCCTGCATCACGAACAGGTTAAACCCGATCGGCGGCGTGATCTGTGCCATCTCGACGACGACTACGATGAAGATACCGAACCATATCAGATCAATCCCGGCGTCGCGGATCATCGGTTCGACGACGGCCATGGTCAATACGACCGAGGATATGCCGTCAAGGAAACAGCCCAGAATGATGTAGAACACCAACAGCACCATCAGCAGTTCAAACCGCGTCAGCTCCCATCCGGCGATCAGATCGGCCAACCCGCGCGGCAGACCGGTAAAGCCCATGGACAGCGACAGGAATGCCGCGCCCGCCAGAATCAGAGCGATCATCGCGCTGGTGCGCGTGGCCCCCATCAGGCTTTCGGTGAAGGTCTTCCAATTCAGCGACCCTTGACCTGCGGCCAGTAGCAATCCACCGATCACCCCGAAGGCTGCGGCCTCGGTCGCGGTGGCATAGCCCAGGTACATGGATCCGATCACCACCATGATCAGAAGGATCACAGGCAGCAGGAAACGCGAATTTCTGATCTTCTCGGAAAAGCTCAGCTTGCCTTCGCTGTTCGGGTTCCAGTCTTTACCGAACTTGGAATAGATCGCGACATAGCCCATGAACATCGCCGCCAGCACGAGGCCGGGCAGGATGCCGGCAAAGAACAGTTTGGTGATCGATTCATTGATCGTCACCCCGTAGACGATCAGCGTAAGAGACGGCGGGATCATCAGCCCCAGCGTGGCCGCGCCGGTCAAAGTTCCGATGATCATCCGTTCCGGATAGTTGCGCTTGCGCAGCTCGGGGATCGACATCTTTCCGACGGTGGTCAGTGTCGCCGCAGACGAACCCGAAACGGCAGCAAAGACGGTACAGCCCACAATGTTTGTATGCACCAATCCGCCGGGCAGGGGGGCCATCCAGGGGGAGAGCCCCTTGAACATGTCCTCGGATAGTCGCGTTCGGTACAGGATCTCTCCCATCCAGATGAACATGGGCAGGGCGGTCAATGTCCACGAAGACGACGCGGACCAGATCGTGGTGATCATCACGTCACCCACGGGACGTGTTGTGAACAGCTCCATCCCGACCCAGGCAACTCCCATCAAGGCCAGCCCGACCCAGACACCGGTGCCCAGCAAGGTGAAAAGAACAAAGAGAAAGAGGATGATGACAGACAGATTTTCCATGCTCTTACTCTCCGTGGCTTTGATCGGCCAGATCGCGGATAATGCGGTGTTCACCTTTGAACAGGACATGGATCAGGTGATCGGTCAGCGCGATGGCCAGGATCACGGCACCGATCAGCATCGCCGACTGGGGTATCCAGAGGGCGGTTCTGTCCTGTCCCTGGCTGATGTCGTTGAACTTCCAGCTCCAATAAACAAAGCGATAGGCGTACCAGCAGAAGTACCACATGACGGCTGCGCCGATGGCGAAACACCAGATCTCAAGGATGCGCCGGACTCCGTCCGGAACTGCGTTCAGAAGGATCGAAACCCGGATATGGCTGCCCCGGTTCAGCGCATTGGCAAAGGCCAGAAAGGATGCAGCAGCCATAGCATAACCGGCATAGTCAGGTGCTCCGGGAAACACTTCTCCGGTCCAACGGGCCAGCATCTGCACGACGATCAGCACAAGAATGGCAATCAGGCTGAGCGCCGCCAAAACCCCTGCCGCCAGATATATGAAGTCGAGTACGGACCGAAGCCCTCGCAAAACCGCCATGCTGTCCCCGCTGTATTTTGTTGGAGGTGAAACGGGCGGCAGAGGGTTCCGCCGCCCGTCCCGAAAGGATTACTGAGACGAGTTGAACGCGTCGACGATCGCCTTGCCTTCGTCACCGGCAGCTTCCAGCCATTCATTGGTCATGGTCACGCCGATCTCTTTCAGCTCATTCGTCATCTGTTCAGAGGCCGGGCCGACGGTCATGCCGCCATCACGCAGACCCTGCAGCGTGAACCCGGTGTATTCCTTGGCGCGCCAGTTGCCGGCGTATTCCGCGAGTTCCGCGCAGCCCTTGATGACATTCTTGTTGGCGTCCGAGACACCGGACCAGACATCCGAATTCACCATCACGTAGTTGCGCGGCAACCAGGCGTCGACTTCGTAGAAATAGTTCAGGCTTTCCCAGACTTTGCGGTCATACCCAGTCGATCCTGATGACACCATCGAATCCGCCACACCGGTCGCAAAAGCCTGACTGATTTCAGCCGCTTCGATCGTCACGGGCAGCATCCCGGTCAGCTCGGCCAGCCGCGATGTCGCATTGTTGTACGAGCGGAACTTGATGCCTTTCATGTCGGCGACCGAGTTCACCTCGTTCTTGAAGTACAGCCCTTGCGGAGGCCATGGCACAGCGTAAAGCAGCGTCAGGTTCTGTTCGGCCAGCAGTTTCTCGATAGAGGGCTTTGCTGCGTCCCAAAGCTTGGCACTGTCGTCGAAAGACGTTGCCAGGAACGGGATAGAGTCAAACCCGAACAGTGCGTTCTCGTTCTGGTGACCGGACAAAAGACGCTCGCCAATCGGGGCCTGCCCGGTCTGGATCGCGCGTTTGATATCGCCGCCTTTGAACAGCGAACCGGATGGGTGCGTGACGATTTCGATCTCGCCGCCGGTGCCGGTGGTCACGCATTTGGCGAATTCCGCGCCCGTGGCCGAGTGGAAATTCGACGCCGAATAGGCCATCGGCATGTCCCATTTTTCCGCCATGGCTGGTGCCGCAGCAGTAGCAGTCAAGGCGGTCGCCGCCAGAAGGTTCGTCAGTTTTTTCATCGTCTTCTCCCTATTGAATTTTGAAATGCCGATGTTTGTCATCAGCCTGTTCTTATGTCGTGTAGCGCGATGGTGCATAAACGCTCACGTCCGCGTTCGGGGTTCTGCCCGCGATCATCTGCGCCAGAAGGCGTCCGGTCTTTGGCCCACCTGTCAGGCCAATGTGATGGTGCCCAAAGCCCATGTAGGCCCCCTTGATACCGGGTACGTCGCCAATGATCGGGATCGAGTCAGCCGGGGCGGGCCTGTGCCCCATCCATTCCACTTCCTCCTTCCATGTTATGCCCGGAAAAGCCGAACGGGCATTTTTGCGCATCAATTCAAACGGCGCGCGCGAGGGCGGTGCATCCAGCCCTCCGAACTCTACAATTCCTGCCAAGCGTATGCGCCCATCCATGGGCGTGGCAACAAACTTGCCCGAGGCCACCATGACCGGGCTACGCGGCATGGCAGAAGGTTCTACCAATTCAAGATGATAACCACGTTCGCTTTCAAGAGGAACAGAAACCCCCAATCGTTTCGCTAGCGGTCCGGACCAGACGCCCGCCGTTACGATGGCTGTGTCACAAGCAATGGTCTCACCACCTGCGCGTACGCCGGTAACGCGGCCGTTCTCGCGCGCGACGTCCTCGACATTGGCGCGGATGATCCGGCCTCCGTTGGTTTCGACATGGGCGGCGAGGTCTTTCACATATCGCCCGGGATCGGTGATATGACCGTGGTTCGAAAGCTTGGCTGCAAATCCGATGTCCGGGCTGAATACGGGATCGTATTCGTGGAACGCTTGGCCTTCCAGTTCTTCCCAATCAAAGCCATGTTTCCGTCGGATGCCCCAACCCAGTGCGTCCCCTTCGAAATGGGCTCGGTTTTCATAGAGAAACAGATAGTCGCTCGGGACGACCCACTTCTCGGCGATGGTGCCAGCAGCCAATGCTTTGTGATCATTCAGGCTGTCGCCAACAATCGGCGTCAGCGCCTCGGCGATCCGTTCAACGTCGGCAACGTTCGCGTGGCTCAGGTATTGCCGGAGCCACGGGAGCAGCTTCGGCAAATACCCCCATTTCAAAAACAGCGGCTGCGAGGAACTGAGCAACATTTTTGGCGCTTTGCCGAGCAACCCCGGAACCGTCACAGGTATGATCGAGCAGGACGCCAACACCCCGCCATTACCATGCGAGGTGCCTTCACCCGGCCCGGCCTTGTCAAACAGGATCACATCGTGGCCATCCCGTTGCAGCCAGACCGCAGCCGAAACGCCGATTATTCCGGCACCAATGATGGCTATGGTTTTCTTTTCGGTCATTCTGAAACCGCCTTGGCTACTGCAAAGTGGTTCAACTTGGCCAGTTCCGGCCTGCCGCCCAGCCCCGGGCCTTCGGGTACGCAAACCTGCCCATCCCGGACCTGGAAGGGTTCTTCCAGAATGTCTTCTTTCAGGAAGTAAGACGCCTGATAGAACTCGCAGCCCAGTGTGATCTCAGGTGTCGCGGCAATCATATGGGTGCCTGCCAGATGGGCCAGACCAGCTTCGAACATGTCCCCGCCATAGGCCGTCAGACTATGAGCAGCCGCAATACGGGCAACCGTTTGTCCTCGCACCAGCCCGCCGGATTTCATGATTTTCACTGAAACGCCGTCGCAAATCCCTTCGCGCGCCGCGCGTTCCATATCCTCGGGGCCAAAGACACTTTCGTCTGCCAGAAGCGGAACATCGGTCATCTGCCGCAGCTTTGCCATCATACCGAAATGATGCGCTCGGACGGGTTGTTCGATGAAATCGGGGGTGAACTGGGCCACGTCCCGCACCTGTGACGGCGCATCCTCGATGTTCAGCCCTTGATTATAATCCACACGGACCGAGAAGTCAGGACAGTTCTGCGCAAGGTGTTCCAGTCGCATGATGTCAAAGGCGTGATCCTTGAACCCGGTCTTGAGCTTGACGATCCGAACGCCATCGTCGCGCAACCGCGCCAACAGGTCGATGTCCTGCGAAAAATCCGGGTTGGCAATGGAGCAACTGAGTGGAATGGACTCTCGGCACTTGCCACCCAACAAGGCCCAGACCGGAAGGCCGCTGATCCGGCCCGCCAGATCCAACAGCGCGGTTTCCAGCGCGGCTTTGGCCTCGGTGCAATGTGCCACGGCATAGGCTGCGCGCGTCATGATGGCGGATCGGTCACTGACGCTGGCCCCAAGAACGAGGGGCCGCAAGTAACGGTCAAGCGCTGCAAATGTGGCTTCCGGGGTGCCGGTGAACACCGACCACGGTGATGCCTCGCCAAACCCTTGTGTGCCATCCTCGGATGTCAGCCGCAGGATGACGACTTCGCAAACGCCTTCAACCGAGCCTATTCCGTGATCCCGGCGGGAGGTGACAGGCAGTTCAAGGTGCCAAAGATCGTAGCCGATAATTTTTTGTGCCAGATCGTTCATCCCGCCCCCAGTAGTTGAGCGGAAGCCTGCCTTGACCGGCCTATCATTTCAAATACTATGTTTTCGACACTTCATCAGAAAAAATGATACCTACCCGATGTCCCTACGCTTTCGCCAGCTGCAAGCCTTTCACGCCATCATGGAAACCGGAACTGTGACCGGTGCGGCGTCGGTTCTTGGTATCTCGCAACCGGGGATCAGCAACCTCCTCGCGCAGTTGGAACGGGAGGCGCGATTGCCTCTTTTTGAACGCAACAAGGGCCGGTTGCTGCCCACGCCGGAAGCCGAGTTGTTGTACCGAGAGGTCGATACGGTCGTGCGCGGTCTTGATCACGTGGCACAGGCCGTGACGGATTTGCAGAACAAACATCCGGGCCAGTTGCAGGTCGCTGCGCCGCATCTGTTGTCTTTTGGCTTCATTCCGCGTGAGATTGCGCGTTTTGCCAAAAGCCGCCCGAACCTGTCGGTCAGTTTCCAGTCGCAATATTCGTCCAAGATTCAGGAATGGGTGATCTCAGGCCTGTTTGAGATTGGGATTGTCGAGATGCCGATCCTGCACGACACGCTGAATTATCAGGTGTTTCAGTTCGAAACGCTGGCGACATTTCCGGACGGCAGCCCCTTGGCCGAGCACGATGTTCTGACGCCGGAAATATTGGAAAACGAACCCTTCATTGTCATGGGGCCGGAACATCAGACCCACCGCCGAACCCGCGATATCTTTCAGGCATCCGGGCACACGTGGCGGACACAGATTCACACGCATCTGTCCGAGAACCTGCTGAGCTTTGTCAAACAGGGTATGGGGGTCGCGATGATCGACCCCTTTACCGTGATGTTCGACGGCGAGAGCGGGTATCAAACCCGCCCTTTCCGACCATCCGTCATGCTGGACCTCGCAATCATCACGGCAAAAGGTCGCCCCCTGTCCACGATTGCGCAGGAATTTCTGGCCCAGTTGACCCCGTCGATTGCCTCTTACGCGACCCATTCCGACACAGGTGCCGCAGCTTCGTGAAGCTGTTGCGAATGGATGTCGACTAATGTCGGGCCATCATGCTCGATGGCCTGTTTCAGGACTTTCGGTAAGTCCTCGGGGTCTTTGACCGTCCATGACTTAACGCCAAAGGCAGACGCGACCGCGGCGTGATCGGTCCGGTTGAAATCGACATTGTAGTACCGTTGATCAAAGCCCGCATTCTGACCGGCCTTGATCCATCCGAAAACCGAATTCGAGAATACGATCGACGTGATCGGCATCCTGTGCCGAACCATCGTTTCAAACTCGCCGCAGGTGAACCCAAACGAGCCATCGCCCATGACGGCAAGGGTCTTGACCGAGGGCCGCCCGACATGCGCACCCATGGCTGCACCCAGAGAATACCCAAGTGCCCCGTGTGCCCGGTTGGTGATGAAATGCCGCCCCGGTTTCTGCCATCGGTAATGCGCACTGAAATAGGGGCAGGGGGTGCCGGGGTCGGCGACCACAATCGCGTCATCATCCAGAATGTCCATCAGGGACGCCATGACGGCCTCGGGCCGTATCGGGGTTTCCCGACTTGCAGCCAATGGGGCAAACGCCGCCGCCTTGGCCTCCCACGCGGCGCGGGCCTTGGATGCTCCGCCTTGACCGTTCAGGTCTTGCCGATCCTCCAACGCTCGGGCCAGTGCCTCCAGCGCGAGGCGGGCGTCGGCGCAGATTGCCACTTCGGTCTGGTAATTTGCGCCGATCACCATGGGGTCGCTATCGATGTGAATGATCGTGGTGTTGCGCCCGGGGCTTCTCCACCTTTCGGTTGTGACCGAACCGGCGCGGCAGCCGATGAACATAACAACATCAGCCTGATCCACCACAGCACGTGTCGCGGGAATGCCACCGTTCGATCCGACGACGCCCAGGGCCAGCGGGTCGGTCTCGGCAATGGATCCTTGGCCCGAAACGGTTGTGGCGACGGGCATATCCAACAGGCTGGCAACGCGGCGCAACGCATCGGTCGCGCCGGACAGAACCGGGCCACCTCCACAAACTGCAACGGCGGATTTGGCCCGTGCAAGAATGGCTGCCGCGGCTTCGATCGCATCCGGATCGGGGGCGGCCCGTTCGGCGGGATAACTGCGATGTCTGTCATCCGCCCAGATTTCCGCTTCGTCCACCTGCGCCTTCTGCGTGTCAAACGGCAGTGCCAGATGTGTCGCGCCGGGCGTTCCCGTTGTCATCGCGCGGAACGCCGCCCGAACCATGGCCGGGAGCCGCGTCGCGTCGTCCAGCGACGCATTCCATTTGGCCAGCGGCTTGAACAGCGCAGGCTGATCCAGTTCGGTCAAAGGGTATTTTCCACGACTGGTCGTCGCCACATCCGAGGTGATCGCCAAAATCGGAACCGAGCTTTCATTGGCCTCGATCACGCCCGGCAGGATGTAGGTGGCACCGCCACCGGACGGGCCTTCGCATACGCCCGGCTTGCCTGTGACGCGGGCATAACCGTCCGCCATGTAGGCCGCGTGCCGTTCGTCCCGTGTCAGGATGTGCTGAATACCGTGATCCATTCGGGCGAGCGCGTCATAGAACGGCAAGGTGGTATCGCCGCACAGGCCGAACATATGCCTCACGCCATGCGCCTCGAGCATACGGACCATTGCCTCGGCTCCGGTCAGGTAATTCGTCCCTGTCATGGTTGCGATTCCTTCGATTCTAGTCTGTACGCAGAGCTGTATACAGTTTTGTATATTGATTTCAAGAACTCTGTGTGGCACCTGTGACTCGCAAGCAGAAGGGCAGGGTTTATGGCGGGTCCACGCGTCGATGAAATCTATGATCAGGTCAAAGCGATGGCGGTATCTTTCCGCCTGCGCCCCGGTGATCGTCTGAACGAGGTTGCTTTGTCCAAGGAACTTGGCGTCAGCCGCACCCCGTTGCGGGAAGCGTTGAACCGACTGGTCGCTGAGCGGCTGTTCGATTTCCGCCCGGGGCAAGGGTTCTTCTGCCGCCCCCTGGATGCGCAAAGTGTGTTTGACCTGTTTGAGCTGCGCCAGATCATCGAAACCGCCGCCGCCCGTGCAGCCTGCGCCAAGGCGTCGGACGAAGACCTGCAGAAGCTGGGGGATGAGCTCTATGCAACGGGCATCGATATCACCGGTCTGACCGTCGAAGAGGCAGTGAACCGGGACGAAGCGTTCCATCTTGGTATCGCAAAACTGTCTGGGAACATGGAGCTGTTGCAAACCCTGACGCGGATCAACGAGCGTATCCGCTATATCCGTTGGATTTCCATGAGCCTGGACCGGGTGCAGCGATCAAAGGACGAACACAAACGGGTTATGCAGGCCTTGGTGGACCGGGATGCCGATGAGGCGGCGCGTGTCTTGGGGGGCCATATCACCAAACGTATGGATCAGGTGCAGGACGCCGTGCGCCACGGGATATCCAGTATCTTCATGGAAGGGTCCGATGACATCTCGACCCGTATTATCGAGGAGGTTCAGGGATGATCGTGCAGGGCGGTAAATCCATCTACGGTGCATCCGTGGGCATTCTTATGTTGGATGCCCGGTTCCCACGGATTCCCGGCGACATGGGCAACGCGCAGACCTGGCCGTTTCCGGTGTTGTATCGCATTGTGCGCGATGCCTCGCCTGATCGCGTGGTTCGGCATCGGGCCGAAGGGATGCTTGAGGTCTTCATCGACGCCGCGCAAGAATTGGTCAAAGACGGCGTGGACGGAATAACCACCAATTGCGGGTTCCTGTCATTGTTCCAAGAAGAACTGGCCGCAGCCGTTCCGGTGCCGGTTGTCACATCTTCCCTGATGCAGGTTGAAATGGTGAACCGTATTCTGCCCGCCGGAAAGCGCGCTGGCATTCTGACCATCTCCGCCTCCACCTTGACCAATGACCACCTGCTGGCTGCCAATGTTCCCTTGGATACGCCCATCGGCACGACAGAAGGAGGGCGCGAATTTACCCGTGCGATCCTTGGCAACGAACTGAGTCTGGACGTACAAAAGGCCCGGGAAGACAATGTTGAGGCCGCAATGGCTCTGGCCTCTGAACACCCCGATCTCGGGGCGATTGTTCTGGAGTGTACGAACATGTGCCCCTATGCGCCCGATATTCAGAAGGCGACAGGTCTACCGGTGTTTTCAATCGTTTCCTTCGTGAAATGGTTTCAGGCCGGGCTTGTTCCGCCGGTGTATCAGATCTGACGTTCTGTTTCTCTGAAAGAGAAATATTATTGGATGGTTACAGACTAAACTTAACCTAAAATCAAATCGCCTGATATCGAGTTCTGAATCACACGTGTTGCGTTCGGAAGATCGTTGGAAAGCGCCCGATCCTTTGCGGCCTTGGTGTCCAAGCCATACCTGACCCACCTGTCGGTCAGCCGCGTTTCAAGTGTCGTCAGATCAACGCCAAGGAACACTTTGAGCATCCATAAACGGTGAAGGTCCGCCCACCCCGGTTCGTTCAAAAGAAGATAGTTTCCCTCAACCAGAACAACCCGCTGGTTTGGAGAGATCATTGATCGCGCAGCGATAGCCAGATCGAGCTGTCGGTCGAATTCAGGCACCGCAACTTCGCCTTCCGTTCGCAAGCGATCCAGCAACACATGAAACCCGGCAAGGTCAAAAGTTTCGGGGGCACCTTTGCGATCAAGAAGTCCGCGCGCCGTCAAAATCGCGTTGTCATAGTGAAAGCCGTCCATGGAAACCAGACCAGTCGGAATGCCCCGCCGACTAAGCTCGGCTGTCGCAAGAGCGGCCACAGTCGTTTTCCCAGACCCCGGCGGCCCGGCAACCGCAACAAGATGCCGGTCTTGCGACGATGGCAAAGCCTGGATGGCGTCCGCGATCTTGTTTGCAAGCGCCTCTGGGGTGGTAAGCTCGCCTGTCACGCGGCCTGATCCTCGGCGGGTGGTTCCTTGGCACCCGTCATGAAGGCCACTGCGTCGGACATGGTGTAATCCTTGGGATCAACGACACAGAGACGTTTGCCAAGCCGATGCACGTGAATTCGGTCGGCGACTTCGAAAACATGCGGCATGTTATGGCTGATCAAGATGATCGGAATGCCGCGAGACTTAACGTCCAGGATCAGTTCAAGGACCCGACGGCTTTCTTTCACGCCCAGCGCAGCTGTCGGTTCGTCAAGGATGATGACCTTCGAACCGAACGCAGCTGCCCGCGCCACGGCAACGCCTTGACGCTGACCCCCCGACAGGGTTTCGACAGCCTGATTGATGTTCTGGATCGTCATCAGGCCCAACTCGCTCAGTTTATCGCGGGCGAATTTCTCCATCGCCGGGCGGTCGAGCATTCGAAACCACGAGCCCAGCGGCCCCTTGCGGCGGATTTCGCGGCCCATGAACATGTTGTCCGCAATTGACAGGGCCGGGGACATGGCAAGCGTTTGGTAGACGGTTTCAATACCGGCTTCGCGCGCGTCAATCGGCGAATGAAAATTCACTTTTTGGCCTTCCAGCCAGACTTCGCCTTCATCCGGCATCACCGCGCCGGACACCGCCTTGATCAGCGTAGACTTGCCCGCCCCGTTGTCGCCGATCACCGCCAGAATCTCTCCCGGCATCAGGTCGAAATCGCAATGGTCCAGTGCAGTCACCTTGCCATAGCGCTTTACAAGGTTCCGTCCTTTGAGAATGGGTTCCATCAGCCTGCCACCTTTCTGATCCACTGATCGACCGCGACCGCTGCGATGATGAGGATGCCGATCAACAGGAACGTCCATTGTGCGTCAGCGCCCAGCAACCGTAGTCCGAGCGTGAAGACGCCGACGATCAAGGCTCCGAACAACGAGCCAAGAATGGATCCGCGACCGCCGAACAGGGATATGCCCCCGATCACAACCGCCGTTATGCTTTCTATATTGGCCAACTGGCCTGATGTCGGAGACACTGATCCGATCCGACCGATCAGAGCCCAGCCCGCAAAGGCACAGATCAGCCCGGACAACATGTAAACGGACATAAGCGTTCGGTGCACATTGACACCGGACAACTCGGCAGCTTCCGGGTCATCTCCGACCGCGTAAACATGCCTGCCCCATGCGGTATGGCGCAGGGCGTATGCAAGCCCGAGGATCAGCGCCAGCATGAAGATCACCCCGACGGTAAACACAGCCCCGCCCACGTTGAACTTGGCCCCAAAGAGTTGCAGGATCGCAGCGTTTTCTTCGATGTCCTGAGACCGGATCGTTTCATTCTGCGAATAGAGGAAATTTGCGGCCAGAACGATCTGCCACATGCCCAGCGTCACGATGAACGGCGGCAGCTTGATGCGGCTGACCAGATAGCCGTTCACTGCTCCGATTGCCGTGCCAACCACAAGCCCGCAAACGATCGCGACCGAAGGCGGTAACCCGTACCGAAAGGTGAACTGCCCCATGACAACCGACGACATCACCATGATCGCGCCGACGCTCAGGTCGATGCCTGCGGTCAGGATGACGAGGCTTTGTGCCGCCGCCACGATCCCGACAATTTGAACCTGTTGCAGGATCAGGGTCAGTGCAAAAGGCGAGAAGAACTTTGAACCCAGCAAGGCTCCGAAAATCACGATGGCGGCCACAAGAACGATCAAAGGTACCAAAGACGGGTTCACATGCAGGAAATGCTGAACCGTTCCGACAAACCCGCGCTGGTGATCGTCAAATTCGGCAACCTGTTCCGGACTGCCTTTGGCAGCAGCTTCGAAGTTGTCTGATTGTCTTGAAGTATCGGACATGAAGGTTCCCCCAAAGCGTCAGGTTATGGACGACTTTAGCAAGTTTTCAGGCGTGTGGGTGGTTCGAAAAATGGAAGGCCGCTTGATGGCCTTCCAAGCGTTCAGCTTAACCCCAGCAGAGGTCCATGCCTTCCTTGACCGAGATTGACTCGACGCCATCAGCGGCCTTGTCCGTTACAAGCGCCACACCGGTGTCAAAGAAATCCTTACCCGGAGTGTTTTCAGGCTTCGCGCCTTCGTCCGCCCATTTCTTGACGGCCTCAACACCCAGCGATGCCATCAGCAGCGGGTATTGCTGCGATGTCGCGCCGATCACTCCGTCGGCAACGTTCTGGACGCCCGGGCAACCGCCGTCGACCGAAACGATCAGCACGTCGTTTTCACGCCCGATGGCCTTGAGCGCCTCGTATGCGCCAGCCGCCGCCGGTTCGTTGATGGTGTGAACCACGTTGATCGTTGGATCTTTGGCCAGCAGGTTCTCCATCGCGCGGCGGCCACCTTCTTCGTTACCGGCGGTGACATCGCTACCGACTAGGCGTGGGTCATCTTCGTCGCCGATCACATTCGGGTCCGCCAGATCAACACCGAACCCTTGCAGGAAGCCTTGATTGCGCAGCACATCTACGGTGGGCTGACTGACGGCAAGGTCCAGAGTGGCGATTTTGGCGTCATTGGCTGCATCGCCCAAAGTGGCCTTGGCCCACTGTCCAATCAAAAGCCCGGCAAGGAAATTGTCCGTCGCAAATGTCGCATCGGCCGAGTCAATGGGCTCCAGCGGTGTATCCAAAGCGATGACCAGAACCCCTGCGTCACGCGCCTGCTTTACGGCCGGAACAATGGAAGATGTATCGGATGCCGTCAGCAGAATGCCCTTGGCGCCGTCCAGAATGCAGGTCTCAATCGCCTGAACCTGCGTTTCGTGGTCACCGTCGACCTTGCCAGCAAAGGCTTTGAGCGTCATGCCAAGCTCTTCAGCCTTGGCTGTCGCGCCTTCCTTCATTTTGACAAAGAAAGGGTTGGTATCTGTTTTGGTAATCAGGCAAACGGTTTCACCTTCTGCCATCGCACTGCCTGCCATGGCAGTAACCGCCAGCGCTGTCGCGCCCGCAAGTTTCGAAAGTTTCATCGGTAATCCTCCCAGTTTTATGCCCAAGTGGGCATGCGGGTGATCAGGCGAAAATGACCTGACCCCATATGGAACCATCATCAGATTCGAATATTGAGTCAATAAATAAATCACTCTTAATTATTATTGACACGACTGAGAGGCTTCCACATGCTTCACCAAGAAGGGGGCGCTGGTGTCTGCAAATTCATCTCAGGACAAAATCATTGACCCGCGCGGGCCAGAGGTGCGCGGAACCAATCAAAGTGGAATGCGAGCCCGGAACGAGCGCCTTGTGTTGTCTTTAGTCCGGCGGCACCAGGCCCTTGCGAAGTCCGAGATCGCGCGCATGACGGGGCTTTCGGCGCAAACGGTTTCCGTCATCATGCGCCAACTGGAAAAAGACGGGTTGCTTTTGCGGGGCGAGCCGGTTCGGGGGAAAGTCGGGCAACCATCCGTTCCCATGCGCCTTAGTCCCGACGGCGCATTTTTCTTTGGGCTCAAAGTCGGGCGACGCAGTACCGAACTGGTTTTGACCGACTTTGTCGGCAATGTCCGGCAGCGCGAAGGCCGAACCTATGATTTTCCGACGCCCAAGGCCACTTTGGACTTTTCAAGGGAAAGTCTGGACAAAATGATGTCTTCCATGTCCTCGGAGGACCAAAGCAGGATCGCGGGCCTTGGGATTGCCATGCCGTTTTACCTGTGGGACTGGGCCCAGACGTTGCAGGTTTCTCAGGAAAAAATGGACCCGTGGCGCGATGCGGACCTGAAGGCAGATTTGGCCGCAAGCTTTGATATGCCGATTTTCCTGCAGAATGATGCGACGGCGGCCTGTGGGGCGGAATTGGTGTTCGGCCCTGCCGATGGGCCCCGAGATTTCCTGTACTTTTACGTCGGTTTTTTTATCGGAGGGGGCGTCGTCCTCAATGGGTCGATCTTTTCGGGCCGTGGCAATGCCGGCGCGCTCGGTCCCTTGCCTGTGCCAGATGAGGCAGGCGGTGTGAAACCGCTGATCGACGTCGCCAGCCTGTATGTTCTGGAGCGTGCCATCGGTACAACCGAGGCGACTGCCAATTCTATTTGGGCAACGACCCAGCGCTGGGATCTGCCAGTGAACCAACTGGAAAGCTGGTTGCAACAGACCGCAAGCGGGATTGCCAGTGCCATTGTTTCATCATGCAGTCTGATCGATTTTGAAAGTGTGAAGATCGATGGCTGGATGCCCTCGGACGTCAAGGACCGTTTGGTTGAATTGGTCGATGACAAACTGTCCGAATTGAACCTGACCGGCCTCGAGCGACCGTCCGTGATGGCTGGAGCCGTAGGCCCCGACGCGCGCTCGCTGGGCGCGGCGAGCTTGCCGTTGTCTGAAAAGTATCTTTTGGACTCATAAAGCCACTTTAGTACGTGTTTATAAGTGGTTCGCGGAAAAAATTAATCTTACATATTCTTCCGACCTGCTAACTTTTTCGACAGCCACTGCAATTGATCGTTGACGGCAACGGGACATGTCTGGCAAGCCGCTCGTCATGTCCGGTTCCGGGGCTTGCTCTGGAATCAATAGGGAATGCGGTGCGGGCTTTGGCCCAATTCCGCAACTGCACCCGCAACTGTAAGCGGCGAGCAGGGCTGACACGCCACTGGGATCTTCCCGGGAAGGCCGGCCCAACGCTTTGACCCGCAAGTCAGGATACCTGCCGGACATGTGTCCCCATAAGGGGCGCTCCTAATCGGCGACGGGATGTTCGTCGGACCAGGATGCTTGAAAAGCAAATTGGCCCTGAATGTCCCGAAGTCAAAGCGAATTTCGTGCCGGGACTGGCACGACGGGACAAGGACGAACGTTCATGAAAAAGCTGCTGTCTGCAGCCGTTGCCGCGATGGCCCTTCCTGCCATGGCAAACGCACATTTCCTTCTGGAATACACCACCGACACCATGATCGAAAAACCGGGCGATGTGCCGGTTAAGCTGATCTTCTGGCACCCGTTCGAAAACGGCCACGTCATGGACTTGGAAAAGCCGCAGGAATTCTATGTGATCCACAATGGTGAAAAGACCGACCTGCTGGACACGCTGGAACCCGTTCGCTTTACCGGTGGAGAAAATGAGGGCTCGGCATTCAAAGGCACCGTTCCTGTCAAACGTTCGGGCGACTATGTGCTGGTGACCGTTCCTCAGCCTTATTACGAGGAATCCGAAGACATCTATATCCAGCAGCTCACCAAGGCGTTTCTGAACCGCAACGAGTTGCCCACTGACTGGATGAACCCCGTGGGCCTGCCGACCGAGATTATTCCGCTGAACAAGCCGACCAACATCATCGCGGGTTCGACCTTTACGGGCCGAGTGATGGCGGACGGTCAGCCGGTTGCCGGTGCCGAGATTGAGATCGAATACATGGCGGCCGAGCCCGATATCGACAGTGCTGCCGCTTCTACTCCGACCGTCTCGCCCATGCCGGGCGGTGCCGTGGTCGCCATTTCAGACGACAACGGGTATTTCTCGTTCGGTGTTCCAAAGGCCGGTTACTGGGGTTTCGCAGCACTTGGTTCTGGCCCCGCGACCGAACATGAGGGTAAAGAGCTCAGCCAGGATGCGGTCATTTGGATCCGCGCCTGGGATCTGGAGTAAAAGCTTATGCATATCGTCGACGGAGCCCTTTCCAACCCGGTCGTAATCGGCGGCGCTGTCGCCGCTGCGGGCGGGATTGCAATGGGCCTCAGGTCACTGGATCTTGATCGCATCCCCACGGCCGGGGTGCTGTCTGCCAGTTTCTTCGTGGCATCATTGATCCACGTACCCATTGGTCCGTCGTCGGTACATTTGATCCTCAATGGCATGGCCGGGCTTCTGCTCGGCTGGGCCGCATTCCCGGCTTTGTTCGTCGGGCTATTGTTGCAGTCGGTTTTCTTTGGCTTCGGCGGGTTGACGGTGTTGGGGATCAACACGCTCAACATCGCCTTGCCTGCGGTGGTGGCCGGTATGCTCTTTGGTCGCCTGATCGCAAGGGGCACGCCTTTGCATGGTGCGATATGGGGTGGCGTCGGCGGTGCCTTTGCCATTGCCGCCACAACCGGCATGGTCGCGATCTCGCTGGCCCTGTCGGGGGACGCGTTCCTGCCCGCTGCCAAGCTTGTTTTCTTTGCGCATATTCCCGTCATGGCCATTGAGGCGATTTTGACAGGGTTCGCGGTATTGTTGGCCCGCAAAGTCAAGCCTGAGCTGTTTGTCAAAGGAGCGACCACATGAAACATCTGGTTTTCATCCTGACGCTGTGCTGCGCGCCTTTGCCGGCCTTGGCGCATAAGGTCATAGCCGGTGTATTTGAATCCGGTGATGCCATCGAGGGTGAGATCGGATTTTCCAACGGCGATATGGCAAGCGGTACCGAGGTTATCGTCTCTGGCCCGGATGGGGCAGAGTTGGGCCGTACGGTCACCGACGCGGATGGTTTCTTTGTCTACACGCCGAATTCAGCCGTGGCGCATACGTTCTTTGCTGACCTTGGCGCAGGGCATATCGCCGAAGTCACCATGTCTGCCGAGGATGTCGCACAAATCATGGGCGTTGCGGTTGCTCGAACGGGCAATGCAACTTCGAACACCCCGGCTCAGACGACCGGTTCGGTCGCGCCGCTCAGCGACGCAGAGCAGCAGCTCATTGCCAAAGCCGTACGTGACGAACTGCGCCCGCTTCGGCGCGAAATTGCAGCTTACCGCGAACAAAATGACCTGCAGACGATCCTGGGCGGGATCGGTTACATCGTTGGTCTGTTCGGCCTGGGCTTTTACATGGCGGCCCGCCGCAAACTGGCCGCCTGATGGCACACGTACTGGGACAACAAGAGAAAACACTGGCCGAGGCCGGTGGCAGGTCCGAAGGCCTGATCAGCCCGCTGGACCCGCGGATTCGGATCGTCATGGCGGTTGTTTTTGCTGTTGTGACTGTGGCGCTGTCATCCCTCACGGCGCTTTGCGCGGCGCTGGCGGTGTCCCTGTCGCTTCTGATCGTGTCGCGCCTGCCGTGGCGGAAGACATTGAAACGAATGGCCATGATGGATGGGTTCATCGTGTTCATGCTGGTCCTGCTGCCCTTTTCCATGCCCGGAGACCCGATATTCACGCTTTGGGGCTTCCCGGCAAGCTGGCAGGGTTTCTGGAAGGCGGTCGAGATTGCCTTGACTGCAAATGCCGTGATCCTGTCCCTGATGGTGCTGGTCGGCACGATGGAGCCGGTCACGCTGGGCCACGCCTTGCATCGTCTGCGTTGTCCTGAAACGCTGGTTCATCTGCTGATGTTCACCATCCGGTATATCGAGGTTTTGCGGGAAGAGTATCTGCGCCTGCGCGCCGCAATGAAGGTGCGCGGTTTCCGACCGAAAACAAACTGGCACACATATCGCAGCTTTGGCTACCTTGTGGGCATGATGCTGGTTCGCGCGATCGAAAGGTCGGAACGCATTCTGGGTGCGATGAAATGCCGGGGGTTCTCTGGGCGTATGCTGCTGCTTCAGGATTTCGCCCTGACCCGCAGAGATATCGTATTTGCTGCGGGCCTCGGCACCCTTTGCATGGGCTTGATCATTCTGGAATTCGCATGGCACTGATCGCTCTTGAAAACATCTGCTTTTCCTACCCCGGTCAGGCACCTGTTCTGGACGGGGCCAGCCTGAGACTCAACGCCGGGCAACGCCTGTCCCTGACAGGTCCGAATGGGGCAGGAAAATCGACGCTGTTGCGCATTACGCTTGGATTGCAGCGTCCGGACTCCGGCACTGTCACCGTGTTTGGCCAACCACGAATGGAAGAGGCCGATTTCCACGAGGTGCGGCGCCGGGTGGGGCTTGTGTTTCAGGATGCGGACGATCAGTTGTTCTGCCCGACCGTCGCCGAAGACATTGCATTTGGGCCGCTCAACCTGGGCAAGACCCGGGACGAAGCGTTGACCATCGTCGACAAGGTGCTGGGTGATCTGGATCTGATGCATCTGAAGAACCGCATCACCCACAAATTGTCAGGTGGCGAGAAACGGTTAATCACCCTTGCAACGGTTCTCGCGATGGAGCCCGAAGTGCTTTTGCTGGACGAACCAACGAATGCACTGGATACGAAAAACGAGGCGCGCCTGCTGGAAATCCTGCGCGCGCTGCCGCAAGCCATCCTGCTCGTCAGTCATTCGCCCGCGTTCCGTGCTGAACTGGCACCAGACGAACTGGACCTTCGCAACGGAAAACTTGTTCCAGTTTGATCTGCGCAAGGCGCAATCTGGCGTGGTGCGATGCGGATGTTAAATCATACCGAACCGGTCAAGCTCAGTTGTGACGCTTACGGCTCACCAACCCATATTTGACCGCCCATGACCGAAACGACCGGCGTTTCCGCCTGTCCTGTTTCAACGGCTGTTTCGATTGCGCGCCGCCTTTGCGGTTGAACTCGAACACGTCGATCACCCGCTCGGCGCAGCCGCAGGCTTCGCCCATGCCGACTTTGGCGAAATAGAACTTTTCGAAACGCTCCGGGTTTTGCATGGCGGCCCTCCTGATTGCATTGAACCCTGTGAAGGGCCCTCTGCCAAATCACTTTCTTGCGTATCAATCGGCTTCGCTATGGTGTCGCGAACTCGTCTCCTGTCCAGACATTGTCCAGTTGATTGAACACCGGCGAGGTGATGAGCATCTCTGCAGGGTAAAGTAACTGCAATTCCTCAGCAAAGCGCGTCACTCCAGGCACAAGCCCCGTAATGTTGCGCCATGCGGCCCAGGTGCCCGGATCGGACAGGCTGTTGGGGTTGCCAGGAGGGGTGGCCTGATGCCAACCCGCCGCATTCAGCAATGGTGTCAGTGCAAAGCGCGCATCATTGGCGTCGACCTCGGAACAGGCAGCGGCATCACATTCCCAACTTGTCCAATCCGCAGCCGCAATGGTTCCGGCAATCGGAGCTGCAGGGTCGATGACCCGCGCCAGAACCTCGAACCCGCCACCTGCGGTTGGGCGGCTGAGCGACAGGGGGTCAGTGGCAACGGCGTGCAACGCGGCTGTTGGGGCCAGGCTGAGGGTTCGGCCAATCAGGGCCAACTGCGCATCACCGTCCGTTGCAGGCGCAGACCCTGCAGCTGGAAGGGTCCTGACAGGTGTCAAAATCGGAACTGCACCACCCCGGATCGTGATTTCTTGCAGCGCGTTGTCGAAGGCCGGAACAAAGTCACTGCGGATCGTGTAGCTCAACGGGAAGCTGGGCTGTTGCGGTCCGGCAGGACGGGCACCGTCACGGGTGATAAAGGACATCGGCGGAACAGCACCGGGCTGCGGTAGAGAAATTTGCGGCCCTGCAATGCCTAAAGCAGCCGCAATCATGCGCGAGCGCTGTTCAGCCTCCCCATATTCGCTCAGCAGATTGATGTAGCCGCCAATCTCGGTGATGTTGCGCGGCGCAGGGATACGGGACGGGGCCACGTCGCCTGCAATGGCCAACCTGTGGGCAATCACCTCTCGGGCGCGTTGAATCGCCGGAGAGTTGGTGGTCTCGAGGATATTGATAATGGCCTCGGCGAGGCTTTCATCGATACCGGGGTCGGGGGTTACATTCGTGCTGGTGTCAGTCATCGTCGTCCTCCGCGGGGGCGCTCAGGCCATTGAGGAAATCCAGAACCGATTGGCTGCCGGTCTTGGTTGCACTGCCATCATCAGCATCCGTGTTCGCCTTGGTGAAGGCTCCAAAGAGTTTGGCTAGAAGCAGCGTATTAGAGGGATTGGCCAGCGCAGCAGCACCGCCAGGGAAATCCTTGAACAGGTTTTGCACAAAGGCCGCCTGGTTGCCTTCCGGTTGCCCGCCGATCAGCGCGGAAACACCCGAAGCGTTCTTGGCAATGTCCTCAAACCCCTTGAGTTTTGCCGCATTGCTGGCATCGAACGCTTTCTTGTCGGCAGCGGCTTTCTTGGCCTCTTCCTCTTTGCGGGCCGCGGCGATCTCTTGCCCCTTGCCCGCAAGCTCGGTGGCTTTGCCGACAAGCTCTTTCGTCAGATCTGTCGCTGTATCGATGGCCTTGTCGCGACCGGCAGCAACCGATTGCGTTTCAAGCGCCAGTTGGGCCTGTAATTCCTTCAGGCCGGTCAGATCGGTTCCGGCCCGCGCAAGATCAGGCGCGGCCTTGAGGATTTCGGCCAGTTGCGACGTCGGCACAGCCTGGCCGGTGCCAATGTCGCCCCCTGCGATGGTCAGCGTGTTCGAAGGCTGATTGCTCGGCAGGTCTGACGGTGCACGGGTACCAAAGATGGCATCGCTGTCCGCGGGCAAGACCGGCGCATCACCCACTGGCGGCGGCGTCGGGCTGTCCTGCCAATTCCAGAAGCGGCGATGATCGATCATCTCGCAGGAATTGCAACGGCCCAGAACGGCCTCGCCCAACAGCCCCCGGGTCGGGAGCGAGATCGTGCGACGGGGTGGTCGGAAATCTTCCCGATGGAAGGCCAACAGACTGTCCTGAATGTCGCCGGTCCGCATCTCCATCCGGTCGGCCAGATCGGGCGGGATCGAGAACGGCATGATCATTGCATTGCCGTAGAATCCCAACACCTTGTTCTGAACTGTGCTGAGCAGTGATATCTCGCTGGAGGCATCATCCAACCCACCATCCGGTACACCGATCGTGAAACGTTCCAGCAGGATCGCGCGTTCTTCGTCCGTCATGCTGGCCCAGATCACGCGGGAATAACGAACTGTGTCGGCAACGATGTGCTGGTACATTTCTTCGATCCGTCGCAGATCACGGCGCGACAGCACGTCCGGCACCTCCCGCACGGAATAGGGCAGGGTGGCAGGCAGGGCCTGGAACGTATTGTCGTCAACGATGGTCTGGGCGTCTTCATTCATGCGCGCCTCAAACTCGCTGACCATCGGTGCGCCGACCAGATCGTCGAAGTTCGAACCCGAGATCGTCGTATGCAGGCTGCGGTTGATGTTGCGCGTGGCGCGATCCAGATCATCTGCGTCTTCGAGGTTCGAGATATGTTCCCAGATGTTGAAGATGTTGATCGGATCAGGGCCGGTATAGAAGGAATAAGCGAACGATCCTGTCCGCCTGCGCAGCTCGACGCGGGCAATATCCGACCGCTCAACCGAACGGGGCAATGCCACTGACCCGGTATAGGTCCGCCGTTTCGTCGGATCACGCCGCGCGTCAGCCAGCCGAACCAGCAGGTTTTCGCGTGTTTCTGCGGGAAGGTCATGCAAGTTGTCGATATCAATAGGCGATCCGGTCAGGGGCACCGGTCCGACGCGGTCACCATCCTGCGTGAAGATCACAGCCGAAATGTCGTCATTGGGCATAAAGGTGCCTTGCGCCTCGAAACTGACAATGTCCTGCGCGACACCCGGGGCGTTCTGCGGCGTCGCGTCCTTGTCGGCATAAAACTCCTCGAGTAGTTTCAGCGCCGTGTGGAATCTACGGCGGTTTCGGAACACGCGACGAAACACTTCCGCGTGGCGCAGGATCACTTTGTAACGGCTCAGCAATCCGGACCGGGTGACATTGCCGGGCAACTGGTCGCCTTGTCCCAACCGGCGAAAGCGGATGAGTTGCATGGGAACGAAGACCACCAACTGAACGCCTTCGATGCGCGTTTCCAAAGAGAAATCGCGCAGCACCTCGAACCACTGCATGGTCATCGCGTGGCAATGGTTGCGGTTGGCCACAAACTTGGTCGTCGCCGTTCGCCGGTCACTTGCCGTCGCCGTGCGCACACTGGTCCGGGCGGAACTGCGCTTGACCGAAGCGGCCCGTTCCAGCGCGGCCGAGAATGTCTCATGCGTATCCGACAGAAAGTCGCGAGACGTGTTTTGCGTGTTGGACGAACTGCCCGATGAGTTTGAACTGGAGCGTGCACCGCTGAAGCCGACCCCGCCAACTATGGCTCCGATGCCACCGAACAGGCCGCCACCAACGCCACCAGCGCCACCAAAACTCTTTGTCGAGGCTTTGGTCGAGAAAGAGGACGTACCCCGGATCACTTCGTCCAGTGCAGTTGAGAACGTGCTGTCGAAAGAGGTATCGCGGGCTTCTTCGAATTCCTGCTGCTCTTCAAAGGTCAGGCTTTCGCGTTCGCGCACGGTCAGGGTTTCGCGCTGTTCTGACACGACAATCCGCTGCTCCTCGCCCGGGGCAAGCGGCAGGGAATAGATCAGCCGACCCAAGGACATTCCCGCGTGAACAGCGGTCGAGCGCATCTTGGCGATATAGCCAAGCGCAAGACTGGACGCCTTGGGCACGTCCTGTGGGCGCGCCTCAAGATCTTCGAAAAAATCCTCGATATCAATGGGTTCGTCAATCGGTATCCGATCGCGGAAATCCCAGTCGCCGCCGTCGTTGTTGAAAGCGCTCAGCAGTGTTTCGGCTGACAGGTTGGCCTGGGCAAAAGTGCTGCCCGGTATTGTGGTGACAAAGCGTCCACCGCCAACAGGTCGGGTCCGGACAATGTTTTTCGGCCCGACAAGCGGATCAATCAGCCGGTAGAGAACCGAGTACCGGCGCCGCGAAACCGTGCCACCTTCGGTGCGGTATTCCGAGGCGCAATCACCTTCCCCCAACACGATAGGGGCCTGCGTGCCGGTGAAGTCAGATATGTTTTCCTCGGCATCCTCAGGATCTACGGGCAAGATATCCGCAAGCTCGGCAATGATGGAACGCTGCAAAGGGAGGAGGGTACGGTCCAGCACCACGAGCCCAAGTTCGCCGTCCAAGGCATCAATGCGCGGCACCGCCTCTATCAACGTGGCGTTCTGTCCACGGACCCGCAACCTCAGGCCGTTTTGCGGCAGACGCAGATTGGGCAGGTCAAGCGAGAACAGGCCCCGCGCGTCCGTAACGGCCGCTTTGACCGCCCAGGAAAACCCCGCATTGTCGATGCCTTCGTTGTCGGTGAAGGTGGGGCGCAACGCTTCAACGATCACCCGTTCGGCGGGGGTGCCATCGGGATTGATCAGTTCACCGCGCAGTCTCGGGGCGAGGGTAGGGACAACCGCGCCCAGAAAACCTCCGGCCAGATCCTTACGGATGGTCGCAAGCTGGCGAAAGACCGCACCCGTCGCCTGCACGCGTTGATCGACCAGATCGTTGATCACGTCGGCGGACAGGTCGATGCCGACACCACGGCGCAGCGCCTTGAGCTTGTCGGCTTCAACCCGCCTGAGATCATCAGTACTTTCAGCAGCGAAACCGGCAGCGCCGGAGATTTCCGCCGAGATTGTGGGATTTGGTCGCGAGGTCGGAAGGGACAGCGTTATGCGCGGGGGCTCGCTGTTGGAATCGGACATGAAGTCACCTCATTGGAAAGCGCTGCAAAAAACCGAGTGACTGGGTAAAATCTTCAAACCTAGAAAGTTGACCTAACGTAACATGTATGAGGGATTCGCGAAAGAAACGCCCGGGTAAGCCTTGTTCCGCGACGCGTTTCGAACGCATTCCTAGCCGAGAAAACCCGCGAACGATCTAATTGGTCGTCGGCGCGATACCAGCCTTCCAATTCCAATGCGTACGCAGCTTCTTTTGAAGCTGCGCGGCAAATGATCTGACGTTTATTGCGTGGACCCAGTCGCTTTAAGCTTCCGCGCAAGCGCGCTTATTTGCATATAGATTTCACCAGCATCTGGGTGCCAAGCCGCCACATCGCCACCCTGTTTGGTCACGACCTCTTCGTCTCCTCTCGCCGCTGGCCCGGTCAGAGCACCTTGTGGGCCAAGAAGGTCGACGTTTTCGATTGTGCTGCTTAGCAAACCTGCGTTGAGTTTGCGGGCAATCTCGTCCGTCACACCAGCTTCTGCCCAGGCTTCGCGGGCGATGGCCTGCATGACAACGGTGAAGTTATTCGATATCACTGCGGCCGCATGATACAGGCTTTTGCTTTCGGACCTTATGGGAAAACATGTGGTGCCCAGCGCTTCAAGAAGCGGCTGAATAAACGCTATGGCTTCATCATCGCCTTCCAGGCCGCATAATGCCTCTTTGAACTGATCTGCAGCGGCCAGAGGGTCCGCGAAGGACATCACCGGATGGACGCTGGCCAGTTGCCAGTTGAGAGTCCGCAATGCGGCCAATTGCTGGGCAGGAAAGTACCCGCTGCAATGGAACGCGATCGGAGTCCTAACGTGCGGTTCGCGATCCCTGAAAGCTTCTTCCAACTCACCCGCTACATTACCGATTTGCGTGTCGGGAACCGAAATAACCCAAAGGTCGGCAGGCCGCATATCGGAGTAACTGCCAGCAGTACGCCCTGCCCGTGACAGTTGGGCCGCCTCATCTGCCGATTGAGATGATGTGCTCAGAACATCCTGGATCGAGCAGCGTGCAACCCCATCTAGAAGGCTGACCAGAGTTTTGCCAACCCGTCCTGCGCCGACGACATTTATTCTGATTTCAGGCATGCCCGGTCATCCTAATCGTTTTCGTCCTAGTCTCCGGCCCGCTGAGACGAATAGTAATACGCGATGGCTTGCGTTCTGTTCTTCACGTTCAGCTTCTCGTAGATATTCGACAGGTGAAACTTGACCGTGTTCGTGGATATCTGAAGCTCCTTGGACAGGTCCCTGTTGGACATCCCCTGCGCCAGAGCTTCCAGAATGGCGCGTTCCTTGCGCGACAGGCTTTCAATCGGGTCCTGTTTCATTTTCCGGACATCGATGAAAGGGAACACCATTTTACCCGCCGCGACTTCGGCGCAGGTTTCCAGCAGGGTTGCGACATCTCCTGAACGGGCGGCAAACCCGGCTGCTCCCGCTTGCATGGCCAATCGTGGGATATCTCCTGAGGTTTCGCCATAGACGACAAAACGCGGAGCATTGGCCTGATCGCGCAGAACCTCGATCAGTTTGGCGCCGCCCAAGGCCGGAAGCACCCAGTCCACTACGCCAACCTGAATGGGTACCCGCATCACGGCTCCCAGAAACCCTTCGGCCGTTGCTGATGTGGCTACTAACGAGAATCGGGGATCGCGTTCAAAAATTTCCGACATGGCGGACAGAACCAGCGGATTGCTGTCAGCAAGCATGATGTCGATGGGTTTGCCTGTTGTCTCAACCATATGAATTTGCCCTTGTTTTGGAAAATTCTACCCAAATGGGTAGGTTCTTCCACTGTATACCTTTGTATTTTTACCTAAATGGGTAGGTGTACACCCATACTTTTAGCCATCCAAAAGCAGTAGTAAGTTACGTTGCGCCCCTAGGCAAGTTCGCGTTTTCTGATCGGCATCTTAACACAGCGGGCCGCAATGCCCGTACAACTGCCAAGGATGTCAGCCGATGACCTTTCAGATTTTTCCTCCGCTCGAAATCCCCGAGACCCTCGCCGCAGGGCCGGGGCCGGGCAACACGGATGCGCGCGTCCTGAAAGCCTTCGCCGGTGCAGGCGTTGCCGACCATATGCAGGGCGATGTCCTCCGGGGCATGATCGAATGCAAGCACATGTTGCGGAAAATCTGGGGCACCCAGAACACCTATACCTTCGCGGTTGCAGGTACAGGCTGGAGCGCGCTGGACACCATGTTCTCGGCCGTCATGCCGGGTGACAAGGTTGTCGCTTTTACCAACGGCACATTTTCGGGAATCGATGGGCTGACCCTGCGGATCAAGGCAGCAACGCCCGAGGAGCACGCAGCCAACCCACAGAATCCGCAGGCGGCAAGCGTGACAGTGGTGGACATCGCGCACGGTCAACCGGTCACCGGCGACGTGGTCGAGGCCGCACTGGCAGAACATAAACCGAAATGGGCCTTCATGGCGCATTGGGAAACCGGCTCGGGCCGCATCAATGACCTGCGCGGCTTTTCGGATGCCTGTGAACGTCATGGCGCGATGGGTCTGATTGATGCTGTTTCGTCCCTCGGTGTCGACGATTTCTCGATTGACGACTACCCGGGCATCGCCGGGTGGGCATCCTGCCCGCAAAAAGGCCTGTGCTGCCTGCCGCTGACCTACGCACCGGTCAGCTTTACCGACGCCTATATCGCGTCACTGAAAGCAACCGGCGCATACACATACGTTCACAACCCGATCTTCGAGGCCCGCCACTGGGGCATCGTGGACGGTGCAGACGTCGAAAAGGGCACCTATCACCGAACCCATTCCGGTTACGCCGTCGCGGCCTTCCATGAATCCCTGCGTCTGACACTGCAGGAAGGGCTGATGAAACGGTCGCATTCCTATCGGACGCATGAAAAGGTTCTGCGTGACGCGGTAACGGCGATGGGATGCGAAGTCACTTCGGACATGCCCAGCCTTGTGGTGCTGAACCTGCCTGCAGAACTGGCAGGCCGCGAAATGGAACTGGTGCAGAACTGCCGGGCGCAGGGTTTTGGCATCTGGCCGACGCTCAGCGCACCTGTGCAGGTTCGCATCGGTATCCTCAACCAACTCAACCGCGAAGCCGTAAGCCGCATTGTTCGCCTGTTTGCCGAAGCCCTGCGCGAATTGGGCGGCACGGTGGATCACGACGCAATCGAGGCATTGCTGGAAAGCCGCTACGGCACCTCAATAGCCGCATAAATCGCTGCAAGATTAGGAGCAGATCAGATGGATATCCACGAATATCAGGCGAAAGAAATTCTTTCGAATTTCGGCGTCGATGTCCCTTCGGGAGCTTTGGCGTATAGCCCGGAACAGGCGGCCTATCGTGCCCGCGAACTGGGCGGCGACAAGTGGATCGTCAAGGCACAGGTCCACGCAGGTGGTCGCGGCAAGGCGGGCGGTGTCAAGCTGTGCGACACTGAAAGCGAGATTTACGAGGCGTGCGACGACATGTTCGGACGCAAGCTGGTCACGCATCAGACTGGCCCTGAAGGCAAGGGCATCTACCGCGTCTACGTCGAATCCGCCGTGCCGATCGACCGCGAGATCTATCTCGGCTTCGTGCTGGACCGTTCCAGCCAGCGCGTGATGATCGTTGCGTCGTCCGAAGGCGGAATGGAAATCGAAGAGATTTCCGCCGAACGTCCCGACAGCATCGTCCGCTCAATCGTCGAACCGGCTGTCGGTCTGCAGGAATTCCAGGCGCGTGAAATCGCGTTCCAATTGGGGCTGGAGCCGAAACTGGTTCAGCAAATGGTCCGCACATTGCAGGGCTGCTATGCCGCGTTCAGCGATCTGGACGCCACCATGGTCGAGATCAACCCGCTGGTCATTACCGCCGACGACCGGGTTGTGGCGCTGGACGCCAAGATGAGCTTTGACGACAACGCCCTGTTCCGTCACCCGCAGATCTCGGAACTGCGCGACAAAAGCCAGGAAGACCCTCGTGAAAGCCGCGCGGCGGACCGTGGCCTGTCCTATGTCGGCCTGGATGGCAACATCGGCTGCATCGTAAACGGTGCCGGTCTGGCCATGGCGACGATGGACACCATCAAACTGGCCGGTGGCGAGCCTGCCAACTTCCTGGATATCGGTGGCGGCGCATCGCCCGAACGCGTGACCAAAGCCTTCCGTCTGGTTCTGTCGGACCAGAACGTTCAGGCGATCCTGGTCAACATCTTCGCCGGTATCAACCGCTGTGACTGGGTGGCCGAAGGTGTCGTGCAGGCGCTGAAAGAGCTGGATATCGACATCCCCGTCGTCGTGCGTCTGGCCGGCACCAATGTCGAGGAAGGTCAGAAAATTCTTGCCAAATCGGGCCTGCCCATCATTCGCGCCACAACGCTGATGGAAGCCGCCGAACGCGCTGTTGGCGCATGGAAAAACGACCTGTCTCAAGGCACCAAAATGAGGGCTGTGTAATGAGCATTCTTCTCGATCGTGACTCGCGTGTCATCGTTCAGGGTATCACGGGCCGCATGGCGCGGTTCCACACCAAGGACATGCTGAACTACGGCACCAATGTCGTCGGCGGTGTAGTCCCCGGCAAAGGCGGTGAAACCGTCGAGGGCGTTCCGGTTTTCGACACGGTCAAACAGGCTGTCGAAGCAACCGGCGCGGATGCCAGCCTGGTGTTCGTTCCGCCGCCATTCGCTGCCGATTCCATCATGGAGGCCGCAGATGCCGGTATCCGTTACTGCGTCTGCATCACCGACGGTATCCCGGCGCAGGACATGATCCGGGTCAAGCGTTACATGTACCGCTATCCCAAGGACAAGCGCATGGTGCTGACCGGACCGAACTGCGCGGGCACCATCTCGCCCGGCAAGGCGCTGCTGGGGATCATGCCCGGCCATATCTACCTGCCCGGCAATGTCGGCATCATCGGCCGTTCGGGTACGCTGGGTTATGAGGCCGCCGCACAGCTGAAAGAGCGTGGCATCGGTGTTTCGACCAGCGTCGGCATCGGTGGTGACCCGATCAATGGTTCGTCCTTCAAGGACATCCTTCAGCGCTTTGAAGAGGATGAGGACACTCACATCATCGCGATGATCGGTGAGATCGGCGGCCCTCAGGAGGCGGAAGCTGCGGAATACATTCGCGACCACATCACCAAACCGGTGATTGCCTATGTTGCCGGTCTGACGGCCCCGAAAGGGCGCACCATGGGTCACGCGGGTGCGATCATCTCGGCCTTTGGCGAAAGCGCCAGCGAAAAGGTCGAAATCCTGTCCGCCGCCGGTGTGACTGTCGCCGAAAACCCGGCCGTCATCGGTGAGACAATTGCCCGAGTGATGGAGGCCGCGTGATGGTGAAACCCTCGGTCCTGGTTACCCGTCGTTGGCCTGCCGCCGTCGAGGCGCAACTGGCCGAGAACTATAACACCGTGCTAAATACCGGGGACATTCCGATGTCCCCGGCCGAATTCCGGCAAGCACTGAAATCCTATGACGCGGTTTTGCCGACAGTAACGGACTCGCTGAGCGCCGAAGCACTGGACGTGCCCGGCGCGCAGACCAAAATCCTTGCCAACTATGGTGTCGGATACAGCCACATCTGCGAACCTTCGGCGCGCGGTCTGGGCATGACCGTCACCAACACGCCCGATGTTCTGTCCGAGTGTACCGCCGACATCGCGATGACCCTGCTGCTGATGGTCGCCCGCCGCGCAGGTGAAGGCGAACGCGAGTTGCGCGCAGGTAACTGGACTGGCTGGCGGCCTACGCATCTGATCGGCACCAAGGTCAGCGGCAAGACGCTGGGCATCATCGGCTATGGCCGCATCGGTCAGGAAATGGCCCGCCGCGCCCATCACGGGTTCGGCATGGACGTACTGGTCTATAACCGCAGCGCGGTATCGCCCGACGTTCTGGCCCAATGCAATGCGAAACAGGTGGACTCCATCGACGAATTGCTGCCGCAGTGTGATTTTGTCTCGCTGCACTGCCCTGGCGGTGCTGCAAATCGCCACCTGATCAATGCGCGCAGGCTGGACCTGATGAAACCCGATGCGTTCCTGATCAACACCGCCCGCGGTGAGGTGATCGACGAACGGGCCCTGATCCAATCGCTGTCCTTCGATATGATCGGCGGGGCCGCGCTGGATGTGTTCGACGGCGAACCGCGTATCAATCCGGACCTGTTGCAGTGCGACAACCTCGTGATGCTGCCGCATCTGGGCAGCGCCACACGCGAATCGCGTGAGGCGATGGGATTCCGGGTTCTCGACAACCTGAGCGACTTTTTCGAAGGCCGCGAGCCTCGGGACCGCGTGATCTGAGACGCCAAAAATTGACTGACAATGCGGCCACGGCCGCGTTGAGCCCCTTTCTATAGGAGAGACAAGCTGTGAACGCCCCGCAACGAACAGACGGTTTTTTCACGCAATCCCTGTCGGATCGCGATCCTGAGCTTTTTGGCTCGATCACGTCGGAACTGGGCCGTCAGCGCGATGAGATCGAGCTGATCGCCTCCGAGAACATCGTCTCTGCCGCCGTGATGCAGGCGCAGGGTTCGGTGATGACCAACAAATACGCCGAAGGCTATCCCGGTCGTCGTTACTATG
>NZ_JBQFOY010000028.1:0-35912 GCF_056533985.1 Ruegeria sp. E8
AGCGGGGCCGCTTAGGCGGCTGCGTGTTGTTAAAAGATGGCGAGTCCGATCTTGGCGGAGAGACCTCCCTTCTTGACCAGCTCAACGGCTTCGCGCCGTCGTCGCTGCAAGGTTTCCTGACTTATTTTCATCACCTCCTTTCCGATCTGCGGTGGAAATCAATATTCGCTGGGGCACATGATGGTCAGGACGCGGCGGGTCACTGCGGGATCAAACGGGCGATCGGAGCCGTATTTGTAGTCCGCGTCATAAAGATCGATTTTCCAAAACAGCTTCTGACCGCTGATTGTCACCGTCCCGAATGTGTGATCGCCATAAGGGTCATTGCCGTCGTCAAACTGGTCATCCGATGCCACTGCAGCCAAAGCCGCAGTCTGAAACTCCACCCCTTCGCCGGACACGCCGGGCGTGACGAACACCTGTCCCTGAATGCCCTTGGTGTGCATCTCAATTGCTGCAGTCGGATCGGTCAGGGCTTTCCGAAACAGGTCGTTCTGATTTGCTATTTCTGTCGCCTGAAGGCAGGTGTCGTTCTCGATGTCTGTTGTTGCTTCACTGTTCAAAACCGTCTCTCCTTTTGTGGTGCGACCTCCGGGGTTGATCCCCTTTTAGTGCTGGTTTTGAGCCGAGCCCTGAAAGGGCCTCGTCTCTAAAACCTGCCCCGTGGCGAACGCGGAGAGGGGCGAGACAGGACAAATCGACAAGAGTGGTGCGGCCCGCAGCGCAGCGCGCGAGGACACGGTCTTGTCTATTTGTCTTGTCCGAGGGGGGAGGCCGCGCCTTCCCCCTGACGTCGGGTGGCGTTTGGCTTGTCCAAATCCCGCCTGACCAACAAAAGAAGCCAAAGGATCTTTGATCCTGCGGAATCGCAAAAGGGATCATCACCCGAACGGGCAGATCATCACGGCATGGAGCGACCATGACCCAAAGCCCCTGCGCCGGCTTGCAGGAGACGGTCCAGGGGCTACTGGGACAGGGAGATCATGCTGGGGTGTTCTGGGTGGAAGCCGGCACGCCGGCTGAAACCTAGAGCCCGGTCACGAGCCCGCAGGCTCGGGATTTGCTACGGAAATAGATTGCAACCCGAATTCACTCACCGACCGTGACGTAGCCTCGTCGGAGCTTTTGCTTTTCGAGTTTCTGGAGCACTTCATCGGCCTGGGCTTCGTCTTCATACGTCACCCTCATAGCTTGTCCGTTCGTGCCAATTCGTCCCCAGGTACGAAGAACGGTAACCTCCCCAAACAGCGTCGGCTGCAACTCTATGCCATAGAATCGCGCCATGTTGGCGTTCGGGCCCACATGGATCAGGTGGACAGGTTTGGTCGCTGTCATCTCCATGCCAACATTATCGTTTGATGCCGCCTATCTGTCCAATGACATTGGGAGATCCATTCAATTGGAACGTTTCTGAATTAGAATGGAAGCGAACGAACATCCCTGCTGCAGAGGGTAGATCTTTCCAGAAGTAGCCGCTTTGTGTTCAGGACCTGACAACCATCCGATTTAAGATATCTGACTGTTGAAACTCGCGCGGAGACGTCATCCAAAGCTGAACCTGCTGTGGCGATAAGCCAGAACACATACGCTAGGGTACTTGGGCTACTTGCGTCTCAAAGCCTCGAAAATCTTGCCCTTAAAGGCCTCTTTTGAGGGCGCTTCCTTGTATAGAATAGCTTGTTGAAGGTTGGCGTGACTCGTGCCTTCAACGCGCTTTAGCTGAGGACGAAACTGACCTGGTCTTTCCGGATCGTTCTCGAACACGTACGTCATAAACACGATGTTCACAGTGTTGCTCGTGATATCAGTCGAACGCATGAAGTCGGCTTTATCAATCACGGATTGGTACACCTGATCTTGTATGACGGCGATTATTTTGGTGCCCCAATGGTGATGGAAATAGCCTTTTCGGATCAATTGGGTGATGTACCGTTTGTACACGTTATCCCAGTTGAACCCATAGGTGGGGCGCCTTGGCATTTCCTCACCGGAGCGCAGCGCCTCGTATGCCGGGTACACTGATCCGGTTATGTCGATTGCCTGGAGCTCAACTGAAAGGAAGTTTCCGATTGTTCCGTCTGCCTGCTGATCGGCGATGACAAAATCAACGTTCCCGAAGCCTTTCATTTTAACTTCTGTAGCGACCACCGGGTTTTCGGGTGGATCAAATGGCCAGCAATTCTCAACAACGGCGTGGAGCCAGTCAACTTGATAGAAACGCTTCGGGCAAACGCATATCAGGTCTCTCACGGGATCGCGCGCGAGCTTGCTGTTTTTCCATAGCGAGCAAACAGGGTATGGTTCTTTGCCCAAGTTTGTTGAACGCTTTGGGCATTCAACTTCAATGTATGGACAAAAGAAGTCGGACTGCTCCGGACTCGCATTGAACTCAGCTTTCTGACCCTGCACTTCCGCAATTGCATCACGCGGGTCAAACGGCATGCAGCATACCGTTTTGCTTTCTGACCGGTTGAACGTTTGCCTTCATGTTGTCGGCAGAAAGTATCGCTTCAGCGACTGCCTTTCCAAGAAGCGGTGGAACCGCATTCCCGACCTGAACATATTGCTCAGTCCGGCTGCCAGAGAACGTGAAGAAATCAGGAAAGGACTGAAGTCTGGCCGCCTCACGCACAGAAAACGACCGATCTTGTGTAGGATGGATATACGCACCCCAATGAACGTCGCATTTGGTAAGAACAGTACAGGCCAAGTCGGATTTTGCAGGTCGCCCATATCGCTTTGTATGGTCGCTGCGCTTGGCCTTCTTCATCCCTGCTGGGAGAAGGTCATACGGGATATCCCGCCAAGAGCCCCCAGGTGGAATATGCTTCATACGTTCCAAATTTACTTTAGACAGTCGCGGAGCGCTGTGGTTGCTTACAACCGTACAATCGCCCCGCAGCACGGCTTGATAGGGATTCTGTGCGGACTTGCCGTAGGCGCGCGCGCCCATGTCCTGGCCATTCTTCAGTGACGGCAAGTCAGAGATGGCATCCCAAACTGTCACGAAAGGCTGCAGTTCCGGACCGTGAGTTGGGTTTGGGAATAGGATCGGACAGTACTCTTCTTTCGTTGCGATAAAGAACATGCGTCGACGTTCTTGCGGGACGCCATACTCTTCAGCCTTAAGAAGCTTCATATCCACCCGGTAGCCAAGACGGCGCATCCCAGCCTGAATTTCGCGAACGATGGCGCCGCCAGCAATCGAGGTAATGCCAGTGACATTTTCCATCACAAGCCAGCGCGGCTGGATAGCTTCAACGAGGCGCAAATACTCCTTGAATAGTCCGGCACGTGGATCATCAGCGCCACGCTGATGGTTGTAGACGGAGTAACCTTGACATGGGGGCCCCCCAATCAGGATATCGACCCCGCCAGGACTACATCCGGCAGCCGAAAGAAGGTCGTCGGCAGACACGGACTGAATTGGACCGTAAACAAATGTCGCCTCGTTGTGTGTCTGAGAAAACGTCTGACCGAAAGTGGCATCAATGTCCTGCCCTGCCAACACATGAACTCCGGCTTGGCGGAACCCTTCTGAAAGGCCGCCTGCACCACAGAACAAATCAATAGCCGTCCAACTGCCCATCTAAATCGTCTCCCGCATCTTGTGTGATGCTTTTTTGCCAATACAACAGGTTGCCCCATTGGAGGCAACAGAAATAGCATACCGAAAAAATGTTCACAATATGTTCTTCAGAAGGGCGCAAGGTGATATTCACACGAGCCTGCTCAGCATTCTCTTGTAAACGGCTGACCAAGATTTGCGCCTGTACTTTCCGTCAAGATTTGCCGCCGTAACAAGTCGAATACGGTCTAAGACGATCCCAGCGTCACCAGATGCTTCGAAAATACTTTCGATAGGCAAGCAATGAGGGACAGCAAAAACATGCGCGGGGCGGACCGGAGGCACATCAAACCACTTAAAAAACTTGCTGTTTATGTCAGTAAACTTGTCGTCCCAATCACCTCCGCAGGCGCACTGTCCTAAAAAGAAGAGTTGCCCCATTGGTCGCCCACATCCGAACGCTTTCCATAGAACGTAGTCCACGCCTTCATCCCCGGCCGGTGGCGGCGTAGCGTTTTCTAAGGTAACTTTAGGCTGCCAGCGCCATTCGCCACTACGAGTGTGGACTTCATTCCACGTTTCCCGAAAATTTGGGTTTTTACGCGGCCATCCGACGTGCATAAATTCAACGTCGCCGCCTACAAAATTGGCGGAAACTTCCATTGCTACGCGCTCGAAGTTCCTCGGAATGTAGACATTGTAGCCTTTCGTAATGTTTTTCGTGGCAGAACAAACCAGCAAAAACTCGTACAACCTGTGATCTGTGGGCGAGTAAGACAGTGTCGAGCCATTAAACTCGAACGGATACAAACTCCCCAATAATTCGGCACGACGAAGTATTTCTTCTACAATCTCACTGCTCAAGTTCTCAATTGCGTTCGCTTCGTACTGCCACTGGGCACCCGCAAGCTGCATCTCTACATCATCGGAGAGAGTGCCCGAGATCAAATCGTTGCGTACGCCTTCGAACGGATTTGATTGGCCATTCTTTAGTGCGCTAACTTCCACTTCGTCACAGTCTTGAGATACTTTGAACTTCTTCCGTCTGTCCCCAAAATTAAACTGAGGCATGTCATTCATCGTCGTCTCCAAACGAGATGGCATTGAGTTTTTTGTGAATCTCTGTACTCAACCGCCTCACAATAGCCGCAGTCTCTATGTGTTGACCGGCTACTTCCGCGAGTGGCGGTGTTTCTTCCAATCCGGTAGATATGTTTGCCAGCAACTCTCGAGCGCGTTGTAGATTCTCGCTCAACCGTTGCTCAACTGGTTTAGTGCTGTCCAGCGCTGACTTTAGTGAATGGCCATCGTTTATCAATGCCGCAACGTCGGAGCGTGTCATGGACTGCGCCAGTTGAATAAGTTGGCGGCTGTCATCAATCGCAGCGCTGCGGCCTTTAGACTTGTCCCCAAAACACGCTTTGATCAGATTCGACGCATTTTCTAAATAGTCTGCGGGGATAGGATTTGGCTTCCCGGACGTTTCGTCCAAACCGCAGAAGTCTCTAGCGGAACGAAAGCCCAACAAAGTGTATACCCACGAAAAAGGATATTCCGTTACACTACCTCGCCCCTTTCGTTGGCTATCCGACGGAACAAACTTTTCTTCAGAAATTAGTTGCTGAATGAAACGGTAACCCTCCAAAAGGCGGACAACGGTGCTGTGATTGTCGCCGATCATTTCGGATATCTTCGTTTCCGAAAGTTCGGAACTGTCTTGGAGTTTGGCTACCCAGGACGCCTTTGCATAGGAGTCCCACGGCTGTGATGCTGAGATGTGCCGAACCCCAAGATAGGCCAGCAAATCGCTGTCAGCGTCTTCCTTCTCGTAGAACTTTAGTACGCTAATGGGTTCAATGGCCTTCTGACCATTGTCTTTCCAAATCTTATTGAAACGCCTATGTAAGTTTGCCTGGTTTTTGCCGCGTGGGTCACCGGTAATAATTATTGAAGCACAAAGCCTACGATTACCTTCCTTGACCACCAGGCTAGGACTATCGTTCGCTTGACACACAAGCGGTTCCGCCGAGAAGAACCCGTTGACGGCAATTGAACTGATCACATCGTCAACGCCAAAACGATCAACTATCAAATCGACCAACGCTTCTTGACTTGTGCCTGGATCAAGGTCCCCAAATCTTGGGTTTTGGTAGTCAAGCAACAAATCACTGATGTTCACTTGGTCCGGCTCTCCCCTAGGCATGATAGGCTGGGGCATGTTTTCGGGCATTCTTAATCTCTTTCTCAGAACTTCGGCTACACTGATATTTTTTTGCGATGTCTTCAAGAGCAGCGAACGAAAACAATCTCTTGTATTGTGAAGCAAACAGTTTGTTTGCCTACCCCGTTGTTCGGTGACATTCTAAAACCATCAGGATGTTCGAGGCCAAACTCAACGATTGAAACCAGCAATTTCGGTGGGATCACGGCACAGCGTGCGACCATTAATCTAGATTGTTAGCCGAGCAAACACACTTTCTGAATTCGCCCAAACTCGAGCTGGACCGCTCCAAGTAAAGGTTTCATATGGTGAGATTGAATGTACTGTGCGATGAATTTGCTGGGAGCGCGTAAGGTGATTGTCAGATCTTGCATTTCAACAAATTTGAGATCGCAATACCAACTTTTAAACAATAGTGCTTCAGACTCTGATAGGCGCCGAAGCGCCCTGCCCCACGGATCCTGAAGGTCTTGTCCTTCATGTTCAACAGCTGCTGGTTTTTCTTGGCCAAACTGAACATGAACAACCTTTTCGGTCGGTTTTGGGGTTTGTGTCTCCATGCGCGATACAAAATCAGAACCAACATTTTTCCAAACCGGTTCGCTCAGACGGTAAATTTCCACGTAGTTGAGTCGGTATGCTGCAACGCGGCCTCTAACCCCAGGCCTAAGTTGGAGAAGTATACTTGAATCCGTCAATCGTTTAACTTCTCGCTTGACGGTTCGTTCGTCCACGGACCATAGGCGGGCCATTTCTTTTTGACCGACCGTCAGCTCATCAGTGCGCCAGTTGTATCGGGCCGTTATCAACGCAACGAGCCGCATCATCGAACATTGAAAACCGGGTGTGCCATTCAATCCCGCAACAGAGATTGCAGTCAAAAGATCGTACTTCTGAGAACCGGCCTGATATCCTGTAAATCGTTTTATTTCCATTTTGATACTGCCACTGTGCCTCGAGCGGATCGGTTTCGCTGACCGATTCCATCAATTGGGTTCAGTTTGATGAAATCCCGTAGTTTGTCAACGGGCATTGAAAAACAGGATGACCGCCTCTTTCTTCAAAATCAAAAGAAAATTCGGTTAATAGGTTATGGGTGACACTATACTGTCACCCTTTTGGGGGTCGAGTGTCACCATATATCTGGTAATTGATCGCTGCCTGTCACCAAAACATAGCTTAGCTTTCGAAATACCTCCCGTTTTTACCGAGTCGAAGGCGAAAAAGCGGAAATTCCATTCTTTACGTTTTGCAGTTTTCCAAAATCGCGTTATTAGAAGACATTCGTGATATAACAAGAGCAGCACCATGCGTGACCACACCGACCTTCAAGCTATGAACGAACGAAGCCTGGCTCAACAGGCTGCCGTCCGCCGCGCTACTTTCTCGCCCGCTGACGAGAAAGTGCTTCGACCATTCTCGATCTGGGAAATTAGCCAGTTCATGTTTGATATCCCGGCGGACACCTTGAGAAAGAAGTTGGCCGAAGACCCGTCTCTTCCGCAAGGAGCGACTGAAGATGATGGGCGGCAAAGATGGTTTTCTCTGGCTGAGATAAATGAGCTGAGACGCCGCCTGAGATTTAGAGGTAAAAGCCTTCTGCCTCAAAGACCAGGAGGCCGGGCTATGAGAGTCGCAGTTTCGAACTTTAAGGGCGGTGTTGGTAAAACTGTCGTTGCCCAGCACTTGGCGAATGCGGCCGCGCTTGATGGTTACCGTGTTCTGGTGGTGGATTTCGACCCCCAGGCCACACTCACTCATTCAATGGGTCTGTCTGAAGTTAGAGAGTGGAATACTGTCTGGGGCATTATGTGTCGTGACCTCTGCCGTGAGGCGAACCGGATCGCAGACGAATATGATGACCCCACAGACTGCCCCTACCCTACTGCTGACGAGTTACCAGAAGACGTTCAGTCGATTGGTGCGCAACGTGTGCAGGATTTCATTCAAAGAACGTCATGGTCGACGATCGACATCATCCCGAGCTGTGCGAACGCCGCCTTCGTGGAATTTGCTTCTGCTCAGTACAGGTCGATTCATAAGGCATGGAGCTTTTTTGGGTGCGTCGCAAGGTATCTCGATGAGTTGCCGGACGACCAATATGATTTGATTGTATTCGATTGCCCGCCTGCAATTGGATACCAGTCTTTGAATGCGGCTTTTGCTGCTGACATCCTCTACATTCCGTCTGGTCCTGGTTATTGGGAGTATGACAGCACAACGAGTTATCTTGGTCAGCTTGGCGATGCCTTGGAAGACATAACCAGCGGGTTCGAACGTATTGCACAGGATGCTGGTATCACGCTTCCTAAAAGGTTCGATGACATACGTGTTCTCATGACTCGCTTCGAGGCTAGCAACTCTTTGCACGTCGCGATGATGGATGCTTTCAAAAATGTCTTCGGCGCCGATGTCTGTCAAAATCCCATCGAAATGACACGTGCGGTCGAGCAATCTGGTAGGTTCCAGATGTCTGTTTACGAGCAGGACTACAGACAGATGACTCGGGACACATGGAAACGGGCGCGTCAGTCATTTGATAATGCATACAGTGAATTTAGGGATGTCGTCCTAAGGGCTTGGGAGGCACGTACTAAAATTGAGGAGCGGGTAGAATGAGCGGGAATAAATTTGGCTTCACTCCAATTGATGAAGATGACCTCAAGAAAACACGCCGCCGCGAAGTGGGGCCGATGGGGGCTGCGGTTCGCGAGACAGCAAACAGCCTAAATGAAAGCACTGAGAACCGTGTCGAACAGCGACGGCAAAATGCCTCCGATGCTAAGGAGTATCGTAAAGCTCGTGATGAGGGGCGAGTCTTGGTTGCGGTTGGCATCAATGAAATTCATACGACAGATCTGCCACGAGATCGCTTGGATCTTTCGGCTGTCGCAAGTTCCGACGAGATGGATGAACTCAAGGCTTCAATTCAGGAACGCGGCCAGAAGGAGCCCATAGAGCTTTATAAGGATTCAGATGGACGCTTCCAACTCAAAAAAGGTTGGAGACGAGTAACTGCTCTTAAGCAGCTTTATGAAGAGACCGGTGATGAACGCTTTTCCAGTGTTACGGCGCGAGTTGCCAAATCCCAGAGTGATCGCATCGACCTCTATATTGACATGGTTGAAGAGAACGTTGTTCGGGAAGACTTGACGTTTGCTGAGATGGCGCAAGTGGCAATTCTTGCTTCTAAAGATTCAGAGTTGGGGGCAGGGGATGCAGAAGCTTTGGTCGGAAGGCTGTACTCATCCCTGCACAAGATGAAACGCTCTTACATTCGCAGCTTTGTTTATCTGCTCAATGAACTTGAGGGTGCGTTGCCGTTTCCTAAGAGTGTCTCTAGAAACCTTGGCGTTGAGGTTGCGCGTAAACTTCGAGCGTCATCGGGTTCAGCTGCTGGGTTAAGAGATGTGTTGGTGCGCGTATCCACAGCCGCTGAGCAAAACGAGGCGCTGGATGCCTTCTTGGCAGATACTGATACTGAACCGGGTAGTAGCAAGCGACGTGAGAAAGCCGAGAGCGTGAAGTATGAGTTCCACGTGGGCGGCTCAAAAGTCACTGCGCGAAAGGGAGAGTGCAGGATATTGTCTGGCCAGGACTTTAGTTCGATTGACCGGTCAAAGCTCCAGAGAGCGGTCGAAGCTTTCGAAGCTGTTTTGAACGAGTAGTAACCCGCGGGTTACCCATGCTCAGATTTCTTGATTTCAGAGGTGGTAACCCACGGGTTACCGCCTTCTTCGTTTAGCGCCAGCTCACCCCAACAAATCCGCCGCCGGGTTTTCTGCAATATCGACGTCGTCGTAATATTTCTGCGCCTGGGCCATGGAGCGGTGCAGGGACAGGCGCATGGCGGCCTGGATCGGGGCGCCGTCAAGGGCAGCCTGGGTCAGAAAGCCCGACCGCAGCCCGTGGGGCGAAGCGAAGTCTTCGGGCAACCCGGCCTGTTTCAGACGGTGTTTCACGATCTGGTAGATCGCATCCGGGCTGAGGCGACGTTTCAGCACCCGGTCGGCCTTGGAGATGGGGCGGAAGAGGGGGCCGTCGCTGATCCCGCCCACGTCGATCCAATGCACCAGCGCCTGTGCCGCGCGGGTCTTCAGCACCAGCCGCGGCGTTTCACCTTTGCGCGTGGTCTTGGTCTCCAGCAGAGACAGCCAGACCAAGCCTTTCCTGTCGAAGTCCTTCAACGCCACATCTTCCCGCATCAACCCGGTGATTTCCGATCTGCGGCGGCCGCCGCTGGCCCAGCCCAGCATCAGCAAAGCCCGGTCGCGGCAATCCCGCCGGGACCCCCGACAGGTGGACAGCAACTGCTCGAGCACATCGCGGGTAATCGGGTGCTGCGATTTTGGGGCCGGGGGCCGGGCGGCGGCGCGACGCGCCTTGGCGCGGGCCTGTTTCACCTGTGGCGCGCCGAAGGGGGAGGGGAGGTTTTTCATCCGGTGGAAAGCCAGCCACGAGGCGATGCGCCGGTCCAGCGTTGAGGGGGCCGGGCAGGCGAGGGACTTGCGCAGGCCTTGCACGATCAGCGCTTCTGCGGTTTCGCGCGCGACATCCGTTTCTGGTGCGTCATTCAGATCGCGGGCGTGATCGAGAATGAAGGCGAGGGCGGTGGCCTCGGATTCCGGCCAGTCCAGAGCCGCGCTGAACCGCGCCGCTTTCCACGCCGTCACGTAGAGCAGATCGCGCTCATAAGCCCTGAGCGTGTTGGCGGGCGTGCCGCGGATATAGAGGTCGGTCAGGGCGTCCTGATCCATGTCCGAGAGGGCAGGGGTGGCGGCTGGGAGGTATAGGGCAGGGGGCTTCATGTGCCCATTCTGAGCTCATTTCCCGGTGAAATCAATTATAACTGATAAGGGATACTTATCGAGTGTAATTGGTTGACAGTAGGACTTGACCTATTGTGCGCAAAAGGTGGCAATAATGAGAGCTATGCGGGAAAGCCGATACATGTGCAAACAAATTGGGTATCCGTCGCAAACACTTTAGATGGCATAGCATTAGTAGAATTGGTGAGCATTTTGCCCTGCCAATAGGGCGAACTGCTGAACGCAATTTGACGGCTCAAAGACCTGATTTGACACTGGTCTGTACGACCGCTTAATCGGGCCACACAATACGGAATCCTTGGTGAGTAGTGGTGCTGTCAGGTGAGGTGCCCGATCGTGCCGCAATTCTATAACGGTAGCAGTAGGAAGCGTGACACAGAAACGAGCCACCTTTGGAAAGCCTGTAGCCCTTGATCCCTGATAGCCGCTGACGTACATGTTTCTTTAAAGACTTGATGCGATAGGCTGCCGACGTCCACTCCCATACATTCCCGACCATGTTGAAGAGGCCATATCCATTTGGCTCATAGTATTTGGCTGGAGCGGTCGTGACGAAGCCGTCCTTAGCGGTGTTCTCCAGAGGGAAACTTCCTTGCCAGATGTTGCAGGGTTGGAAATCAATGTCGTTGGGTTCCTGATCTCCCCAGGGAAAGCGAACATCTCCAAGGCCGCCGCGTGCCGCATGCTCCCATTCGGCCTCAGATGGTAAGCGACCGCCAACCCAGCTGGCGTAAGTCTGCGCATCGTTCCACGAGACATGCACTACTGGGTGATCGGGATCCCATGCAGCGTCCATCGTGCCCGGACCATTGATATCGCGCCAGTTTGCCCCGTCCACGCGTCGCCACCAGTCTACATCTTTTACACCAAGAGTCGGACCCAGGCTTTTCGGAACCTGCATGCAAAAGACGAAAGACCAGCTGTCACTGTGCCGTTAATTACTGGACGCTGGCTTAAAAAAGTTAAGCAAAATCAGTGCTTAATTGTGCCTTTAATTTCTGGACTGTATCACTAATTGCCGGACTGTGCCCTTAATTCGCGGACGATGTATTCTGTGGATAAGCTTCATTGCGTATAGGCATGAGTAGGGCAGGTGACCCAATAATGCTCTCGCCAAGGGAACGGGTAATCACTTCTCGGCGACCTGTGGATATCCGGAAATTAAGGGCACAAAATCGGGTCAAATGCCCCAGAATGTATCTGCGTCCAGAAATTAAGGGTACAGTGACAGCGTAAGATCTACGTGAATGGTATATTGCACGCTGATGTCCGCGTCCCGATGCGCGAAATCTCGGTTCATCCGACCGCAGGTGAGCCGCCCCTGCCGGTTTACGACAGCTCTGGTCCCTACACAGACCCGGATGTGATCGCCGATATTCGTCAAGGTATGACCCCGCTGCGCCGCAAGTGGATCGAAGCGCGCGGCGATGTCGAGGAATATGACGGGCGCGAGATCAAGCCCGAAGACAACGGATTTGTCGAAGGCGACCGACTGACACCCGAATTTCCTGTTCGTCCACGCCCGTTGCGCGCCAAGGATAGCAAAGCCGTGACGCAACTGGCCTATGCCCGAGCCGGGATTGTCACGCCCGAAATGGAGTTCATCGCCATCCGGGAAAACCAGCTGCGCGAGGCCGTTGTTGAGCAGCGCAAAGGCAACGATTGGGGTGCCAATATCCCCGACTATGTGACCCCCGAGTTTGTACGGGATGAGGTCGCCGCGGGCCGCGCCATCATTCCCGCCAACATCAACCACCCCGAAAGCGAGCCGATGATCATCGGGCGTAATTTTCTGGTCAAGATAAACGCCAATATGGGCACCTCGGCCGTGACGTCCTCGATGGAAGAGGAAGTGGACAAGATGGTCTGGGCGATCCGTTGGGGCGCCGACACGGTGATGGATCTGTCCACTGGACGAAACATTCACAACACTCGCGAATGGATCATCCGCAACAGCCCGGTGCCGATCGGCACGGTTCCGCTCTATCAGGCACTGGAGAAGGTCAACGGTATCGCTGAGGACCTGACGTGGGAGGTGTTTCGCGACACATTGATCGAACAGGCGGAACAGGGTGTCGACTATTTCACCATCCATGCGGGCGTGCGCCTGCACATGGTTCCGATGACCGTGAACCGCGTCACCGGCATCGTCTCACGTGGTGGTTCGATTATGGCCAAGTGGTGCCTGCATCATCACAAGGAAAGCTTCCTGTATGAACATTTCGATGAAATCTGCGATATCTGCCGGGCCTATGACGTATCGTTCAGCCTTGGCGATGGTCTGCGCCCCGGCTCGATCGCAGACGCCAATGACGAGGCGCAATTTGCCGAGCTTGAGACGCTGGGTGAACTGACCAAAATCGCCTTGGCCAAAGACTGTCAGGTGATGATCGAAGGGCCGGGCCATGTGGCCATGCACAAGATCAAAGAGAACATGGATAAGCAGCTGGAATGCTGCCACGAAGCGCCGTTCTATACGCTCGGGCCGCTAACCACCGATATCGCGCCCGGTTATGACCACATCACCAGCGGCATTGGTGCGGCGATGATCGGCTGGTTCGGCTGCGCCATGCTGTGCTACGTCACACCCAAGGAACATCTGGGCCTGCCGGATCGGGACGACGTGAAAACCGGCGTCACCACGTACAAGATCGCAGCCCATGCCGCCGATCTGGCCAAAGGTCTGCCGGGCGCGCAACGCCGCGACGACGCCCTGTCCCGCGCTCGTTTCGAATTCCGCTGGGAGGATCAGTTCAACCTGTCGCTGGACCCGGAAACGGCCCGCGATTTCCACGACCAGACCCTGCCGAAACAGGCGCATAAGGTGGCACATTTCTGTTCCATGTGTGGGCCGAAATTCTGCTCAATGCGGATCAGCCACGACATTCGAACTGAGGCACAGAAAGAAGGGATGGACGCGATGGCCGCCAAGTTCCAAGAAGGGGGAAAACTGTACGTTCCTTTCGAGGAGTAAGCAAAACCTTCGTAGAGGTGGGGCTTGTCGACCGAGCCTCGCCTATGCATCAAAACCGTTGAGCCCCTCCAACGCTCCCACCGAACTGGCATGGTGGCGCATTCAGAGCGGATGGGGCACCGGTTTAACACCTGTCGCAACTTGTTTCGTTTATATCTACTCAGTGTTTCCAGTATTAAGTTCCGCGTTAGCCTATCGTTATTAAGGATTCTGTTTACGAGAAACTCACTCGGTAACTTTGACCAAGTTTTTTGCATTTCGTTAAAGAGCTGTTAGCTTCTTCCGAATTTCCCATTTGATCGTGTGCAACAGCTTGGAACAGTAGTGACGGAGCACTAGCTGGCGCTCCGGCAGCTGGTGCTCCCTTGGCGACCATAGTGTTCGAACGATTTGCAGGTGGGCTAAAGAAAACGCCCGCCGGGCAAATGCATAGTGCTGTCCCTAGTTCCCTTGGTTAGAGGGTTCGTCCAGATAGGGTCCAAGAAGCCGCCATTCGGGCCTAGGACTGATGAAGTCGCTGACCACCTCTCGAAGCCGAACGCCGCACGAGGTTGTAGTGACCGCGGTTGTCAATAAGCTCGCTACAACCGTGAATGACGTCGTCAAACCGAGCCAGTAAGACAGCTGTTAGAACATCGCTTCAGGTAACCACGTCGCAATTTGAGGGACGAACCAGATTAGTAGTACCCCAATGGCTTGCAGGCAGATGAACGGTACGACACCGCGATAGATTTGCCCAGTTGTAATCTCTTTTGGTGCAGCGCCGCGCAAATAGAAAAGCGAGAAGCCAAAGGGCGGCGTCAAGAACGAGGTTTGGAGGTTGATCGCCAGTATAATGCCCAGCCAGATCGGGTCATGACCGAGCAAAATGAGCGTTGGAACAACAAGGGGCAGGACGATGACCGAAATTTCCACAAAGTCGAGGAAAAAGCCCATTAGGAAAACGATTAACATGGTCACGATCAACGCGCCGACTGCGCCGCCAGGGAGGTTTTGAAGCCAATGGGCCACGCGCTCTTCGCCGCCGAGCCCTATGAACACCAGTGAGAACATACTGGCTGCGAGGATGGTCGCGAAGATCATCGAGGTCATTGTCATGGTCGAGGTTAGGGCATCTTGGACGACTTTCTCACGGATCACGTTGAGCAAGGCGGCAGCGATTCCTGAGACACCAATTACGGCAAATAGAATGTAGAAAACGCCGGCAACAACGTCTCCGGTGGCTAGATCGCTGCGTTGGAAGCGTACCGGGAATACGCCCGCAGCGACAGCAAGGGCGACAAGCGCCGCTGCGCTGGCGAGGATTACACCGCGATAATGGCCCAGCCTTGCGCCTGCCATGAGCAACGCGCCTACAGCACCGACACCTGCTGCTTCGGTGGGCGTCGCAATCCCCGAAAGGATTGAACCCAGTACGGTTACAATGAGCAAAACCGGTGGCACAACGGCCCTTAGAAGTTCACGGACGCCCGGGCGCGCGAAGCTGACGTCCGCCGGTGGCATATCCTGGGGGCGAGCGAAACCTCGCACAAGTATATAGAGCAGGTAGAGTGCAACCAAAAGTACACCGGGCAATAGCGCGGCGGCAAAGAACTGGCCCACCGAGAGGGCTTCGACTGAGAATTTGCCTTGCTCGTACTGTGCTTGCTGGTAGGCGTTCGACATCACATCGGCAAGGATGATGAGAAGGGTTGAGGGCGGTATGATCTGGCCAAGTGTACCCGCTGTACAGACGATACCGGATGCCACGCGCGGGTCGTACCCCGATCGTAGCATCGTTGGAAGGGCAATCATGCCCATCGCTACGACCGTCGCGCCTACAATTCCCGTTGACGCTGCTAGCAAGGCACCAACCAACACAACCGAAATGCCTAGGCCACCGCGCAATTGCCCAAAAGCTCTGCCCATCGTATCCAGCAGCTCTTCTGCAATGCGGCTTTTCTCCAGTAGTGCTCCCATCAGGACGAAAAGCGGGATTGCAATCAGAACCTGGTTGGAGATTAGGCCAAAAACGCGTTGCCCGAAGGCACCCAGAAGCGAAATATCCATGACGCCAAGTATCCAGCCGAGATAGGCGAAGGTAACGGCGATACCTGCGATACTGAAAGCAACCGGAAAACCGGACAGGACCGCCACGACCAGCGCCACGAACATCAGCATATCGAGATTGGCGCTCATTCCGAGCCCTCCGTGAACAATCGGATCAAGATGGCAATGGATTGCAATGCGACCAAGATGCAGAAGAGCGGGATCAAAGATTTGAGAAGGAAAACAGCCTCGATGCCGCCGACAGAAATCGGACCTTCGAGAATTTTCCATGAATTTCGCACCGATGCCCAGGACCACCAAGCTAGCGCAGCCATTGACGGCAATAGCAGGAACAAGTGCCCAAATATATCGATGCGACGCTGAATACTGCGGTTAACGCCGGCATAGAAGATGTCGACCCGGACATGTTTATCGACAAGCAGGGTATAGCCCGCTGCCAGCATAAAAAGCGCGGCGTGTAGATAGAGTACGCTTTCCTGCGCTACAATTGAGTTAACCCCGAACACATAGCGCCCGATGACGATTCCAAACTGGATAAGAACCATCAAAAGGGCAAACCACTTAAGCACTGCGCCGAGACGCGTGTTCATCTGGTCAACCAGGTCAGCGAAGCGATGCATCAGAGCCCCCTGCTCGAAAGTGTAGCGGCGCGGGGAATTTGACCGCGCCGCAATCGGTTTAATAGCCCATTACAGACGCGCGGGCGTTCATTTGCCCATTATCCGCAAAAGTCATATAGCCGCCGACACTGTCTCGGTAGGCGATGAAGCTTTCGGTGATGCGCTGAACAAGCTCGTCTTCGTCGCCCCGAAGTTCTTCAATGACCTCGATGGATGCAGCGCCCATTGCGTCAATGACATCCTGCGGGAATACGCGCACCTGGACGCCGTCTTCGTCGACCAGCTTTTTGAGTGCTAGCGCGTGTTTTGTCGTGTACTCGGTCCAGACCGGGTTATAGAGGCTTTCGCAGGCAAATCGGACAACCTGTTTCAAATCCTCGGGAAGTTCGGCAAAGACGCTTGCGTTGACACCGCATTCCTCGGCTGACGAAGGTTCACCGACACCGGGCCAGTAGTAGTTCTTGGCAACCTGCTGATAGCCGAGCGCGCTGTCTGTCCAGGGCCCGATGAACTCTCCTGCGTCGAGAGCGCCGGTCTGAAGGGCCTGGAACATGGCTGGACCACTCATAGCTTCTGCAGCCATACCGAGTTTACGGCTCATCTCCGAAGCGAGCCCGGTGGTGCGGAACTTCATACCTTTGAGATCTTCGACCGAGTTTATCTCGTCGCGGAACCAACCACCCCATTGCGGGCCAGAATTGCCGCAAAGGAACGGTTGGATCCCAAAGCGACCATACATCTCATTATAAAGCTCTTGACCGCCGCCGTGATACAACCAGCCAAATTGTTCATCCGCACGTAGACCGAAGGGTTGTGATCCGAAAAGCAGTATGCCCTTGGATTTCGATCCCCAATAAGCTGGAACCGCGTGATATAGTTCGGCCGTGCCCTCGCTGACGGCGTCAAAAACGCCCGGTCCTGGCACAAGTTCACCAGATGCAAAAAGCTTGACCTCGATCCGTCCGCCCGAAAGCGTCGTAATACGGTCCGCCAGCATTTGCGCTGCGACGCCGGGTCCAGGTAGGTTTTTCGGCCAAGCCGTGACCATCTTCCATTGGCGTACGTCTTGCGCGATTGCCGGGCTTGCCAGCGCCGTCGCCGCCGCGCCGACTGTGCCAGCTGACAGAAACTTGCGTCGATCCATGATCTTTTTCCTCCTTGATGATCTCAGATGTTATGCCGCCATCGCCCAACGACGCACGTTGGGCGATGGGTCCGCGTCAGTTCCCCAATATTCCAGGCAACCTCAGACCGTGTTCACGCGCGCAATCCAGTGCAATGTCGTATCCGGCATCGGCATGGCGCCAAACGCCCGAGGCCGGATCATTCCACAACACGCGCTCCAGCCGTTTGGCGGCTTCGGGTGAACCGTCGGCGCAGATTACCACGCCCGCGTGCTGGCTGAACCCCATGCCGACGCCGCCGCCGTGGTGCAGCGACACCCAGGTCGCGCCCGACGCGGTGTTGACCAGTGCGTTCAGAAGTGGCCAGTCACTCACCGCGTCCGAGCCGTCTTGCATCGCTTCTGTCTCGCGGTTGGGTGAGGCGACGGAGCCGCTGTCGAGGTGATCGCGACCGATCACGATAGGGGCCTTGAGTTCGCCGTTAGCGACCATCTCGTTGAATTTAAGGCCTGCGCGGTGGCGATCCCCCAGACCAATCCACGCGATACGGGCGGGTAGGCCCTGGAATTCGATCCGGTCTTGAGCCATGTCCAGCCAGTTGTGCAGATGTTCGTTCTCGGGGAACAGTTCCTTCATCGCCTGATCGGTTTTGTAGATATCCTCAGGGTCGCCTGACAACGCGGCCCAGCGGAAGGGGCCGATACCCCGACAGAAAAGCGGGCGGATATAGGCCGGCACAAAGCCCGGGAAGTCAAAGGCGTTTTCTAACCCTTCCTCAAGAGCCATTTGGCGAATGTTGTTGCCATAATCGACGGTTGGGACACCCATGGCGTAGAAATCGACCATCGCCTTGACTTGTACCTTCATCGAAGCCCGAGCGGCCTTTTCCACCGATTTCGGGTCGCTTTCGCGCTTTTCACGCCACTTGGCCATCGTCCAGCCCTGCGGCAGATAGCCATTGACCGGATCGTGGGCCGACGTCTGGTCGGTTACAATGTCGGGGCGGACACCGCGCCGGATCAATTCCGGGTAAACATCAGCAGCATTGGCCAGAAGGGCAACCGACTTGGCCTCGCCCGCCTCAGTCCAGCGGCGGATCATCTCAAGGGCTTCGTCAAGGTTGTCTGTCTTTTCGTCGACATAGCGGGTGCGCAGGCGGAAATCGATGCTGTCGGGGTTGCATTCCACGGCCAAACAGCAGGCACCCGCCATCACTGCCGCCAGCGGTTGAGCACCACCCATCCCGCCAAGGCCGCCGGTCAGGATCCATTTGCCCTTCAGATCGCCGTCATAGTGCTGGCGACCGGCTTCGGCGAAGGTCTCGTAGGTGCCCTGCACGATGCCCTGCGACCCAATGTAAATCCACGATCCTGCAGTCATCTGGCCGTACATCGCAAGGCCCTTACGATCCAACTCGTTGAAGTGATCCCAATTGGCCCAATGTGGCACGATATTGCTGTTTGCAATCAAAACGCGGGGTGCGTCGGAATGGGTTTTGACGATCGCAATCGGTTTCCCGGATTGAACGACAAGCGTTTCGTCCTCCTCAAGATCTTTGAGACCGGCGACGATCCGATCGAAGTCTTCCCAGGTTCGAGCGGCACGCCCAATGCCGCCATAAACCACCAACTCATGCGGGTTTTCCGCCACGTCGGGATGAAGGTTGTTCATCAGCATCCGCAGCGGGGCCTCTGTCATCCAGCTCTTGGCATTCAGCTCGGGGCCCGTCGGCGGATAGATGTCGCGGGTGTTCTTACGTGGGTCGTTCATGTCGGGCTCCAGGTTTTGAGGGTGTCCAGAATCTCTATGAGTTTGCGTTGCAGTCGGCCCGCACGGGTTGAATCAAACTTCCAAGGCGGTGCTTCGTTTGCTAGGTAAGTGCTTTGGGCAAGCTCCATCTGAAGGGCGTGGATGCCCGTGGCGGGTTGCCCGTAATGACGGGTTGTCCATCCGCCTTTGAACCGACCATTCACGACACTGGAATACCCCTTGGCTGTCGCGCAGATCGCTGCTGTTTTTTGCTCTAGCTCAGGATCGCAGCTTGTTCCGTCGTTGGTGCCGAGGTTGAAATCGGGCAGGGTTCCGTCAAATAGAAACGGGATTTGTGAGCGGATTGAGTGGCAATCGAACAGTATTGCGAATCCGTGTAGCGTGCGTACCCGTTCAAGTTCCGCTTGGAGTGCCGTGTGATAAGGCGCGTGATAAGCAATTTTGCGTCGCGTAATTTCGGCCGCATCCGGCTCGTGACCTTCGCGGTAGATCGTGTTGCCGTCAAAGTCAGTCAGCGGACACAGAGTGGTAGTATTCTGACCGGGGTAGAGGCTGACGCCGCCCGGATCGCGGTTCACATCGATGGAATAGCGATGGATCGTAGTTCTGACCCGTGTCAGGTCGGTGCCGAGGTCCGCGTAAAGCCGGTCAATGTGCCAGTCGGTGTCTGCTAAGGCGCGACCGGTCTCGTTCAGTTCGGTAGCTATGTCATCCGGAAGGTCGGTTCCCGTGTGCGGCAGACCCAGAACGATGGGGCTGTCACCGCGGTGGGTTTCGATGAAACTCATGGGGCTTCCCTTCCGGCGACGATCCGTGAGTATAGAGGGTTTATGCCGATGCCATAAGACAGTTCGGCCGGGTCGGTGACGCTCCAGACCGCAAGGTCAGCGCGTTGGCCATGGGCGATTGTGCCCACATCGGACAGGCCAAGCGCGCGGGCTGCGTTGCGCGTGGTGCCCGCCAACGCCTCGGCTGGGGTGAGGCCAAACAGAGTGCACGACATGTTCATGGCCAGAATCAAGGAACCCAGAGGCGATGAGCCTGGGTTCCAGTCTGTTCCAACAGCCATGGGCACTCCGCACTTTCTGAAAGCTTCCACCGGCGGCGCTTGCATTTCGTTGATCGCGTAAAAGGCCCCGGGCAGCAGAACCGCCACGGTGCCGGCCTGGGCCAGTGCCTCGGCATCCGCTTCGGTGGCATATTCGACATGATCCGCCGAAAGCGCCCCGTACCGCGCAGCCAAGGCGGTGCCGCCGATGTTCGACAGCTGTTCGGCGTGAAGCTTGACCGGCAAGCCCAATTCGACCGCTTTGTCAAAAACGCGCGAGATTTGATCGGGCGAAAAGGCGATTCCTTCGCAAAAGCCATCCACCGCATCGACCAGACCTTCCGCATGGGCCTCTTGCAGGGTCGGTAGACAGATCGTGTCGATATAGGCATCAGCGTCCACCTCTTTCGGTTCGGCGTGGGCACCAAGAAAGCTGGTCAACACCCGCACCGGTCGGTGAGCCTCGATGGCGCGGGCGACGCGTAGCATCTTGAGTTCGGTGTCGCGGTCCAAACCGTAACCGGACTTAACCTCGATCGTTGTGACGCCCTCGGCAATCAACGCGTCAGCGCGCGTCAACGCGGTTTTGAGCAATGTTTCTTCTGATGCCTCACGCGTAGCGGAAACGGTTGAGACAATCCCACCGCCCGCGCGAGCGACTTCTTCGTAACTGGCCCCTTCCAGACGCATCTCGAATTCTCGGGCGCGGTTTCCGCCATGCACGATGTGCGTGTGGCAATCGATCAGGCCCGGGGTGACAAGCCGGCCGTCAAGGCCACGGCGGCTGAAATCTGCGTACTCGGCTGGCAAATTTGAACGGGGTCCGACCCAGGCGACAGAGGCATCCTGAATTGCGATCGCGGCATCGGAAATCAGGCCGTAGCCACTGCCGGTCATTGTGGCTGCTGAAAGGTCTGTCAGGATTTCGGTTCCCACTTTCGCCCCCTTGTTAAAACGCTACATATTGCTATTATGTCGCTACATAATAAGTCAAGAGCAATCTGAGATGTATGAAATCAAAGCAAAACAAGCGCTTCTGCCAGACGGCTGGGGATCAGACGTTGCGATTGTCGTCGGCGATGATGGTCGTATTGATTCGGTCACACCTGACGCGGCAAGCGGCCCGGCGACCCATGATCTGATCCTTCCGGCCCAGACCAATCTGCACAGCCACGCTTTTCAGCGGGCTATGTCTGGCCTGACGGAAGCTCGCGGGCCTGATCCGCGCGACAGTTTCTGGACGTGGCGCCGATTGATGTACCGCTTTCTGGATCAGCTTGACCCGGATCAGGTGCAGGTCATCGCGTCGCTAGTCTTTATGGAGATGCTTGAGGCGGGATATGCCTCGGTTGCCGAATTCCACTATCTGCACCACGATGTGGGCGGGCGGCCCTATGATGACCTTGCTGAAATAGCTGGGCGCATCACGGCCGCTGCAACTGAGACCGGAATTGGCCTGACGCTCCTGCCTGTCCTTTATTCCAACGGCGGGTGCGACGGGCGCGCGCTGCAGGGTGGACAGCGCCGGTTCGGAAATGATCTGGACCAGTTTCTGGCATTGCATGAAAAAAGCGCTGCCCTGATTGGAAAGGCTGCTGACGATTATTCTATTGGCGTCGCGCCCCATTCATTGCGCGCTGTTTCCACAGAGGCGTTGCGCGAACTGGTGACAAGCTCGGCTGAAAAGAGCCCCATACATATGCATCTGGCAGAACAGGTTGCCGAGGTCGAAGAAGTCGAGGCCTACTTAGGTGCGCGACCGGTTGAGTGGTTGTTGGAGAACCACGATGTGAATGACAGATGGTGTCTGATTCACGTCACCCAGATGAAAGATCACGAAACGCTTGGTCTGGCAGCGACCGGAGCAGTCGCCGGGCTGTGTCCGATCACCGAGTCCAACCTTGGCGATGGCATCTTTGAAGGCACGACTTATCTGCCTGCCGGCGGGCAGTTTGGCGTGGGATCGGATTCCAACGTGCACATCTCACTGTTTCATGAGCTGACGACGCTTGAATACTCACAACGCCTGCGAGACCGTAGTCGCGCTGCGCTGGCGACCCCCGAAAAGTCGACCGGGCGCGTTCTTTACGAAGAGTCTGCGCGAGGCGGGGCCCAGGCCGGAGGGCGCAGATCTGGCCAGATCAAAGCTGGCGACTGGGGTGATCTCATTGGTCTCAGCACGGACACTCCGGCCCTTGCCGGGCGGGGTTCCGATCAATTGCTGGACAGTCTGCTGTTTTCCGGGCAAGGCGGTAATGCGATTACTGACGTGTGGAGTGCAGGACGACACATGGTGAAGAACGGTCGACATGCGCTTCGCGACAGGATTGTTGCGGACTATGTCGCGCTGATGAAATCGCTCCAATTGGAGATCTGATGGCAGAACGAAAGACAACATGGAAATCTGTTCGCGATCGTGTTCGTGATGACATTCTGGCTGGTCGATTCAAGCCCGGTGATCGTTTGCCACGCGATGCTGACCTTGCTGATACACTGAACTGCGCGCGTTCCACAGTGCAGCGCGCGATGCAGGATTTGGTCGATAGTGGGCTCATAGAACGCAGGCGCAAGGGCGGGACCCATGTTCGTCGCGAACCGATCGCGCGCGCAACGCTCGATATCCGTGTCACCCGGCTGGAGATTGAGCAGAGTGGGCGCGAATACGGCTACCAGCTGATCTCAGTGAAAGAGGCCGTACCGCCCGTGTCGGTCCTTGCCAAGCTGGGTATTGCTGCGCCGCGACCGCTGTTGCGGGCGGATGCGCTTCATCTTGCGGATGGACGTCCATACATTCTGGAAGAACGATGGATCTGCACGCAGACTACCCCCGAAATTTTGCAGGTAGACCTGACTCGTATCAGCGCAAACGAGTGGTTAATCAAAAACAAACCCTACTCGCGCTACGAACTGCGTCTTTATGCGCAGAAAGCCAGTGCCACAACCGCACAGCAAATGGAGATCGACCAGGGTGACGCGTTGTTCGTGATCGAGCGTGCGACGTTTGAAGACGAGCGCCCCATCACCTTAGTCAAATCCTTCGCGCAGCCGGGTTATCAGCTAGTGGCGACGACCTAACCAAGGTGTGTCTTAGTCCCGCAAAAGGGCTTGTAGGATGTTCTTGTCGCTCAACTTGCCAACGATCTGATCACCGTTAGAGATATAGCTGTCACCGTCGCGCGCAATGTGGGACCGGATGAGCTCTTTGACGGGTGTCGAGATGGGATGGACAGCCGCGTCGGCGGGGGCGGGGCCTTCGGCGGGTTTCATGATTTCAGCGGCGCGCAATACGCCAAGCGGATTCATCTCGGCCACGAATTTGCGCACATAGTCGGTCTGCGGACGCAGCACGATGTCTTGCGGGGTGCCAAGCTGAACCATTCGCCCGCCTTCCATGATGGCGATCCGATTGCCCAGCTTCATGGCTTCGTCCAGATCGTGACTGACAAACAGGATTGATTTGTCGAGAACGCGCAAAAGCTCCAATAACTCTTCTTGCAGCTCATTGCGGATCAAAGGATCAAGCGCTGAGAAGGGTTCATCCATCAATAGAATCGGGGCTTCGGTCGCCAGCGCCCGAGCCAGGCCAACACGTTGCTGCATCCCGCCGGACAGCTCTGAAATCTGCATTTGGGCCCAGTCGGCCAGATGCACGGTTTCAAGCTGTTTCATGGCTTTTTCAAGGCGCTCGGCCTTATCTACGCCGGCAGCCTCTAACCCGAATGCGGTGTTTTCCAGCACGCTGCGCCACGGCAGTAGACCGAATTGCTGGAAGACCATCGAAATCTGTTTGCGTCGCACGTCGCGCAGTTGCCCGGCCGACAGATCGGCAAGATCAACAAGTCCGTTTTCGGTGCGCACTTCGACCGTTCCGCGGGTTAGAGGATTGAGGCGGTTCGAGGCTCGCAAAAGGGTTGATTTTCCAGATCCCGAAAGTCCCATTAAGACGACAATCTCGCCTTCGTTCAGATCCAGCGTACAATCGTGCACGCCCAACACTTGCCCCGTTTCCTTGCGAATTTCCTCTCGGGATTTTCCCGCGTCCATCAGCGGCAGTGCTGACTTTGGGTTGTCTCCAAAAACAATATTTGCCGCGCTGAATCTCAATACTGGCTTGGTCATCTCAATTCTTCCCTTTGAAACGCAGTAGGCGATCGAGGACGATGGCGATAATGACGATGGCGATGCCGACTTCGAACCCTTTTGCAATGTTGACTTGGTTCAACGCTCTAAGTGTTGGCACGCCCAAACCGCTTGCACCCACCAGCGCGGCAATAACCACCATGGACAGCGACAGCATGATCGTTTGGGTCAGACCTGCCAGAATCTGTGGCATCGCCCATGGGATCTCGACTTTCCACAAGATCATGCGATCAGAGGCACCGAAGGCTTGCGCCGTTTCGATCAGCGCGGGTGGGGTCGAGGATACACCCAGATAGGTCAGTCGGATCGGTGCGGGCACCGAGAACACCACTGTGGCGATCAAGGCCGGAACCGCACCCAATCCGAACAACACCAGCGCTGGAATGAGATAGACGAAGGTCGGAATCGTCTGCATCAGATCTAGGATCGGTTGCAGGACTTTGTAAAAGACCGGGCGGCGTGCGGCGAGAATACCGATGGGGACGCCGATGACCATACAGGTTGTTGTCGCCGCCAGCACCAAGGCCAGCGTCTCTAGTGTTTCCGCCCAGTAGCCGAGGTTGATGATCAAAAGCAGTCCGAAAACTGAAAAAAGCGCTAGCCAAATTGATCGGTGGAGATAGAGCGCGAGTGCCCCCACGAGAGCGACAAACAGCAATGGGTGCGGCAACTGCAGCAGCCAAAGCGCCGCGCCAACGATCGCTTCAATCCCGGCGGATATCGCTTCAAAGAAGCCCGACATGTTGCTTGTCAACCAATCGACGCCGGCTTTCGCCCAATTGCCGATAGGCAAACTGTTTTCTTCCAACCAATCCATGTCAGATTTCCTCAGTTCAAATTGTCATTGGGCAGAAGCCACCCAAGAGCGGCGTCACACATTTCTCTGCTGATGACATGACCAACCCCGGGCAAAGTACGAAATTTGGCGTTCGGAATCTTGTCCGCCGCCGCCTTGCCGCGTCGATATGAAATGCAGGGGTCTGAATCGCCATGTAGCACCAGAGTTTTCGCCGTGATGTTGTTCAGTATTTTTGTGCGATCCTCTTCCGCCAGAACGGCGATAGCCTGCCGCGCAGAGCCGCCAAAACGATATCCGGCCGCCGTAATTCTGGCGATTTCGTCTTGTAGTTCTTTGTCGTCTTCCAGTTGCCCGGCACCATAATATAGCGTGTCGCTTAGCAGATAATCGTATTCTGCGCCTGGGAGTTCCGGTGCAGTAAACAGCCTGGCCATTCTGCGGGTCGCGTCGGCTTTGGCGTCAATCTCGGCGGTTCCATCATTACTAGCGAATTGCACGAATCGACCAACACGGCCACCAAGTGTGCCTGCAAGCATCTGGCCGATCATCCCACCCATTGAAAATCCGACTAGATCAAATTTCTTTAAGCCAAGCCGATCAACGAGGCGAAGCACATCGTGGTGCATGTCCGATAGGGTGTAGGCGGCTGCGCGCCGGGCCGCCTCCTTGTCCCGTTTGAGCCAGATTTTCCGCAAGTCTGGCTCACTTTCCGGTCCAAAAATCGGAGAGCCACCGGCGTCGCGATTATCGGGACAAACGACGTAGCGGTGTTGCGCAAGGCTTTCGACAAAGGTCCTCGGCCATTCTGATGCGCGCATCCCCAAACCAATCAGCAGCACTACGGCTGGCGCATCAATTGAGCCGTATGTGCGGCAGGCGAGGCGCGCCGCACTATCGTTGCGATCATCGTGTCGGGCGCTTGCGAATACCATCACGAACCGCTCGGCAGGCCCAGGTGGCTTTGTACAGCGGCAAGGCCAGGCTTGCCATCGATGGTTTGCACGCCTTCCAGCCACGCCTCCAGCACTTCGGGGCGTTTCTTGAGAATCATCTGGGCCGCATCTTCGGGATCTTCACCGTCGTTAATGATATAGCCCATGCCTTCGTTTTCCAGATCGACGTCAAACGTCAGTTGGGTGAAAAACTTGCCCATATTCGGACACTCTTCGGCATAGCCCAGGCGGGACTGCGTGTGGACGGACGCTGCGCCAAAATCGGGTCCGAAATACGCGTCACCACCGGTCAGATACTCGATGTCGAATTCTACGTTCATCGGATGCGGCGCCCAAGCCAGAAAGACTACCCAGTCTTCCTTGGCGACGGCGCGACGAACCTGCGCCAGCATCCCCTGTTCCGAGCTTTCCACAACGGTCCAATCGCCCAGCCCAAAGTCGTTTTGTTCGATGATGGACATGGTCTGGCTGTTGGCCCCGGCCTCGATTCCGTAAAACGAGTTTTCGAACTTGTCCGCGTGTTGCGCGAGATCGGCAAAGTCTTTGACTCCTGCCGCGTGTACATAATCGGGAACCGCAAGTGTGTATTTTGCACCGGTAAGGTTTTGGTTCAGCGTTTCGACTTTGCCACCATCAACATAGGGCGCAAAGAACTGTGCCATTGCGGGATCCCAATATCCCAGAAAGACGTCCAGGTCGTCATTCACAAGCGATTCATAAATTACAGACGTACCAAGGACATTCAGCTTGGGTTGGTATCCCAGCGCTTCCACGACAACCGAAGCAATTGCCGAAGTAAGAGCGAGATCGGTCCAGCCCGGCTCGGCCATACGCACTTCTTCGCATGACGCATGCGCGATTCCAGCGCTTAACAGGACAGCAGCAAATCCCATTGACGTTGTAGATTTCAACATGACAAACCTCCCAGTCTATTAATAGACCAGCAGGTCTATTTAAATTACTCTTGATAAATTTTTGGCGCTGAGTCAATAAAAATTTGGCCTACAGCGAATGAGGTGATGGAATGGGGCGGAATAATCTGACACGGCTGCGGCGTGTGGAATACTCGAAATCGGCCTTTGAGACGCTCAGCGAACTTGGGCTTTCCGGTACAACAGTTGACAAAGTGGCTGAGCACGCGGGCACTTCAAAAACCAATATTCTCCATTACTTCGGCAGCAAGGCACAATTGCTTGAGATGGCGATGCGTTATGCCCATGCCGATTTCGCGAAGGACGTTCGCGAACTATTGGTGCGGTCGGCAACACCGTGGGAGAGGGTCTATTCCGTCGTTGAAGGGAACTTCTCCCGAGCATATTTCAAGCCTCGCGTTGCCCATGCCTGGCTCGCATTGTGCGCCGAGGTGCCTTACCGTTCGGCTTATCAGCGCATTCAGACTGCGACACACAAGCGAACAGCGTCAAACTTGATCCACGCACTTGACCGTGTCACCGATCGCGAAACGGCCGGCCAGACGGCGTTTTCACTTTCAGTGATGATTGACGGATTATGGGTGCGCTGTGGAACGACTCCGGCTGGGATTTCCCGCGACACGGCGATTGAGCAGATCTCGCACTATTTGGAGTCGGTCTTTCCCGACGATGCAGAGCGGACCGCCGCCAAAGCACGCATCGCCGAGATCAACAGTATTCTGAACCCTCACTGAATTGCCCTGATTATTGCCTCAAGGCTCTGGCGGTTGGGTCGCCCGATCAGGCCGCGGCAAGCAATCCTCGTGCGATGATCGTGCGTTGGATTTCAGAACTGCCTTCGTAAATCCGGAATATACGCAGATCTCTCAGGTATCGTTCCAGCGGGAAATCCCTTGTGTATCCGTAACCGCCATGGATTTGCAGCGCTTTGTCGGCAATGTCCCAGGCAGCTTCGGATGCGAATAGCTTTGCGTGCGCAGCATCGGTCGAAAATCGCTGGCCAGTTCCCCGTTTGCCAGCAGCGATTAAGGCCAAGGCGCGCGCTGCAGCCAATTGATTGGCCATGTCGGCAATCATGAACTGAAGCCCCTGAAATTCGCCAATCGGGTGACCGCCGACATGGCGTTCCTTGGCATAAGAAATCGCAGCATTCATTGCGGCTTCGGCAATCCCTGTGGCCTGTGCGGCCACTTCGATACGACCGTTGTCCAACACCTTCATAGCAGTTTTGAAACCGGTTCCTTCTTCACCGATCAGGTTTTCGACGGGTACTTTGCAATCCAGCGTTATACCAAAAACATGCCCGCCCTTCAGGCCCATTGTCCGTTCGGCCGGGGCGATATCGACACCTTCGATCTTTTTGGGCTCGACCAGAAAGGCACTGATGCCTCGTGCCCCCTTGTCAGGGTCGGTCTTTGCATAAACGACGATGAAATCAGCGTCACCCGCATTCGAGATAAAGCACTTTGATCCCTTGATGTGATAGTAATCCCCGTCGCGCACGGCTTTGGTACGCATGTCCATGGGATTGGATCCTGCCATCGGTTCGGTCAGGCCAAACGCTCCGAGCACCTCGCCACTGGCCGCCTTGGGCAAAAGCTGATTACGCATGTCGTCGGTTGCGCCGATCAGGATGCTGTCTGTTGCAAGGAAATGCGCGGTCAACATCGACGCTGTTGAGCCACAGGCCCCCGCCACCAGTTCAACCGCCCGATACAATGCCGGTCCTGAAAGGCCAAGGCCGCCAAACTCTTCGGGCAGGTTCATCCCCATGATGCCCATTTCCGCCATGCTGGGCAGATTGCAGGTCGAGAATGTCGAGGTTTCGTCGATCTCAGCAGCTTTCGGAGCCAGAACCTCGTCCGAAAAGCGTTCGATCTGGTCGATGACCGCCTGTTCGTCGGTGTTGAGTTGCGGCGTCATGGTCATACCTCCTTTGCGGGCTGTTCGGGAAAATAGTCGTGTTGATTGGCCCCAAGCGCTGGCGCCGGGTGCCGATTTCCGCGGGGCAGCCCTGCGAAATGCACGGGCTGTTCAAATATGTTGAGACGGCCCAATGTAGGATGGTCAACCGGAGTGGCCAGTTGACGCTCGTTTGTGCCGGGTGATGTCCAGGCTTCTTTCGCTGAACGAAGTTCACTGGCGGGAACGCCTGCGGCAGTCAAAGCGTCGATCACATCGCTAAGAGTCAGCTTGGACGCCCAGGATTCGATGTACACTGCTAGTTCCGCTTCATTTGCTCTGCGGTTTTCATCGGTGGAGAATCGCGGTTCATCGATCAAATCCGGCGCCCCGATCACGTTTAGAAAACGTTGGAAAATCTGGTTGTTCAAAACCGCCAGCGCAAAGCTTCCGTTGCGGCAAGAATAGACCCCGAACGGGGCCGAGAGCGCGTGGCGGTTGCCGGTGCGGGTGGGATTTCCGCCTGCTGTGACTGTTCGGCACGCAACGATGGGCATCATAGCCATCAGGCTGTCCAACAGCGACACATCAATATAGCGACCCTTTCCGGTCCGCGTCCTGTCAAATAGCGCGACCATCATCGACCAGGCGGCGAAAATCCCGCCCGCAACATCGCCGATCGCCTCGCCGGACATGGTGGGTGGTGTGTCTGGCTCACCCGTCATTTCCATAAAGCCGGACAGGGCTTGCACAATCATGTCATACGCGGGTTTATCGGCGTCAGGCCCCGTCTGACCAAAGCCGGATATGCTGACATAGACCAGCCCCGGATTGATCGCGCTCAGCGCGTCATATCCCAAACCCAGACGTTGCATGACACCGGGGCGAAAATTCTCGACCACCACGTCGCTGGTGGCGACCAGATCTTTCAATTGGGTCAGATCATCTGGGTCTTTGAGGTTCAGGACGACCGATTTCTTGCCTCGGTTGATGGACTGGAACAGTAGGCTTTCATCGCCCCTAAAGGGCCCAATATGGCGATAGTCATCGCCGGACGCGCTTTCGATCTTGATGACTTCTGCACCGATATCGGCCAGCAGCGCAGTACAGTATGGACCTGCCAGAACGCGCGTGAAGTCCAGGATGCGGAGCCCGTTTAAAGGTTGTGATTGTGCTGGATCAGTCATTAGCGTTCCCACCGTTGTTTCAGGTAGGTTACGACATTGTGGGATATATACAGAAATACTGTATTAATATATACTAAATAAATGGAAACTATACCCATCACACTCAGCCAGATCAGGTTCATCCTTGCCGTTGCAGAAGAAGGAAGCACTGCGGCAGCAGCACGGCGGCTGAACATATCACAACCCTCTGTCTCTCTTGCGATTTCTCGGGTAGAAGACGAATTAGGCTTCCCGCTATTTGTGCGTCGGCCAGGACTGGGTATGGAGCTGACCGCGCAAGGTGCGCGTAAACTAGTCGAGTTACGCGCGGCGTATCAAAATATGAGCCAGATCTTCTCGAGGTGCAGGGATCAGAACGAACTTGCCGGATCATTGTCGATCGGGTTTATGACAACGCTTGGGCCGGTCTGCGTGCCTCGACTTGTACGTAAATTCCAAGAACTGCATCCATCCGTTCGGATAAAGCTGCACGAAGGCAACCTGAGCAGCTTGTCAAATTGGCTGGAAATAGGAAGGATCGAATCGGCAATTGTTTATGACTTCGGACTTCCCACTGACCTGGAAATTCTGGCGCTGCAGGACGTCAGGCCCTATGGTGTCGTTTGGCAAGGACACCCGCTTGCTGATAGAGAAAGCATTGCTGTTCAAGATCTATTGCGCGATCCACTGATCCTCATAAACTTGCCCGGAAGCAAAGAGTATTTTCAGTCGTTGTTGCAGAGCCATGAAACCAAGGCCCGGATCGCATTTGAAACCGAGTCAGTGGAATTTCTTCGGTCAGCCGTCGCCAATAGGCTTGGGGTGGGACTACTAGCAACTGATCTGCCCTATGACGTAACTTACGATGGCGGCAAAGTAGTCAGACTACCGCTTAACGGCTACATGTCTCCGCACCGTGTTGCTTTGGCCAGGAATCCTGACTTTCTGGAAACTCAAGCGTTGCGTGCATTCAGAGCAGTCTGCTTGGATGAGTTCACATCCTAACGGCTTGTCGCAATAGATTAAGAATGAGCAAACCTAGCACCTCGCTGAAACTATTACTCCGGTAAAAAAGTGTCACTGCGCCAGGCCGCCGATAACCTCCGGAAGTTGGAAATCACCCCTTTGTATTCGGTCGTATGGCCGAAATCTAAGCACCTATTTTCACTTAATTAAACAACAGTCAAATTCTGTCAGACCGATTCAGATGGAGATCATGGTGCCATCCTTGTTGGCGTTGGTCTCTTTACCCGGCACCACGTCCGTATTGTGCGCGGCCAGAACGTGCCAGCCATCAGTGGTGCGCTCGGCGACGAACACCATGATGGCAAAGCGAACACCAAGTTTTTCACCTTGTTTGTCGATCTGACCCGTCAGTTTCCAACGCGTGTGGATGATGGCAATGTTTTCTCCGACCCGCCTGACTTTGATACGCCGGGGCAGGATCTCGGATTCCTGGAAAAAGGTTTTCAGCCCATAGTCATGCGCGCGCTCGATATCCGCGCGGTTGTGCCACCATAGGCCAACGACATTCACAAAGTCCGCATCCTCTGCAAACAGCCTGGCCAGCGCTTTTGCATCGCGGGCCATCCAGGCTTTTGCAAAGAGGTGCGGAATATCCTCTGGTGTCTCAGGCATAGGCCTTCAGAACCGCAGGGATAAGGATGTCTTCTTCATCATAAGTGTGGCGGTTGATGATTTTGTTCAGCACCTTCGCCTGCTCCAGAGCCCGCGCCACATCGGTCTTCGATGCGCGCTCGTTGCGGAGCGCGACAAACGCACCTTCGGATTGATCCAGCGCCTGATCCAAGAACTCATGGTCGTTTTCAAGCAGATCGATAGCCCCGGCCAGTTGTGGGAAACGCCCCAGAAATCCGGGTAGAACGTTGGCGTCTTCGAAAGAATGATGCCCATGCACATGCGACACGAGGTCCAGCCCAAGGCGGTTCATTCCCGTCAGGCCCATCATTTCCTGTACGCTGCCTTCTGGTTCGTCCAATGTGGCTTCGAGCCCACCAACCAACCTGGCGCTACCTTCGGATATCGCCGCATGAAGACGCTGAAGATGCGCTGGCCAGCCCAGAAATTGCGGGTCGTTGTCCCAAGCCTTGCGATCAGCGGGAAACATACCAGCCAGCAATGATGGTGATACGCCGCTGCGCGTGGCCACGTTGTATTCCAGCGCGTTGTAATCGAAATGGTTCATGGCTACTGAAGCCCCTGTGCTTTCATCGCAGTCAGAACACCCGGATCTGCGAGCATGGTTTCCATAAATCGTTTGACGGACGGATAGTCGCGCCAGGATTTGGGCGCATTCGCGGTCCATCTGGTCATCGCAAAGGCGTAAGGATCGGCGATGGTTCGTTTGCCACCGACGACGTGTACACTGCCGTCCAGTAGAGAATCGAGATGGGACATGACGCGGTCGATCCGGGCAAAGCTGGCCTCGCGGACCGCGTTCACGTCGGTCTCATCGGTGCTTGTAGTGAAACGCTCGGGGACAAAGAACGGCCAAAAGGCGGGGTGAAAGTCGCCAGTCAGGAATGCAAGCACCTCGTCCATTTCGAAATGTTCGAACGCGCCGCCGTGTACCCCCAGATCAGCCTCAGGGAACTTTACGTCAATATATTTCAAGATTGCATCGGCTTGTGTCATGACGCGACTATTCCCGTCGATCAGCGCGGGCACCATCCCGAGCGGATTGATTTTGAGAAAGGCCTCCGAGCCCAGCTCGGCCAGTTCGGTTTCGTATGGTTTTCCGGTCCATTCAAGCGCGATATGAGGGGCAAGGGCGCAGGTGCCGGGAGCATAGAAGAGCTTCATTTTTCAGGGCCTTTCTAAAGAAGGGATGCCTTGGTTCTAGCGGGGCGTAAAGGTGAGGATCTCCGTATCAGGCGCAGGCGCGCTGTTGCCGTCTTTGGCCAAAGGGCGGTCGAAAAGACCTGACAGACGGTTGCCCGCGATATCCTCCAGCGTGGTGTCAACTTCGATCGAATGGGCAGCGTCGGACCAGGGATATTCGGGCGTGAACACCCATGTCTGTTCATCGTTTTCCAACTGAAGCGCACCGCGCAATCTGTTGCCGCCAGCATCTGCCACGCGAATGCGATAGGCCAGCGAAAGGTGATCGGCGGGGGACTGCAAATCGATGCGTAGAGGATCGGTCGTGCCCGCGGCGGGGCGGTTCACCTGCCAGGATGACAGATCGGGTGCAGTGAAATCCTCGGCCGTTGCGGTAAACGTCTTGTCAAAGCCTGAGGTTAGGGCACAGCCACGCCGGGTTTGGGCGCTTTGATCCACGCGCAACGTATACGTCTCGCCCTCTTGCAGCGCCCGACCTAGTGTGTTGTGTGCAACCAGCCCGGTCTTGACCCGTCCGGGGTCGAACAAAACGGTCAGTCGGCGGTCATCCGGGGACCACAGGTCAAATTTGTTCTCGATAAAGACACCGGGCATTTCAGTTCCTTCTGCATCCAGAAGAACCACGGTATCCCAGATATCGTCACGCGCCATGGGCTCCGAGAAATAAATATAGAATCGCAACAGATTCTCAGGCAGGTAATCCGCTGAGGGGTAAACCTGTTCAACCTGTGCTTCCGATGCCTGCCCCGTCGTGCATGCCGAGGCGGGCGCGCTGGCCACCATTGCGGTGGCCAGCGAGAAGGGAAGCAATTGTGCAACCTTGGGCATCTTCAGTTTTCCTTAGCGTGCCAGATCCGGATAACCGGCATCTGCTTTCAGCATATTCTGGAAGTTGCGGTAGAACTCCTGTTCCTCCGAATACTCATAGCTGGCGAAGTTGTATTCGCTGACAAAATCGCTGAGACGGAAGAACACGCCCTTGCGGAACGAGACCAGATCGACATCTCCGGTATCGAGGTTACGGCGCAGGGTCAGCAGAAATTGTTCATCCTGATCATCCGCCTGCAACACGGCCCCCAGAGGGCGCGCTGCAGTGGCAACACCTGCGTCACCCCAAAGTTCCTGTTGGCTGAGGCCGTCTCCGGCGGCGGCTTCGGCTAGGTCCGAGACGCGAATGAGATCGGCATCACGCTCTTTGTTGATGACCAAAACATAGTCTTCCGGTTCAAAACGCTCATTCGGGGCGGTGAAATGCAGAACTTCCAGCGGCGTGTTGCCATACCCCAGTTCCGCCACGGTTTTAGCGACAACGTGCTCACCATCGACAAGATCCGCTGAGGGAACCGTGACAAGCGGCGTACACGTATATGCGGCCACTACCGTTTGAACACCATCAAGGTCCAGAATGCTCATCGCGCGGATGGGCGCGCGTGTCTCGGTCTGATTGTGTACTGTGTGGAACATCTCGATGCTGCTGATCGCCGCTGTACCATCGAACGGGTAGGGGATCTGACGCAGGGTGGAGGAGAACTCGCCTGTGGACAGCCCGGCAACAAACAGCGTCCCATCAACGTAGTCGAGATCAGTTACTGTGTAAGTCGAGGCCGGAATATCGCGCCAGAATGTCACGCTGTTATCCGGTGTGTCTCTGAGTGCGACCGAGGTGCTTTCGAGACCAGCCAGATCCAGTTCCGTGATGCTGCCGTCTTGATCAACGCGAACAACATGTGCCGATTTGGCATCGCCGGCCACGGCCGAGAACGAGATGTAGGTTTCTTTCGAAACAGGATGCACCGCCACATCATGATAGCTGATGCCAAAGGGGTTTAAGTCTAAAGTCTCGGCCAAGCGTGCGCCCAGCCCGATCAAGTTATAGCTGCGGGATTCTGTGGCTGGTTCGGCATCAGGCAAGGTGTAGCTATAAACCTTGCCGCCATCTGAATCGGCAACAAACAGGGTGTTGGCATCTGCAAACTCCAGAACGGTCGCAGATTGGGGTGCATCGGCCAATGCACCCGATGCCAGGGACAGGGAAAGCAGGCTGGTGGCCAGGGTGTGTGTCAGTTTGTGTTTCATGGAGCCTCCGGGTCTGAACGCAGTCTTGACATTTAGTAGCCTTTAGAAAACCTGCCCTACATTTTTGACCTGTTAGTAATGCAGAGAGTGATTTCTGAGCTGTCTGGGCATATAGACTATACACCTCAATTCGGTTAGTAGGCACAAAAAGAATACTAAAGGATTTTTTTCGGGTGGGTTGAGTTTCCTGCCAAAATGGCAGGAAAACACGCAAAGAACAGGAAAGCGAGCAAAGTGACAGGAATTTCCAAAATGAAAAATGCACCGGATCAGGGCACCGAAATTCACGTTTGCGCCGTGGAAGAAACAATTGAAATCATTGGTGGCAAATGGAAGTGCCAGATTCTGCATACATTGCAGGATGGCACGAAACGCTTTGGGGACCTCCGGCGGGAAATTCCGGATGTAACGCAACGCATCCTGACCAGAAAGTTGCGGGAGCTGGAGGATCATGGTGTTGTTCACAGAAAAGTCTATGCCGAGGTCCCTCCTAGAACCGAATACTCATTGACCCCATTGGGCCAGTCGCTTGGCCCTGTACTTGATGCCCTGGAGAATTGGGCGATCAAGAGCAGACTGCCTGCGACAAAGGCACAGCAATAGACCAAGTTATTTTGTGGCTCGAGTGTTATCCTACATCAGGCAATAAATACCGATATTCGATTCAAGATCGAAGGTCTAAAGTCGTCAAAGATGGTGTGTAAGGAATAACGACACTTCGGGAACGAAAGTGATGACCAAGAGGGCCAGTAGGTTCAGCAATAAAAAAGGAATTATTCCTTTGTAGATTGTCGTTGGGGGGACGTTGAGAACGGCCTGTGCAACGAAAATGTTTAATCCAAACGGTGGAGGGAACACGCAAATCGACAGATTCACTGT
>NZ_JBQFOY010000029.1:0-34063 GCF_056533985.1 Ruegeria sp. E8
GGGCGGCCTTTCCGCCAAGATCGCCCGCGCCACCTTGAGACAACACGCATCCGCATAAGCGGCCCCGCTCGACACCGGAAGGGGTAGGGCACCCTTAACACGAAGCAAAACACTCAAACAAGGATTTGCCCCATGAGCAAAGTTGAAACATTCACCGCACCGGAAACCATTGAAACCATCACCCTGTCCGATCTCTACCTGTCCGATCTGAACCCACGACAGGAGGTTGCCGAGGAAGGCATTGCCCTGCTGGCCGACAGTCTGGTCATGTGCGGCCTGATCCAGAACCTCAGCGGCCTGCGCGATGCGAATGGTAAAGTCGCCATTGTGGCCGGTGGTCGCCGCCTGCGGGCCTTGAAGATCGCCGTGACCGAACGGACCGATCTGGAACAGGTTCCCGTGAAGGTCACGGACAATCCCTTTGTGGCCGAGCAATGGGCTAGTGCGGAGAACACCGCCCGCGAAGAACTGGACCCGGTGGACGAGGTCCGCGCCTATGGCAAGATGGCGGAGAAATCCCTGTCTATTGCCAAGATCAGCAACGCGTTTGGCGTGACCGAAGCGCATGTGCGCCGCCGCCTCGCGCTTGCCGACCTGCCCACCGCCGTATTGGACGCGCTCAAAGCTGGTGAGATCAGCATGGGGCTGGCCAAGGCCATGACAGTCAGCACCGAAGAAGAGAAAATTCTGGAAGTGCTCGAACAGGCCAAGGAGTGCCGATGGTTTAGTGAGCATGATGTCAAACAGGCTCTGACGTCGGAGGCCGTCAGCAGCACCAACCGCAAGGCCGTGTTTGTGGGGCAGGACGCCTACGTCGAGGCAGGCGGCACGGTCACCGCTGATCTCTTTGCCGATGAAACCCTGTTCAATGATGGCGAACTACTGGATCATCTGTTTGCTGAAAAACTGACGGCAGAAGCAGAGAAACTGCGCGAAGCGGAAGGCTGGGACTGGGCGGACACCCATGACGAAAGCTACATTCCCTATGGGTTCACAGGCACAGAAGGCATGCACCGTCTGGAGATGATGAGCCGGGAGTTCACCGAAGAACAGGCCGAACGGTATGATGAGTTAGCCGAGCTTTATGAGGCTGAAGCTCTGGACGAGGCTGGCGAAAAGGAGCTTGCAGCACTCGAGGACTATGCCGCGCCGTTCTATTCCGACGCGCAGCGCAAGCTGTCCGGTGTGTTTGTCTATGTCGGCAACAATGGCGAGATCAAAACGTCATCGGCCTATGTTGCGGCGGAACATGTGCAAGCCGCCATTGAGGCTGGTATTCTGGCCCCGGTCAAAGAACCAGAGACCAAGGAGAAACCAAAACCGGCCTTTTCGCAGAAGTTCATCGACGACATGGTGGCAATCCGGCTGGCAGCAGTTCAAACGGCTTTGCTGGATAAACCCGATTATGTGTTGAGTCTGTTTGCCTTCACCACCACCCCGGCCTCCGGCCTGACCAGCAACCTGTTTGGGTTTGGTTATGGCGGTGCCGAGCGGAACTCGCCAGAGATTGACGACCAGTTCATCCTCGACCCGCGTCTTGGCGGGGAGCGGGACGCGGCGGCAGAGGCTGCCTATGACCAATTCTACGAGATGTCCGCACAAGGCAGCGTGGAGGCGTTCAAAGCGTTTCGCGAGCTAGGCAAGAAGGTCCGGAATGGAGAGATCACGGCTTTTCTGGCCCGGCGGTTTCTGACCCAACGCCCCGAGTTCATGGCGGAGATCGAGAGTGAGATTGGTGCGGACATGCGCGCAATCTGGACCCCGTCGGCGGAGAACTGCTTCAAACGGTTGAAAGGCTGGCAGCTGGATGATCTCTACAAAGACCTGTTGGACCTGCATGGTGACACCGACATGTTCAAAGCCTTTGCGAAATCCAAGAAAGGCGCGAAGAACGAGGCGATGCACAAGCTCTTCAATGACAAAGAGCATCAGGCGGTATTGGGCGTGTCTGAGACGCAGAAAGCCCGGATCGATGCTTGGGTGCCGGATTGCTTCTGAACCCAACGGGGCAGGGCGCATGGCGCCCTGCCTATCAATCTCTGGCTGTGTCAGCCTGAATGATGAAAACTCAAAGTGGCATTGCGCAAACACCCCGTCGCGCATAGCTAACAGAGGTCGGTCACCCGGCTCATTGTCAAAAGCGATCACTTGATCAAAACGGATTTGGATAGACCCATGGACACCCCTTCAAACCAGCTTGAGAAAGCCGCCCGTCGCGTTTGGAAATCCGCGCAGATGTTTGTCGGGTTTCATACGGACCAGAAGGGCAAACCGCGCGAACAGCCAAAGCTTTGGCCGCCCAAGAACGGGAGCGCGTCGATCCATGGCGACCCGAACGCGCAGGAGGCGATTGTCGTCGTCAAGGCTGCTGATCCTGACGCGGCACAGGACGTGCAGATCAAGCTGCATCCCAGTCGCATTGTTGTGCGCCGCGACGCGGATATGTGGTGGCAGGGTGTGGCCGTGGATGAGCATTGTGTGACGGTGCGAATGGCCGACAATACGATCATCGAAATCCGCCATGACGGGTCGGTGAAGCGCCGCTCGGCAGAGGATGAAACCCATGTGGAAGCGGATGGCAGCATCTTCAAGTTCACCGAATTTGCCGAGGCGCATATGACCGGGGATGGCGTGGAAATGACCCGCCTCACAGAGGATCGCATTGCCACGATTACAGCCGACGGTGTTGTCGATCGCGCGCGCAAGCGTTAGCCTGGTCTCAATACCTCGAGACTTTCCTTCGGTTAAACTTGTGGCCCGCTTCGGTGGGCCTCTTTCTTGTGTGCAAGACTGGTGGCAGAGGCTTGCCGGGGTCGCCTCATTTCCCTCTATAGGCCGTTCCAAACCCATGTTGACTGTTGTCTTCAATCTGGACAATGTCCTGCATTCACATTGGCGCATCTATCTCGGCGTGCATGTGTCGAAGCCGGCTCAAATCCATAAGGAAGCGCAATCAGCATGACCGATGACTGGAACGACTATGCCGATGGTTGGGACGACAATAGCGACGTCAGACGCTATGCGCGTCGCGCTTTCACTACGCTGGACGAGCACCTGGATATTCGTGGGAAGAATTGGCGATCAAAGCGCGTGCTCGACTTTGGATGTGGCACCGGATAGCTGGCGGAGAAAATTGCGCCCTATGTGGAGGAAGTTGTCGCGGTTGATACCTCGGAGAATATGATTGCTGTGCTGCAGGGAAAGCAGCTGCACAATGTTAGAGCAATTCACGGAGATATTCTGGCTGGAGATATTGAGGAGCTGGAGAACGGGGTCTCAGGTTTCGATTTGATCTGCGCTTCATCCGTTTGCGCCTTCCTTCCAGATTACAGTAGCGCCGTGGCGGTGCTGGCGGGTTTGCTCAACAAGGGCGGGCATTTCGTTCAGTGGGATTGGCAAGCGTCGGGCGATGACGGTTTCGGATTGACGCCGAATCAAATGAAGGCCGCGCTGGAGGCGGCTCGGCTTGGTTCAATTCGGGTCGAACGGATATTCGAGTTCAAATCTGACGAGCAGGTCATGCCTGTTCTGACTGGAGCGGGGGTTCGAAATACGGAATGATTTTGTGTTTGGATGCGTGAACAACCATTGCGTCCAGTTGGCCGACCATTGGAATGGCTCGGGCAGCAAAGTTCAATTTAGAGATTTAGCACCGGTTGTTGGTCAGACTCCGCCATTTCAAATTGTGTCCGGCTGATGACCTGATCCGCACAAGCGCGGATCAGGGCCGGACCGTCCGGTCTTTGGCCTCCGCCAATTGGAATGCGCGGCTTGCACCGCAAGCGATCTTTCATTCTTTGCCTCGAGGGTCATGCCGGCCCAGAAAGGCCACCCGCACTCGGAACTGAACACTGCGCCTGTGATGGACCGAGGTGATGTTACTGCCACATATTGTATCGCTTTGTTCAGATGACCCGTGCGCAGCGATCCCAGAAATTCTTGCCTTTCACTTGGCCTGACAGTTTCAAACCCGTTGCCGGAGATGATCCTCGGCTGCGGTGTTTCTAAAGGGATGAACATATGCGGGCAGTCGGGGAAGACGCGCGGTGCCCGGCCCGGGCACCGCGCTTCAACAAGGAATTTCCCCTGCGCCTGCGGCGCATTCCGCGCGGACCAAATTCCCTGCTGACGTCCCCTTGTTGCCCGCTTTTCCCATGTTCATCGAAACACGTCATAGCGAGGATCAAACAATGGCAACTCAAACTCTGAAACTGAACGTCAAGACCGGTGAAAAAGAAGGCAAGAATTTCTGGGATCGCTGCGGGGTTCTCTTCGTCAACACCGATGAGGCCGGCAACATCACCTCAATCCAGGTCCGGCACAGCATGTTCCCCGGCGTCGAGATGGTGGCCTTCCCGAAGCGCACCGATGACGATCCCGTCACCGAATGACAAGAGGGCAGGGCAGCGCAAGCCGCCCTTTCTTGTGCTCCGGCCAAAACCCGGACCACAGGTGCGCCACACGTGGCGCGCATCCTAACGGACGGGCAGGGACAGCTAGCACTTTTCACGGGGCAATCCTGGACGTTTGAACCGGACAATATCCAATGGAAAATCCTACGCGCGCACTGTCTTGCCTTTCCTTGGCTCATTCCGATGTTGCCCACATCTACTGGCCCAAGAATTTTGGAATGCCCTCTCCGCTGGCGGGGCCGAGGGTTATCCAGTCTGGGCAATTTCAACCTTGGGCGAAATTGGCCTGACCGGAGCAGGCTGTAAGCAGAGCCCCCAAATATCTCTGCGTCAGCCTGTGGGTAACCCTCGGTCGGCGATGCCCTGACTGCCAGCGCTAGTTTGGAGTTTTGCACAGACGGAACAAACCGGGATCAATACACTTATTTGTCCTGTACCGTTGTTCGGATCATCTTGGCAATTGCTTTGTCATTTTCCAACATTACTTGCCGGAACAGGCTTCCGACATTGACGCTTGCGCGCAGGGATTTTGGAATACCAACCAGAATTTCCTCCAAGGCGCGTTCGACTTCACCACCTTCAGGAGCCGAAATCTGGAACCGGATCGGTGTACGCACGTCACTCTTGATTTCACCAGTGGCTTTTTTGCGTTTGGTCATTGTGCGTCCCCATTCAGGTTGTTTCGGATCATGTCTGCAATAAGTGCATCGTTGTCTTGCAGAACCTCTTTGAAGAAGGCCCCAAGATTAAAGTTTTTCTGGAAGGCGGCAGGTATGTTGCTTCGGACCTCTTCCAGTGCCGCCGCAATCTCACTGCCGTCTGAGGTTGATATCTGGACCCTGATCGGTTGCCCTGCCACGCTAGGCCCTTCGGATCTCGCAGGCGCATCTTGCTTTGGCCTGCCCGTGGCTGGTTTAGACCTTTTGGGTTTTTGGGTTGGTGCCTGATCTGCGACCGGTTCGGTTTTCGCCGGTTTGGCGGGTTCCGGTTTTAGTTCAGCCGAGGGTTCATCCTGCCCTTGCTTTTTAAGCTCTGTCACGGTCGGCGCGATTTCGGATTCCGACCCCTCAAACAGGCTCTCAATGCTCTTAGGCCGCGACATGATGCACCTCGCTTTCTTTCAAGGCGTTCAGCACATAATCAGCATTGCTCAGCGCCTTCTGGCATCGATCTGCCATGCGTCGGGCATTTAAACGGGCTGTCTGCGTTTCCGCCTGTTCCATGGCCTCCTGAGCAAAACCCATCAACCGCCCGATCGTTGTCCCCGCCCTTAGCGCATCATCCATCGCGGCGGAATCGGTAATGCCACCAATGCAGGTAAACTGCTTTGCCAGAGCTTGTTTGCCCTTCTGGATACCGGCTGACTGCGCAACAGACTGCCGGGTAAACATGATGCGGAATTTTTCTTTCGGGTCTGCCGTGCTGCCAATTTGCTTCAATGCCGCTTCGCAGGATCTGTACGTGACCATGATGGGCTTGTATTCCGCCGACGATCCATCAGACGGGCACAGCACCATGTCTGCGACTGCCATTGCCATAGCGGCGGTCATGCTGGGTTCGCCTTTGGTGTCGATCAGCAGGTAGTCAAAGCCTCCTGCCTTTTCCGCCTCAAGAATGTGGGCATAAGCGAGTTTCGCATTCTCTGCATCTTCCTTGGCAAACTGCCCCGCCTCGATCAGAAGCTCATCAGCAGGGATCGGTTCCAGACCATTTTTGGGATTCAACCATTCCGAGAGTGTCCCTTGTGAGTCCAGATCGAGGATACGGACACGTTTGCCCTGATGATGCAAAGCGGAAGCGAAGGCGACGAGCATGGAAGATTTCCCCGCCCCGCCTTTGGAGTTTACGGCTGCATAGATTTTCAATTTGGTCTCCGGGTCTGCGCCCGAAAGCCACGCCGCGGAGCGGCGTGCCACAACCGGGCTCGCGATTTCAAGTTATCGCGCGATCCCGCACCCGCGCTGAAATCTACGCTATTGCTTTTCTAAGCAATACTCAACCATCAACCACCTAGAAAGCCAATTAACAAATGACGGCAGACACTTGCCACAAGCCCTATGGCAACTTCCATCATGCCTGACACCATCTGGCAAAAGACTGGCGCCGAGTGCCAAACGGCGTTTGGCAGCGATCAAACGGCGGCAGCATAAGGGCATCGGCCACGCACCTACTGCCATGCGGCAACTGGCGTTCGGCAGGCGGCAAACGGTTGCGCCTTGTGCAACAGATCGTCTACATCCTACGCTTACTTTGCGGGATATTAGTGAATGTAGTACCGACATTCATTAGGACTTGCAGTCGGCTTACAGGTCAACTTACAATTGTAGTACGATATGCGCGGCCTGCGGGGGCCTCGCCCGATTTCTGATCGAGGAGAGCCGCCCCGATGCCGTCTGGCATACCCAAATCACTTGTAAAATCCATGCGCTTTGACGAGGACGAGTGGGCGTTCCTTGAACAGCGCAGGAAGGCCATGCGGCTGCGCAGCGTCACTGGCCTGGTGCGTATGTGCCTGCGCGTGGCCTTCGGGATTCCGACCAAAGAAGAATTCCGGACGCTGCAGTTCAAAGAACACCTGGCTCAGCTGATCGGCATGGCAAACAACCTCAACCAGATGACCAGGGCTGCGAACGCAGGGAAGTTCCGGCTCAACAAGCGCACCGAAGATCAGATCGAGGCCATGAAGGTCGAGATCCGCCAGTTGCGTCAGTTGTTCGTGGATTACTCGGATGCGGCCCGTGCACGGTCTTTTACCCGCGCTCTTGAGATTGAGCGGCTGGCGGAAATCCAACGCGCGCATCGTGTGTCACCCAACGCAAAGAGTGACGGATGACCAGCTTGACCACCGCATATGATCCGGCCTGGGACGCGCTCTTTGGAGAGTTTCAGTTGATCCCGGATCTGAAGCCGCGGCCTGGTCAGAACCTTGCGCGGTCGCCGCGGCGACCGGCACAACGAGCGAGCGCATCGAGTGGGGCAGCTGGCATGATCGCCAATGCACTTCTGACCAATCAGGCGGTGGTCAAGGTTGTCCGCGGTGGAAGCGTCACGGCATCCGGGCGTCTGGGTGGCCAGCTGTCTTACATCACCCGCAAGGGCACCGTCGAAATGGAACGCGGCGATACCGGCGAGCTGACGCATGGGATGGATGGCCTGCGCGACGTGCAGGACGACTGGGCGAAGGATTGGGCCCAGATGGATGCGCGTGTCACCAGCTACACCTACCATGTGATCCTGTCTTACCCGAAGGACACAGACCGGGAGGCCGCCAAGCAGGCTGCGCGCAGTTTTGGCGAGCGGCTGACGAATGGTGAGTATGGCGACCGCTACAAATATGTGATGGCCCATCACGACGACACTGGGCATCCACATACGCATCTGGTGATCAGCCGTGCAGGGGCCTTGGGCAAGACTCTTCAGCTGAGCCGGTACGGGATCACCCCTCAAGATCTGCGCGACCTGCAGGTTGAGACCGCACGGGACGTTGGCATTGTTCTAACCGCGACCAGCCGGTTCAGCCGCAACCTGCGCCCCGAGCGCGAAAGCAGCGCGCGGGTTCATGCGCGGCGCGACGGCCGGAATCTGCGCGAGCGGCCAGCTCCCGAGCAGCGCAGCGGTTTTCCCTTATTTGGGATCGGCCGACTACAACCCGTCGCGCGGGACCGGCTGCAGGCCATGAAAGATCAGCGCAACGCGGATTACTCCGCCCTTGGCGAAACCCTCCGGTCGCATCAGGCCGGGGTCGCGCAGGGCATTTTCACAACACAATATCCAGGGCGGGCCGAAACCTTGGGCAATTTTTCAACGGCTGTTCTCGGCGCGGCCAAAATCCTGTTGCGGGGCGGGGTTCTCAGATCAGAGGAAATCGACATGAATACGCAAGTCGCCAACCAGATGGACCCGACCCACGCGTCAGGAATAGACGGCGAGATGAAGGCCATTGGAACCGATGTACGAGAGTTTATCACAGGCATGGACGCCAAGGCCGAGGCTATGGAGAATGAAGAAAAGCGCATCCAGACCGAGGCTGCGATTTCTCGTGTCCTGCGGGATTATGAACCGCTGATGGACGAAGAGACCAGGACGTTCTTTGGCAAGCGCCTGGAGCGGGACGATGAGGTCGAGGTGGGTCGCGATGACGTTGATCCGACACGTCAGCGCCGGGCTGCAGAACAGGATGCAGCAGATCCAACACGCACCCAGCCCATCGGACAGGAGCGGGCAGGCTCAAGTGGTCGGGAGCGGGCCGATGCAAACGATCCGCGCAGCGCGGCAACCAATGCGGTGTTGAAAGACGCCGACAGGCAAGTGGCCGAGCGGTTCGAAACGATGGGCATCAATGGCGATCTGGTCTTGTCGCGCATCCGCAACGGCGCTGACGTGGACAGGCAGACCCGTGAGAACTGGTTTGAACGCGATGTTAAGACCTTGGCGAATGCGCATTCGCTCAGCGAGAACCAGGCGCGGATCGACATGAAGGCCGCGTATAAGGATGCTGCAGAGATCTACCGCGATGCCCGTGGCGAGATCCGTAACATCAACCGCGCCTTTGCAGAGGGCAGGGGAGACGACCTCCTGCAAGAAAAGATCAAGACCGGCGTTCGGAACGAAATCCAGACCATGAAAGGGCAGGGTTTTGATCGGGCCGCGATCGGTGGACGTTTGCTTGAGATTGAAGATCGGGTGCAGCAGCGAGTGACAGGTCGCGCACCGGATCGTGCTGGCGGCGAAGCGCGCTCGGGCCCGGAACAGCAAGGCCAGGTCCCAGATGCTCGCGCCGCCGGCACCGCACCGCAACGTCCCGACCTGGACGCAGGCGTGCGGGGGCAGATCGTCAATGCAGGGTCTGCGCTCTACAAAGAAGACGAGAAAGACAGCATGTCACCTTACGTCGATCTAAAGGCGGACGGTCGCGACAAGCCGTTCCGTGTCTGGGGCGTCGATCTGCCCGACATGATGCAGCGCGAAAATCTCAACATCGGTGATACGGCCACCCTTGCCCATGATGGTTACAAGAGGGTGACGGTCACCAAGACCGATCCAAAGACCGGCGAAGCGAAGATTATCGAGGCAAACCGCCGCGCCTGGAAAGCAACCGACATCGAGCGCGTACCGCGCGACAACGATCGGTCACAGGAACAGGCCCTGTTACCAGATGTTGCGAATGCAAAGGCAGGTGAGGAGACCCAGCAGGACCGCGCCGTTCGGCAGGAGGTCTCCATTGAAACCGGTGTCACGGGTGTAATCGTCGATGCCAAAGAGGCTCTGTTGCGCCCCGATGATCCGCGAGCCAAGTCGTTCTACGTCGATATGAAGGTAGAGGGCAAAGACGAGCCGGAACGGATTTGGGGCACCGCCTTGCAGGACCAGATGGCTCGGAACAACATCTCAATCGGTGACACGGCCACGTTCGTCAAAGTGGGCAAAGAAGAAGTCACCCGGTCACGCCGGAACCCCGAGACCGACGAGCCGGAGCGCGTCAATGTCACCCGCACGGCTTGGGATCTGAAGAGCGTCGATCGACAGATTGACCGTGATCCGGTGGTGCAGGAGCAGCGGCGTCGGGAGCGTTCAGAACGCGCCAAAGGTGATCGGAGCGTCAGCCGATGAGCCGCCATCTGGAAAGTACATTGAATCGAGTGTTCGGAGAGCAATTGCTCTCCGATCCTCTCCTGTCTGAAATCGTTCTGAATCCAGACGGCAGAATCTGGATTGAGCGCAGTGGTGAACCTGCCATGCGCCAGCTGGACGAGCCAATGGGAGAAGACGACGCTTTGGCGCTCGCGCAGGACCTGGCCGGTGAAAATCCCATTTCCAGCAAAACGCCGCTGGCCGGTTCGCAGTTCGAAATCGACGGGTCACTGTGGCGGGCGCAGGTCGCGGTCAAACCTGCCGTTGAGGCTGGCGTAGCATTTGCTCTGCGCCGGGCCGTGGCAAAGCAACTCTCGCTCGATGATCTGATGCAGGGCTTGCCGGATCTGGACGCCAATATGGACGATCTGAAATCTGGCGTTGATCCTGCCGATGAGGCTGTTTTCGACGCTTACGAGAAAAAAGGTTTTGGCGATTTCCTGCGCGCGGCCGTCAAGGCTAAGTGGAACATCCTTTTGTCGGGCGGGACATCCTCCGGTAAAACGACCTGGTTGCGCGCCTGTCTCGGTGAAGTCGATCCTTCAGAGCGGATCATGACCATTGAGGATGTGTTGGAAATCCGTCCCAGCCAGCCCAATGCGGTGTCTCTGGTTGTCAACAAAAACGCATCGAGCAGCGATCTATTGAAATCCTGTCTGCGATTTCGGCCGGAGAGGATCATCATGGGGGAGCTGCGCGGTGCGGAAGCCTATGACTTCCTTTCTGCTATCAACTCGGGCCATCCGGGTGGGATTTCCACGCTGCACGCGGCATCACCGGAGTCCGCCCTGTCGCGCCTGGCGTTGATGGTCATGCAGGCAGATACCGGGCTGACCTATTCCGAAATCCTCGAATACTGCCGGTCAATGATCGACGTGATTGTGCAGTTTCGGAAAACCGGGGATCAACGGCGGCCGGTTGCCGTCAGGGTGCTCAGGCAGAAAGCGGCATAGGTTTTTGAACGCCCGACGGGGAAATGGCCGAAGTAGGTTTTTACGGTCGCGCAGATCTCCCGGTAAGGTAAAGCCGACATTCAAGAAACCCGCGGAGAATGACAGCAAAGAGCCCATTTTGACAAATGCTGCGCCGCGCACGAATGACTTCAAAGCTCTGATTGCTGCCATGGGTCTGCGCAACGATTACCCCTTGCTGATGTTGACCAGACTATCTCCACGCTACGGTGCGGTCCGCCTAAGCTGCCATAGTTATACCGCGGCACGATTGCCGAAAGAGAAATGTTTTTGGCAAATAATGCTACATCTCCTCAGTCGTCACGCAGAGTCAGATCTTTTGACCGTTTTTCGGTTTTCACCTGAAACCCAAAACAGACCCGCCTAACGACGGGTCTGTGTTTCGGTCGAACGATGTATTGGGAGGAACATCGATTGGCCGTTTTGGTCTCGCCAGAGGTTCAACCAAAATGCTCTTTGAAGCGATCAATACAGCGGCGGAAACCGTCTTCGAAATTTCCGTTACCGGGGTGGTAGACACTTTCGAATGATATCACCCCATCATAGGCGTCGGTTTTCAGAGCATCCGCCATCGGCTGAAACTGATCGGTCAGTTGGCCTTCGCCCATTTGTTTGACCGTCAATGTCGCGCGGGGCGTATCGACTTGAACGTCCTTGATGTGGATGTGCCCGAGATAGCCTTCTTTCACTTCGTCATACCCAGCAGGAAACGCTTGTTCGTGACACCAGCAATTGTTGGCCGGGTCCCAAAGTACCTTTAACGTGTCTTTGGCATCCAGATCATCGATCAGCTTACGGGCGGTGTAGTTCGAATTCACCATGGTCCCGTTGCCCGTTTCGACGACCAAAGTCACTCCGCCGTCCTTGGCAACGTCAATCGCCGGTGCAATCAGGGGCAGCATAGCGTCCCATGCACCCTTGGCGACGTTCCACTTTTCGGCACCTCCATACCCCCAAAGGATTTGCTCTTTCTTGGGGGTCATAATGCGAACCAATGGGCTGCCGACCACATGTGCCATGTCGATCACGCGCTTCAGAGAATCCATATGCTTGCTGTGCAGGTCGTCCCCTGGTTTGTTCGCCCCGGTCATTCCCGCGAAGATGTGGCGCGACAGACAGGATACAGGCTTGCCCCGATCCCGAAGCAGCGCGTCAATTTCCCTGATCTCATCCGCAGAGTGATCGCCAACCTCCGTATCGCCGACAAATTGCAGTTCGGCATATTCGAGGTCAAACTCATCCATCACATCGACCGCGTGTTTCAGGTCGCGACTGATGCCATCACAGATAACGCCAAGTTTCATGTTCTTGTCCTTTCTCAGCGATGCAACTCAGCGCCGACAATGTCTTCGATCACGCGGGTGCAGGCCCAGTTGTCGCCATCGGGGAATTTGGTTTTGCCAGCATGGAAAATCTGCATGGCAGATGAAGCAGTATGCATTGGAACGCCGAGCTCTTCGGCCAGATCCAGTGAGATGGTCAGGTCCTTGTGCATGGTGCCGATGCCCGAGCCAGTGTTTTCGAATTTACGGTCGATGATGTTCTCCAGCGCCGTGTTGGTGCATCCGCATCCCGCGCCAGAGGTCGAAAAGACCTTGAACAGGTTTTCGCCCTTCACGCCCGCCTTGGCGGCAAGAACCGACGCCTCAAATGTTGCCGAAAAGATTGAACCGATCAGAGTCTGCAGACATGCTTTTACGGTCTGACCTTGGCCGGGCCCGTCCCCTACGCGGTGAATAGTGGCCGAGACCGCCTCCATCACTGGTTGGAATTCGTCCAGTACGGCATCAGGGGCTGCGGCCATCATGGTTAGTGTACCGCCCTGCGCACCCGGAAAGCCGCCAGAGACAGGGCTGTCGATCAGGTGGATGCCCGAACCGACCATGGCCTCGCCAATCTCGCGGGCCTCACGCGGTTTGATCGTGGCGGTCAGAATGACCGCGCCGCCCTGCGCCATGTGACGGACCAGACCGTTTTCACCAAGAATGACAGCCTTGGCCTGATCGCCGTTCATGACCATGACATAGACTGCATCCGCGTTGGCCCCTACATCTGCAACACTTGCTGCAGGCGTTCCGCCCATTTCAGCCAGCGCCTTCAGGCGCGCTTCACTCAGATCAAACCCGGTGGTTTCGAACCCGTTTTTGATCAGGTTCTTCGCCAGCCCGCTGCCCATATCCCCTAATCCAATGACACCTGCACGTTGCATAATTGTCTTCCTAATGTGTCGTCCGGCCCGGCCGGAGTTGAGGTTTGGCGCCCCATCTTCCGAGGCGTCGATGTGTGCGGGGATTTCAGGCTTTGGCTGACCAAGGCCGGGCAGGTCCGGAAGACACCCCGCTGCCCAATTCCGTGTGGCTACGGACCCATGACCGCGTCCGGTATCCAAAGGACCAGTTGCGGGAAGATCGCGATCAAAATCAGCACCACCACATTTGCCAGCAGGAACGGCGCGGCACCGACGAAAATCTTTCCGATCGGCATACGGCAGATTGCAGCGCAGACATTCAGGCAATTTCCTACTGGCGGTGTGCATGCACCAACCGCGAGTCCCGAGACCATCACCACACCAAAATGCACACCAGACACGCCCAGCTTTTCAGCGACCGGCAACAAAACCGGTGTCAGTAATAGAATGGCGGGACTAACGTCGATGAACGTACCCGCCATCAGGATCAAAATGGCTGTCAGAACCATGAAGGCGACCGGGCCAAGTCCGAGGCCCGAAACGAAATCGGCCAGTTGATTGGGTACACGTTCCAGCGCCAGTACAGTGATGAACACCTGACTGAACGCGATGATCATCATGATCTTGGCGGACATGATGATCGCGTGGCGCATGGCCCCCGGCAAATCTTTGAGAACGCCGAAGCCGACGATGAATAAGCCGATGATCAGACCGTAAACCACCGCCGCTCCGGCTGTCTCGGTCGGAGTAACGAAACCGAATACAACCGACCCCACGATCAGGATTGGCATCAACGCCACGGCAGCCGAACGCCGCGCCTGTCGCCCTGCCTCGGCCAACGTGAACGGTACATCTTCGGTCGGGTAATCGTTCTTCTTGGCCAACAACCACACGACGATCAGCTGCAGCAGGCCAACCATGATGCCGGGAATGATCCCGCCCAGAAACAGGCGACCAATGCTTTCTTCAGCGGCAACAGCGTAGATGATCATCGGAACAGACGGCGGAATGATCATGCCCATTGTGGATGAGGCAACTGTGATCCCCGCCGCAAAGCTCTTGGGGTATCCGCGCTTTTCCATCTCAGGGATCAGAACAGACCCGATTGAAGCAGTATCCGAGGCAGAAGAACCCGAGATACCGCCGAAGATCATCGAGCCGACCACGTTAACCAATCCCAGCCCGCCCTTAAGGCGGCCGACGAAGAACATGGACAGGTCTAGCAGGCGCCGCGTGATGCCTCCGGAATTCATCACCAAGCCCATCAGGATGAAGAAGGGCAGTGAAACCAGCGGATAATTATTGATGCCGGAGAAGAAACGCTGAACAACGAACCCGGTCGCTGCGGGGGCCTCGATCAGGAAATACGCCAGTGACGCCAGCCCCAGAGAATAGGCAATTGGAACTCCGCAGACCAACAGTATTCCCAGTGTGGCGAACAGGATCAGCATGTCAGTCCTCCGGCATCCAGAGAACATCGATGGAATCCCGACCGCCCAGAGTCAGAACCACACGAACAAAGCAATAGAACACGGCAATCGAACAGGAGATCGGAACAATGATGAACACATAAGCCTGAGGCATCCCGAAGGGTTGCCACATGTTTTTGCCTGGCCCCGCGATCCAATCGATGGACAGCCAGACCAATGCCGCGTTCATCACTCCGACAAGGACAAGCCCTGCCACGTAGAAGGCCATTTTGACGTAGTAGGGCATCATGTCGATGAAGAATGTGATCGCGATATGCTCACGCTTCGTAATCGCCACGGCACCGCCCAAGGCCGAGGTGCAAAGAAACGCGATCTTGACCTGTTCGTCGACGCCGTAGATCGCCATGTCAAAGGGGCGCATCAGGACTTTGGTGACGACAATCACCAAAAACACCCCAAACAGCACGACCATCAGCGCTTCGATAACGCGCGTCAGTACACGGTCAATTGCAGAGAGCGTATCCATAAACCGGTTCCGTTAAGAAGCGAATCCGGGCGCAAGTAAGAGCGCCCGGAATTGCCGTTTCAGATCAGCCGCAGGACGCCGCTGCAGCACGGGCTGCGTCGATATCATCCATCGTGAAATGACCCGCGTCGATCATCTGTTGATAGACCGGCGCAACGGCTTCCTGGAAACCCGCCAGGGCTTCGGGCGTCAGTTCGTTGATCTCCATGTGCTTGCCGAGTTCGCCGACGATGTTCGTTTCAGCATCGCGATACAGCTTGTCCGACATCGCCATCGCTTCGACCGCAACCTCGTCAAAGGTGGCCTGAAGGTCTTCGGGCAAACCATCATACCACGCCTTGTTGACGATCAAAGGATCGGGGCCTGTCATATGGTTCGACAGCGTCAGATACTTTTGCACTTCGTGAATATTGAAGTCCCAGATATTTTGCGGCGGGTTATGCTGCCCGTCAATCACGCCCTGTTTGAATGCCTGATATGCCTCTGAAAACGGCATGGCGACCGGAACCGACCCGATGGCTGTTCCCGTGGCGATCATCAGATCAGATTGAGGTTCGCGAATGCGCAGACCTTGCAGATCAGCAACCGATGTTATTGGCTGAACGTTGTTGGTATAGGCCCGGAATCCTTGGCTGATACCGGTGGCAGGGATGTGATATCCGTTCGCCTCAGCACGGGCCTGAACGCCCTTGGTGAAGTCCGAACCGACCAGACATTCCATCTCATCCCAATTCGCGACGAGGAACGGCAACTGGTACAGGTTGAATGCCCCGGACGCGTCGGCAAAGAAACCGCCACGCGTGCCTTGCAGCAAACCGGCCGTCACCTGATCCATCATTTCACGCTCATTACCAAGCGCGGCACCAAAGAAATTCTCGACTTCGATGCGACCGTCCGTACGTTTTTCAAGTTCAGTCTTGAACCAGTCCATGGACTGCGAACGGATTGAGGTTTCCGGCTGCTCATTACCATATTTAAAGGTGAAGTCCGCCGCCAGTGCTGTACTGGCCGTCATTAATAGGCCGGTTACCCCGGCCAGTAATTTAGCTGTGTAGGTCATGTTATCCTCCCTGAACGGGACTCGATCCCGTTGCATGACGTTGGGATAAGCCCCCTTACAATTCGGTGGCAAGAAAAATTGCATCAAATGACGGGAATGATGGTTTTTGATGTTCTTAGAGGTTTATTTGAGGATGATTTTGATCGGGAATGATGTTAGCAGAGGCTTATGAGCGATGAAGCTGTAATAATCCCAAAGAAGGCACGTGTCTCCGAGATTGCGAGGATCGCGGGGGTCGGCACCGCTACGGTTGACCGGGTTTTGAACAACAGATCAAACGTAAAGCCTGAGACCCGCCAGCGGGTTTTGCAGGCCAAGCACGCGATCGAATCCGGCGCTCAATTGGACCAGCCTGCGCGACCCTGGCGGCTGAAGATATTTCTACCAGAGGAAGCCGGACCATCGACAGAATTTCTGGGCAACTGTTTTCAGAATGTTTTCACCAATGGCCGCGCCACTGTCGAGTGTGTCTTTTCCACGAAATTGGAACCATCAGTGTTGGCTCGAAAACTAAGAGCCTGCGCCGGGCAGGGAATTGATGCAGTTGGCTTTCAGGCTTTGGATGATCCGCGGGTTCGCGACGCAGTTGAAGAGCTGCACGGTTTGAATATTCCCTGCATACCTGTCGTCTCCGATCTGATCAGCCCTGTTCTGGGCCAATTTGTCGGGACGGACAACATGGCCGCAGGACGAACAGCGGCCTATTTTATGGGTCGAATGCTACGGCAATCCGGAACCGTCGGCGTGATTTCCGGCGAGCAACTATATCGCAACCATTCGGATCGCGAGATGGGGTTTCGGTCAGCCTTGCGAAGGGATTTTAGCCACCTCCGCGTTGTGGGCACCTATATCGGCCACGATGATGTGCAGGAAAATCGCGTGGTGGTGGGCCAGATGCTGGACGAACATCCCGGGCTGCTGGGCATTTATAACGTTGGCGGTGGCAACGAAGGCATTGTTGCGGCTCTGGCTGATCGCGATTTGACGGGAGAAATCATGCTGATCGGCCACAACCTTACGCCGAAGACGAGAAACTACCTGCTGGACGGATCAATGGATCTTGTCATTCATCAGAATATGCAACGGATCGCTGAACAAGCCGTTCAGACCCTGATCGCGACACTGGAAAACCGGTCCCATCAGGCTGAGGTCGTTCCAGTTGAAGTCATCACCCGTGAAAACATCAACGGCGCCACCTTCGGTTGATGCTCACAGGTATTCAGATGTGCAGAGACCGAACGGAATAACTCCAACCTGTTCCTGAATTGGTTTTCCGGTCAGACACCGAGACATCATCTGTGTCACGCGATCTGCAACCTGATCCAGCGGGTTGTTAATCACCAAATCGATGCTGCCATCGGCAAGCGCGGCTTCGGTAACTGGTGTCCGTTCATGGCAGATGTAGACAACTTCCCGCGATTGCCCTGCCTCGCGCAGCGCTTTCAAGGCTCCAGTCACCCCGCCTCCGCAATGATAGATGCCGGAGAGGTCTTTGTTGGCCCGCAGCAATTCTGCTGTCGCTTCATATGCGACCGCGGCGTCATCCAGATACACCACAGAGTCTCGAAGAGGTTTCTGCGGTGCAAATTCGCGCATGTAGCTTCTGAACCCACTCTCAAGCGCTTCGTGCCCCAGATACCTGTGCGACCCGATAAGGATGCCAACCACGCCTTCGGTTCGATCAAGACGCGCCATCGCCCAACCTGCCGTCCGCCCCGCTTTTCGACTGTCGATCCCGACATAGGCAGTAACGTGAGGCGATGACAGGGGCGAGAGCAATGCAATGACAGGGACATCGGCGCTGGCGATCGCACGATTGATCTCCGGATGATCAATCGCAACCAAGCCTATGGCGTCTACCTTGCCGTGCATTTCGTCAATCGCAGTTGCAAGCTCGGACGGCGACAGGCTTTCTACGTATTGGATTACAACTTTTGCCCGGATACTGCGCAACTGCTCTGCTTTTTGCTGCAACTCGATTGCCAATTCGCGATAAAACCACTTGCTTTCCTTTTGAAGAATAAAGCCCAGCCGTTTTGCTGGAGCCATCTCCTCAACCCGGCGCCGCAACAATCCTGCCGAGCGATACCCCAACGCTTCCGCCGCTGAAAGAACCCGCGCAGATGTCGCCGCAGTAACTGGCGCGCGCGCATTCAGAACGCGGTCTACTGTTGCGACGCCTACCCCCGCCTTTTCTGCGACGTCTTTGAGTGTGACACGGGCCATAGCACGCTCCATGATAAAACGTATCATCTATTTTACAGAATTTTCTGAGAGAAATGATAGAAAATATCACGACAGGTTTGACGATTCAGACGCCCTTCGGTTCTGCTCGGCAACAGCAATGTAGATAAGGAACCTGATGTGCCGAAGGACAATACCCTTCCTTGGCGGGATTATTCGCTGACGGGCCGGGACAGCGGTCCAAGCTTTGCACCTAAACAGTGGTATTCTACTCCAGTCCCCCGGAAACGGATGAAGGAATTGATGAAGCGCCGTGATGCTCCGGCCTTGATCGACTACGGGATTTGGCTGGGATTGGTGTTGGCAACCGGTGCTCTGGTCATTCTGACCTGGGGTACGTGGTGGGCAGTGCCGTCTGTTATCCTGTACGGGGTGTTTTATGGATCCTGTGCCGACAGTCGTTGGCACGAGTGCTGCCATGGGACTGTGTTCAAAACGCCTTGGCTGAACACCGCAGCCTATCAGCTGGCCTCATTTATGTCGCTGAAAAACCCCTATCTTTGGCGGTGGAGCCATACACGCCATCACACGGATACGGTGATCGTCGGAAAAGACCCCGAGATTGCATTTCCCCGGCCTCCGCATCCACTCAACCTCCTATGGAACATGCTGCATCTGCAATCTGGCTGGAATGAATTGAAGAAGATGTTTCGGTTGTCGGCTGGTCGTTTGACCAAAGATCAGAAAACCTTCCTCATCGAAGCCGACCGTTCTAAGGCGTTCTTGGCGTCGCGTGTTCATCTCGCAATCCTCGCAATGACATTTGCTTTGGCAATGGTGCTGCAATCATGGCTGCCCATTGTGCTGATCGGCGGTCCCACTTTCTATGGTTCGTGGCTGCATCACCTGTTGGCGTCACTGCAGCATGCCGGGCTGGCAGAAGACGTCCCGGATCACCGATTGAACTCGCGAACCGTCTACATGAACCGGTTCTTCCGCTTCGTATATTCGAACATGAACTACCATGTTGAACACCACATGTATCCCATGGTTCCATTCTACAATCTCCCGGCCTTGCACGAAGAAATCAAAGGCGATTGCCCACCTGCGTACGCGGGAACACTGACCGCGTTTCGCGAAATGCTCCCAGCCATTCTGATCCAGCGGCGCGATCCGTTCTACTTTGTCGACCGCAAGCCGTTGCTGCCCAAGGACGCTAACCCCAGCCCAGAATACACTCGACCAACAGCCATAGCGGCCGAGTAAATCAATCCCCGGAATACAGGAAAGCCCATGACGAACTGGACCCGCGCCTGCGCTTGCGATGACATCGAAACCGAAGACCTTATCCGTTACGACAATGGCGATCGTACCTTTGCCATCTACCGAAGCCCCGAGGACGATTTTTACTGCACCGACGGCCTGTGCACCCATGAAGAAGTGCATCTGGAAGACGGTCTGGTCATCGATCATCTGATCGAATGCCCCATGCACAACGGCCAATTCGATTATCGCACCGGCGAGGCAAAGCGCTCACCCGTCTGTGTGAACCTGAAAACCTACCCCGTTAAGGTCGAAGACGGAGATGTCTTTATCGATATCGGGTGATGCCATGAAACGGATCTACGACTGGGACGCGAAGTTCTCACTTAGAAACTACACCGCTTCCGACCTTCGTGCGCTTAAGGGTATCCGCAAGCTGGTTCAGACGACGGCGAATACAACCGAAGAGGCAGCAGCCGCGAAAGATGCCGGAATTGATTTGATTATGGGCAATGCCCACAACACGCCCGCCGTGCGTCAAGGCGCGCCTGAATTGTTCTTCACAGCTGCACTTGGTCTTCCGGACTTTGCGACGGAAAGGGACGTGCTGACCGCCGCGTTTGCGGCCATGAAGGATGGTGCCGACAGCATCTACACGGCAAGAGGGCCGCACATTGTTGAACTTTTAGCGCGCGAAGATATCCCCGTGATGTGTCATCTTGGCCTGGTTCCTCGCAAATCCACCTGGCGGGGCGGCCTGCGTGCCGTTGGTAAAACTGCGGACGAGGCTATCGCGCTTTGGAATGCGTTCCGCACAATGGAAGATGCCGGAGCTTTTTCGGTAGAGGCTGAAGTTATCTGTGACCGAGTAATGGCTGAGATTTCCGCCCGCACATCTCTGATAACGTCCTCACTCGGATCGGGCGCCAGTGCAGACATTATCTACCTTTTTCAAAATGACGTATGCGGGGAGCAACCCGAAAGCCCGCGCCATGCGCGTGCCTTTGGCGATCTCGATTCACTGTATGAACAGATAAATCACCACCGCCGAGTCGCACTTTCGGCGTTCAGAGAATCTGTTGAAGAGGAGCAATTTCCAAGCCCAAGCGAATGCGCAACAATCTCAGACGCGGAGTTTGAAAGTTTTATTACACGACTAAAATAGTCTATTTGGCTAAGGAAAGTTGCACCCAGAACCACATTTTGAGAACCGGAATTATCACCCAACGATGACCGATGTACGTTGGTCCCCATTCGCGACGGGTAGCAAAGAATTTTGTAATCGCAGTGCAAGTACCTTTCCCGCCCGACCAGCAGGGCGTTGTCGTCGCAACCCGCCAGCAGCTGTCGTTCGAGCAACCGCAGCGAATTCGGACTTTGTTGCGCCTACTTGCCATTCATGCCCCACGCAGCGAATGGCCACTGATGATTGCGTTTTCGCCGCTGAACAGCGGCGTCAGCCTGTTGACCATCTCGTCAGGTGAGAGCCGATGTGCCAGGTCGGCAAGTTCAGGCTCACTGTCCGGGCTGATCGGTGCAAGGTTCAAGAGGTTACCGAGGTTGTCCGCAAAGCTGGGTGCTTTCACCGTTTGGATTGCTTGCGTCAGTTGGCGGTCCTCGGCTGTTTCCTCGTCATCGGCAGTCTCGCGCGGATCTTCGAAGTATCCGTAGCCGGCCACGCCCTGATCAAGATACCCCTCATACTCAGGCGGATCATATGAGCGTGGTCCAGTGACAGCCGCGCGCTGCGACAAGGGAGGTTTGGCGACAGGCTCAAGCTCCGGTTCTCCGGCCTCAGCCGATTTGGCCGACCCGGCACTTTTCAGGAATTCATCATAGCGGGTCACAACGCCATCCTTGACCACAGGCACATCCGGCCAAGACTTGCCCTTTTGGCTGTCATTCAGCGCTTTGAACCGATGGTCTTTGTAATAGGACACCCGACTGGTTCGGATCGGGAACATACCCTTGCCGGTGATAATGACCTCTTCTTTGCCCAACCGGCCGATTTCTTCGGGGGTCAGCAGTGCCCGGCTTTTCTCTGACCAGCTTTCCGACCGGCCGGGCTCTTTCGACCAATTGCGCCCCGACACGGATTTCTGCGTCACCGTCTTGTTGCCAAGCGCTTTGGACAGCTTTTGCTTGGTTTCCTCAGAATTGGGGGTCAGCCACACATGCAGATGCGAACTTTCGGTCAGGATCTCCTCACCAGCTGGCCCATAATGTTCACGCAGCGACGCCGGCGATTGCACAATCAGGCACAAGCGGCCGCCATAGCCGGGCAGCGTGGTTACAGCATCGAGCACGCCCTGCATTTTCCCCAGCGAATGAAACTCATCGATCAGAAACAGGACCGGCAAGAATTCCTCACCCGAGGCCATGAGACGACGACGCAGCGCGTTTATGGCGCATTGGATGAACAAACGCACCAAAGGCCGCGACACCTGCTTATGCGCCTCTGGAATCGAGATAAAGCAGGTCTGCGGTTCCCAACGCATCGATTCAAAATCGAAGTCATTGGCCTTTGTCGCGCGCACGATCGCAGGGTTGCGCCAGGCATTCAGACCCCCGCCCATCAGGACCGACAGGTAGATCCCCAGCTGTTTGTTGTCCTGGCCCGCCATACGCAGCATCGCGCCTTTTGAGACCGGATCGGGCGCGCGCGACGCAAGGGCGGCGAACATGCCCTTGTAATCCGGTATCTCATCATCGCCTGCCACTTCCGGCGTCAACACCTGCAGCACCCGCCCAAGCGACGGTTCAGGCTCATTGCAGACGATCGCCGCAGCGGCCTCGAAGATTTCCTGCGCATCCTCCATCAAGGACGCTTCCGCACCGGTTGCGCTTTTGGGCGCCAACAGCGCGGCGCTGATTTCTGATATCCGCACGAGCCGGTCTTCCAGGTCATCCATTGCCGCAATCTCGATCAGCGGGTTAAAGCTGTGCGACCGGCCGACAAGGGAACAGTCCTTATTGTTCGGAAACTGCACATCGAACGGCGACAGCACCCGCACCTTGTCGCCTTTTTCCAACCGCCGCCGTGACGTGGTCTCAAAAAGCTCGCCTTTGACATCATAGACGATCAGCGAGCCGGGATAATCGAGCAGGGTGGGGACAACGATACCGACACCTTTACCGGACCGCGGCGGACCTGAGACCAGCACCGTGCCCTGATCATCGGTATGGGCACGCAGGTGCGGCGCCTTTTTCTCCGGCTTTCCCAGCTTGCCCAGCACCAGCCCCCAATCACTGACAAGCCGCGCCGTGCGGATCTCCTTCGCCTTGGCCCATCGCGCATCGCCGTGGGCATCGGTTGCTGTGACGCCAAACACCATGCCGCCGAACAGATAGGCAAGGCCCGCGCCGGTCATCAGCCCGAGTGTGATACCGCCCCAAAGCACCAGATCCCAATCCTTCGGGTGCAGATTATTGCGCTGGCTGAGCAGCAGCCATGGCCGCCATGTTTCAATGTCGCCATTCACTTTCCACGCAATCAGGAGTGCGGCCCAAAGCGGGATGCTGATGACGCCAGCTGCTATCGTGTAAGGAAGGTGGGTCTTTGCCTGTATGGTGCTCATGGCATTCTCCTTCAGGACAAAAGTGTAAGGGATGGAAGGCTTGAAAACGTTGCGGGGCACAACCCATGTTGCGCCCCGCGTGGGTTGATGCTCATGGCGTCACATATAGAGGTCTCGCGATACGAACACGTTGATGTTCTCGCCCTGGTCCACCCAGATCGTCGGCGGGATCGACAGGTATTCCTCAAAGGCATCCTGACCGGAATTCGCAAAGCCATCGGTTCCGGTGGACAGATCATTCTCGCTCAGAGTGCGATTTCCGAAGCTCGATATGCCTGAGAAGATCGAGATGAAGAACGCCGCTTCAAACTTGAGGCCGAAATGGTGCCGCACATTGCCTGTAAGACCGGCGCGGCCCAGACCATCCACACCACGCGACCCGATCATGATGGAGCGCTTGTCCGTTGTGATCACCCGGTTCCAGGCCACGAGCACCCTGCGCTGACCAAGAGAGATATCCGACGAATACTCGCCAATCAGCGTTGAGCCCTTGGGGATCAGAATAGTGGTTGCATCCGCTGACCACACGTCCCGGCTAATAGTGGCTTTCAGTTCACCGGGAAGATCGGACGATATTGCTGTATCCAGAACGCCCGGAATCATGGTGCCTTGAGTGATTAGACGATGCACATCCTGCAGCTGCGTGGCCCGCGACGTCTGGACGATACGAGACGCAGCTGCATCGAGGAAATCGTTGCCCGTGCTGTTATTCGACGTCCCGCCAGCACCCGTCCCAGCAGCACTGCGCCCAAGGCTATTGGTCAAAGGCTGGGTCAACCGGTCTTCTTCAGCCGCAACCGCATCCTGCGCCGCATTGCCGTCCTGTGCCGGTTCTGACGCCTGGCCCGGCTCTGTGATCGGACGGTTGGCTTGAATCCGCGCGATCAGTTCTCGTTGTCGGCGCTCATCCGCAAGCCGATCCTCTTCCAGCTTTTTCAGGAACGCTTCAAGGGCCTTTTCTTGTCGCGCGGTGCGTTTTTCGAACGCTGCGAGGGCCGCTGCATCCAGATCCGAAGCGGGCGTTTGCGGGGCGGCCTCCTCAACAGGTGCCTCGGCCTGTGCGGCTTTGATTAACTCGCGCAGTTCAGCCAGCTCAGCCTCCAGAATGGCAACACGTGGGTCTGGCTCTTGTTCGACCTGTGGCAAGGGCTCCGTTGGCACGGTTCCAAATAGGGTGCCCCCTTGATTGCGCTGATCCGGCGTCTGGTTGATTTCTGGAATGATGCTGCCGCGTCGGTCGGTGTCATCCCCGCCGTTGTTGATCCAAAAGAACAGGCCAACAAAGGCAAAAAATGCACCGATGCCGATGATCATGGGCAGGTTAAGACCGCGTTTTTCCTCCTCAGAGCCTTCGATGCGGTTCTCAAGCAGTTTGTTTTTCTCAGACATCAGCGGTTCTCCCCACCTTGACCTGCGTTGCGCTGTGACGTGGATGACGAAACCCTGCGCGGATTATTCGGGTCGCGGTTTTGATCGATTTCATAGAGAGGGATGTTGAACACGCAGACCACATAAGGCCCGTCGCGCAGGACCAGGCGCGGATAAACACCGGTCACAACAATGGTGCCGTCTGCCAGATCCGTTGAGTTGACCAGTCGTTCACGACCGTCCGCGCCCATCGCAAAGATCGAGGGCCGGACGCTTTGCTGTTTCAGGCGCAGATAGGTTTTGCGCCCATCATCAAAGGCCACTTCCGGCCGCAACAGCCTGTCGCCGCTGGCGCTGTATTGCAGATTGGCAGGCCGCCCGGTGGTGTTGAATGCTGTCTGGATGTTTCCGGCCTGTCGCGGTTTGAAGCCTTTTTTCTGATCCGGATAGCTGAACCGATAGAGAAACCCGACATTATCAGGTGGACCGGCTTCATGCGCCTGAAGGAGAAACACATAGCTGCGCAGGTTGGTTTGCAGAATGAGATTGCTCGCCTGCGACGTGGCATGTTTGGCCTTCAGGACAAAGCCGTTGCCAGCGGTCAACGGGATAAAGTCCCAGGTCTTGGGATCGCCCCGGACCTCATCGACCATCTGTTCACCGTCCTGGAGGTGAATGCTGAGAGCATAGCCCCGGGAAACATCGATCTTGTACACCTCGTCGGGGTGATACACGAGTGTCCGGACCCGCGCGTCCGTGCGGGTGCCCCGGCCTTTCTGTTCAGCTGAGATTGAGGCCGCGCCAAACGCCAGCATCACAGCTGCAGTGCAAACTAAACGCAGCATTATCGCGCCTCCTCATCCAGTCGGTAATTGGCGACACAAAAGCCGGTTGGATTGTTCCAACGTTCTTCCAGTGTCATGTTTCCGGAGCGGTCGAACTCGTATCCCATCGTCACCACAAAGTTCCGCGTCGTGACCGGGGCGCCCTGTTGCTGGCGCGCGCTTTTTGTCATGCGCAGCGTGGCCGAGTTTCCATTGTTCAGTGTGACAGACCGAATACGGACATCGACGCGGCCAAAACTGCCGTAGATGTTCATGGGGCTGTTGGGATTGTCTTCGTCATAGAGCGCAGCCAGATCCTCGGCTGCCCCGCCACAGGTCCGCCCATACACGTCGGTCAGCCGTTCCCGCTGATCGTGCGCGTCATAGGTTTCCCGATCACGCGCATACTGGAAGAGCAGCGCCTGCGTGACATACTCATCATCGTCCAGCGTCAGATCACCCAGACGGGATTCCACGTTGACCAGGCCGGTATGCTTGTCGACCGTCATTGTGATGGGTACGACCTGTTTGAGCGGCGCGAGCCCCATGACGGCCGCAACGCCCATGACGCCGATCAGTACGCCAACACCGGCCACGATGTAAGCGATCCGCGACCTGCGCCGCATCGACAGATACATCTCATCTTCCCAGCGGTCGTGGCCGTCATGAATGGTGGTGGTATCGGGCAGGGGAGAGCCCTGATACTGCCCGTCAGGATTGAGCGGGTCGGGCCTCAAATCTGCCGTTGCATGTTGCATCTGGTGACTCCTCGTCTGTTGCGGGGCCAGCCCGCCAATGATTTCAATGAGTTCTGATCAGTTTCCGCGCCGTCGCGCTTCTTGGGCCATGCGTTCGGCCCCGCGCCTTACAGAATCCCGAATGCGTTGGTTGTTGGCCTCTGTTGCGGATGGCCTGTCGGCCTCATTCGCTGCACTGGCCCGCTGATTGGAGACATCGCTCAGGTTGTTGCCGCCGGAGTTTGCGCCCGTCAGCTGTCCGCCGAGAAGCTTCACGCCGGTTTGGGAGGCCCCCTTGATCTGCGATTCACCAAGGCTCAGCGCCGCACCGCCAATCCGCTGAGCGATCATCGGACAGATCAGAAGCAACCCAGCAGTGATCCCGCTAATGCCTGCGAGCTTGAACATTTCCAAAGGTATGTCTACCCCGGAAGCGAGACCGTCTGAGACTGATTCAGAGACACCTCTCGTTGCAGCCAACGCAATGCCCATGACTCCAAAGAGCAGAATCTGAAACAGAACCAGCATCGTTATTCCGCGCACCCAGCCGTTGAAGATTTCTGCAGAACTTCGAAGGTAGGCCCAGACGGCAAGGACCGGGAAAATTGCCAATAGTATCGCTAGCAGAACTTTCGAGGCTACAAGCAGGGCAAGGGCGATAATGATCATCAAAAGGATGAAGAACGCAGCAAGCAACGCAAATAGCAGCACGCCCAAAGCATCGCCCGCGATGTAATCCGTTACCCCATATGATCCGATGGCCGTCACGATGTTTCTGAAAGACGTGTCAGCCACATCCGCAAATGCAGTGGCCACACCACCAGCGTTTCCACCTCCCCCAAACCGATTGATGATTGTGTTACCCACATCGATGGGGAATTGCGTGATGAACGGATAAATATACTGGGTCCAGAGCACGCCGCCAGAAACAGCTAGGTAGAACAACGAAAATCGAATTACGAATGTAATGAACCCGTCGAGGGAAAAGCTGCCACGATATGCTGCTGTAACCGCCCAGACCGCTAGGGCCGCACCAGCGAGAAGGGTCAGGAATTCAGCGCTCGGGGTCGCAAGCGCCTGAAATACTTCTTGCGAACCGCCATTGATGATGTTGTCAAAGCTTTCATCGGTGCCAACAAGGAAATCCCTGATGCTCATGATCCATCATTCCTTTTTCTGAATTTGCGGATGCAGGCATTCACGGCCCGGTCAGCTTCATAGAAAGCATCCGATGCGGTTCCGTACTCTGCTGATATTTCTTCGACGGACATTCCCATCAGATCCTCGTCGATTTCGACGGTTTCAGTGAGACGTAGATCCCTTTCCGGCATTGGTTCACCAGCCGAAAACGCAGTTTCGCATTTCTCGGCATAGGCAAACCTTACAGCCGCCTCTTTGCGTGTGCGTGAAGCCCGCTTTGCATCTAACAGACGCAACTCTTCGATTTGTTCCTGCGTTAGAGCAAAGACCGGCTGGCCCGTCGCCAGAGTGGTGGCGACGGTTGCTGCGATAATGAAAGTATGAGTGGGGAAGCGCATCAGTTTGATCCTTCAGGTCTGTACGCCTGGCGCGCTACGATATCCTGACCGCGCAGACGCTGATTTACGATTGCGGCGTCCAGCTGACCTTGTGCAGAGAGGGTTTGCAACAAAGTGGCGAGCATCATGCCGTTCTCAATCGCTATGCGTGTGTTCAGATCAATGCTAGCTTTCAGATCATCGGTCGCGGAAATCTGCTCACGATATCCGTCGTAGCGCTCCATCGCTTCGCCCGCCCCGGCAAAGCCTTCCTCGGCAATTGCAAGCCCGGCAATGCTCGATCCGGAAACCAGATCATGCGACCTTGTGGCCGGATCTTCTGCGGAACGCCCAAGCGCCTGCAACCCATTCAACGGCTGGAAATCCACCCGCAACACTTCCATGTGATTGCTCAGCCGGTTGTTCACCGAATTGCCGGTCATCGAGAGGGTGGACAGAGACGAGGACAGCTTTCGCGGGGTGATATCGCCGCTGAACAGGTTGCCGATCGTGTCACGGGCACCCGTGATGGCATTGTGCGTGGCCCGGGCCTGGCGCAATTGCTCCTGAAGCTCTTGCAGCTGTAGCAGGGCATTGTCGAGCATCTGCGTATTCAGGCCAACCATTTCGCCGCTGGAATTCAGCAGCGCGATCAGTTCGGCATGTTCCGTAACACTATAGGTAGGCACGCCCTGCGCTCTGGCAGTGTCGGCCGTCCCGACAAATCCGGCCAATGCAAGGGCAACAACCGCGGCGGTGCTTTTGAAAATGGTCTTCATTGTCTTTTCCTTTCAGGGGAGAGGTCAGATTTTGCCCGCGCCGAGCGGCAGGGTGGTGGCAAGGCCGGTTTGGGGGACCGGCTCTGCGTCTGCGATATTGCAATTGGCCTTCAGCTCGCGGGGCGGATCGAGGGCATCACCGGTAATGGTGCAGGCTCCGAGAAGCGGTAGGCCAAAGGCAACAAAAACAAGTTTGCGGATCATTCGGAGGTCTCCTGTGGGGCTTTGAGGGTCATGAAGGCGTCGAGCCAGCCATCCTCGCCATGCTCAGCGCGCAGTTGGTCCATCTCGGCAACACTGTCGCCAGTGGCAGACAACACACGGTAGAATTGCTCGGGAAGCTCAAGCCGGGTCGAAACCACGGCTGATCCGTCTCCGTCATTGATCAGCACCAGTCGGGATTTGGGTGGCATGGAGGAAACAGCGTTGAACTCGGCCTCAGTGAGCCGGAACGCATCCACATAGGTTTTGCGATCCGCTTTGGGGTTGGCAAAGAAGATGCGGTTTTCCGTCGACTGGATCAGCGTGTCCGAGATTGAGGATTTGGCAGCATCCGACGTTTCCTGCGTCATGAAGACCAAAATGCCATCCAGCTTCCGGATGGTTTTGATCCAGTCCTGGATGCGGGGCCCAAACCTCGGATCGTCAAACAGCGCCCAGGCCTCATCAACACTGATGATCAGCGGTTTGCCTTCGGCCAGTTTGCGCTCGATCCGGTAGAACAGGTAATCCAGCAGGGGCAGGCGTATGTCGGACGCCTTGAGCAGTGCCGTCATGTCAAAGGCGATTACGGCTTGATCGAGGCTGAAACTGTCCTCAGCATTGTCGAACAGCCAAGCGCGACTGCCAGACCCATGCCACTTGCTCAGCGCATCGAGCAGCTGCACGGGCGCGTCCGCATCATCGACGGACCGCAGCGTGTCAGCAAAATCCGAGAATGTGCGGAGCGCGGGATCACCCGATGCCAGGCGGCGAAGACCAGTGGCGATCCGTCGTTCCTGTTCCGGGGTGAGTTTTTCCGCGCCGGTCAGGCGTTGAATGAACCCCTCAAGCCATTCGATCCCAACTTCGTCAGTCGCAACAGCAAACGGATTAAATCCGAGGTTCACACCGGATTTGAGTTGAAGGTACGTGCCGCCAATGGCCCGAATAAACGTTTCCGATCCCCGGTCTTTGTCAAAGGCAATCAGGTGCGGGTGTTCGGGCAGGCGGTAACAGCTGGACATCAGGAAATTCGCCAGCAGGGTTTTCCCTTCCCCGGTCGCCCCAAAAATGGCCGTGGTTCCTGGTCCCTTGGATTTGTCAGAGCCTTCGCGGTGGAAAGAGAACCAATAGGGCGTACCTCCCAGCGTCCGAAACGCCGCAACAGGCCCGCCCCAACGCAGTCTTTCTCGCGATCCGGTCGGCCAGGAGTGCAGGTTGGCGAAGTCGGCAAAGTTTTTGTCGGACACGAAGCGCTTTTTGCTGCGGGTCTGATAGGCGAAGTTGCCGGGCAATTGCGCCCACCAGGCCGCTTCCAACCCGATGTCTTCGCGCCGCGTGCGCAGATCAGCACCGGTCAGACAGGAATTCACGCGGGTGGCCGCGTCTTCCAACTCCTCGCGGGTGTTCCCCAACACAGCAACCGTGAAGTGATGCCGGCCGATGGACATGGCACGGGAGGCAACCGCGTCGCGCGCCTCATTCAGATCCTTTTGTAGCGACTCCGCCTCATCGCCTGCATCTTCCATGCCCCGCTTGGCGTCACGGATCTTTGAGCCGCCCGACACGCGATCCATCGGCGCATAGCATTGCGTTGCAATGAACTCGCACCGCTCACCCAACAGTTCATCGAACATGTAGTATTTTGACCGTTCCGGATAGGCGTTGACCGCAAAGACGGCAGCGAAACGATCCTTGTCCCCGCCTGGTGTCAGGCTGTGAACATGGTTTTTGCGGAAGGTTACACGACCGTTTGGCACCGCATCCGCGAGATGTGTCCAGACTGCTGGGGCCTTTTGCCAAATCCCGCTTTGCAGCATCGAGAGGAAAGACAGCGTGCGGCTGCGATCCGCTTCCGAACCGGTGAGCCTACGCGCACCGAAAACTGACAGGTCACGCATAGCCTGTTCTGCGGCCACATGCAGGGCTTTGCGGTTCTTTTCGCGGGCGGCACTTGCGGCTGGATCTGTTGTTGTCGCACGGAAAGACCGCAGCCCGGCATCCAGCAGCCGCTTGCCACTGGTGTAAGGGCGACGCACGATCGTCAGGAAATGGCGCAGCTGGAATGTCTCATCCTGGTCCAGCTGGTCGCGATAGTGGCGGTCCAGGTCTTCAGAGAAGGCAGGACCGTTCACGGGGGGCAGCGTCTCGGCCAATTGGATTTTGGTCCGGATGACATGGCTATAGAAGGCTGTTCGGTTGTCTTCAAAACTGGACGCAAGCCGGGCGAGTGTATCATTGGCGGCTTTGATCGTGGCCCGGTCGGCGGTTTCGTGGATGAACCCGTTGAGTTCCAATACCGCCGCCAGATCACCGTTGCGCGTCGTGAACGTCCCGTCCGGCAGGAAGCGCACGAACGGGATATGCGTAGTGGCTGGAACTTCGCGCGCGGCGCGGCGCGCTGACGGCATGGCCTTTCGTATCTCAGGGTGCATGTTCATATCGGGTCAGTCTCCGGCGTAAGAATTGCCGTCCCAGTAGGGCTTGTTTGGGGTGAACAGTTTGCAGTCAGCCATGGTGGCGACATGATCCGGCAGGTATGGATCGACGCTCACGACCCAGCGGGCAGCGGCATAAGACGGGGCGATGGCGAGCAACCCCCAGAAGCCCAAAAAGCCCTGTGTCATGATGAACGTCATCAGGGGAATGCTGAGCGCTACAATGTGAAACGTCATTGGCATCCCGGCCCTCTCTGAAGGCCGGGTAATCGCCTGAAATATGCGGTTATCGTCGCTCATCAGGTCGCAAATCCCTGAATGGCTTCGGCAATGCCAAACGCACCGTAGAAAATACCCAGCACGACGAGGATCACGAAGAAATGGCCCCATGTCACAGGAACGCGCGGGCTGGCCGCTGAGATACCGGCAAGCGCGATGGCCGCACCCCCGAGCAGAATACCGTTGGCGCCGGTCACAAAGGTGCGGATCTGGGTCAGGATGGACACCGGCGCATCAAACAGCGATTGCGCCAGGGCCGGGCCGCTGAGTGCCACGAACGCCAGCAAGGTCAGCACGGCGACGTTTTGAGGGTTACGGTTCATATAGATAGTCTCCTTGGACTGGGGTGTTCAGGCGTCGGGTGGAAGCCCGGCCCCTTCGAGAACGGTTGCGACGTAGTGGGTGGTTTCCGAGTAGGGCGGGACGCCCTCATAGCGTTCCACGGCACCAGGCCCGGCGTTGTACGCAGCCAGGGCCAACCGCCATGTGCCGAATTTCAGGAACATGGCTTTCAGATACCGCGCGCCGCCATCGAGGTTCTGCACCGGGTCATGCGGATCGACACCAAGCGCGGCGGCGGTGGGCGGCATCAGCTGCGCTAACCCAAGCGCGCCTTTTGGACTAACGGCGTTGGTATTCCAGCGGCTTTCCTGATGCACCAGTGCATGAAACAGCGGCACCGGCACACCGTGGCGTTTGGCGGCGCGTTCCGCTTCCGCTGCCCATTCGCCCTTGGCACGCGGGCTTGCGTTCCTTGAGACGACCTGTTCCGGATTGCCGTCATCCTCATAGTGCAAGCAAACCATTGCACCTGCCCGGAATGCGGGTTCCAGGCAGGTGCGGGTGGGGGCGGTCGCACACAGCAAGCGCCCTCCACTCAGCAGCGGGCCATTACGGCTCGCGCAAATTGCGGCCTCGTCGTTCTGCGCATGGGCAGACGATGCGAGTGCTGCGATCAAAGGGAGACCAATCAGCAACGGTTTGAACAAGTTTCGAATGTCTGCTGACTGTCCTTTTGAGACTTGGGGTGGATTGAAATAGGGGAGGTCTGCCGATCTAATCCCATCCCAAACCCGGATTGATCGGCATCTCTCTCCGCCGCATGTTCGTCCTGTCGGCGGGGAGGGAACCCATCCCGGTCCACACAAATTGTCGACGCGGCCTTTGTTTTGAGGCTTTTCAATCCTCATCGGGGAACCTTTCGATTGCTCCGCTTGGTATTGGGTTGTCCCAGGGCTCGCCCGCGCGCCCCTCCGGTGTGCGCGAGTGATGGCTGGAGGGGGACGCGCCACGATCCGGAAACGGGCGCATCGGCCCATCGTCAAACCAGCACCAGCTCGCATACCGGCCTTCTTCAGATGCTTTGGTGAGAAGTTCCAACGTCTCGGCATCGTCGGGATTGACGGCAACAAAGACGGCAATCGGTTCTGTCGTATCCAGCAGCAAGACGGATGCGATCGGTGCGTCCACCGGCAGGTTGAACCGCAATTGCTTTTGAAACGCGCGGCTCTGTTCGGTCAGCGCATTCAGCACTTCCAGTTCGCGCAGGCTTTCGAACGGTATCCAGTTGTCCGTCACCAGCATCATGCCAATCTCATGCAGAACCGGATAACCCGCCTTTGCGATGGAATAGCTGGCGATCAGGATGGCATGGCAGGACCCCATCGCTTCAAGAAGCAGTAGCTGTTCCCCGAACACTTTGTCGAATTTCTTGGACAGGTCCTTATCGGCAAAAAACGCGCAATCGGGGGCGTGTTTGAAGATGAACCTCGCACCATGTGGTGTGGTCTCCTTGCCCTTGTATTCTGCGATGACCAAGCCAAACGGGGTTGCGCCGCGACCAGCTGGCCGCAAGTTTGCAAAAAGCCGGTTCCGTCTGGCCGCTATCTCACCTTTGTTCTCAGGCTTGAAGTATTCCGGCACAAAGAGAATGCGGGACAGATCCTGCCCTTTGACGATCTTTCCTGCCGCAGACCGGCGCAGCGCGTGATGGATCACACCCCAGAACCGCTTGCCGTCCATTCTGGGATACCACTTGCCCAGATCACTTTCATGCCAAAGGAATTGAAGCACGCTCGTGATGGTCAGCTTGCGCGGTGCAACCTTGGCCTCGGTTGATTTTGCGCCCGTCTGTTCCGGCTCGGTCCGGCTCTTGCTGTTCTTGCGCAGCGGAAAGCCCAGTTTAAGCGTCGTGGTGCCATCTTCAGGATCTTCGGTGATGGCCGACGCCTGAACCTGTGCTAGCCCCGAGAGTTCTTCAGGGGGCAGAAATGAGGGGCAGTCAATCGCATGATCCGGACCGGTACCGGGCATCCGTTTGACGATGAACTTGCCAGCGGTCGCCGCGATGTACATTTCCGGGGCAGGCTTGCGGCACCCACAGTCCACGCGGGTGCCCGCGCCATGCGCGACCGTCAGGGCGCGTTGACCCGCTTCGCTCTCGACCACCAGAGGATTGCCATTCAGAAACAGGGTCATTCTGTGGCCCCCAGACTGCGCTGAGGCGTGTTGACAAATCCGTGATTAGATTTGATTTCGCGTTGTTTTGAATGGATTGGCTTGGGTAGTTTTGATGGTGCCGCTTCGCTTTGATTGGCGGAGTCGGATAGGTGGTGGGTACAGCCCCATCTGGAGCTCACCACGTTCTCTCTTCGGTGTAGCACCACATGCATCGAAG